>CAZWRE010000166.1:0-9344 GCA_964636335.1 uncultured Sedimenticola sp. | reverse complement strand
GTGAAGGATACCTCCCTGCGGGTGAAATCCGGCGTTTCCGGCACTGTCATCGACGTGCAGGTGTTCACCCGCGATGGCGTGGAGAAGGACGCCCGCGCCCTGGAAATCCAGGAAGCCGAACTGGAACGCATCCGCAAGGACATTGCCGACCAGCAGCGCATCATGGAAGAGGACACCTTCGCCCGTGTGGAGAAGATGCTTTCCGGCAAGGTGGCCGAAGGCGGGCCCAACCGCCTCAAGGCCGGTTCCAAGATCACCAAGGGCTACCTGGCCGATCTGGATCGCGACCAGTGGTTCGAGATCCGCCTGCGCAATGAGGAGGCCCAGCAGCAGCTTGAAGCCATTGCTAAGCAGGTGGAAGAGCAGCGCCAGAAGTTCCGTGACTACTATGAGGACAAGAAGCGCAAGCTGTCCACCGGCGACGACCTGGCGCCCGGCGTGCTCAAGATGGTCAAGGTCTATGTGGCCATCAAGCGCCGCATCCAGCCCGGCGACAAGATGGCCGGCCGCCACGGCAACAAGGGTGTAATTTCCCAGATCGTGCCCGTGGAGGACATGCCCTTCGACGAGAACGGTCGTCCCGTGGACATTGCCCTCAACCCTCTGGGCGTGCCCTCGCGGATGAACATCGGCCAGATCCTGGAAACTCACCTGGGCTTCGCGGCCAAGGGAGTGGGCGAGCGCATCGGCGAGATGCTCGATGCCCAGGCCAAGATCAAGGAGATCCGCAAATACCTGGACCAGATCTACAACTTCAGCGGCAAGCAGGAAGACCTGGATTCCTTCAGTGACGAGGAGATCCTGGAGCTGGCGGCCAACCTGCGCAAGGGCGTACCCGTGGCCACGCCCGTGTTCGACGGCGCCACCGAAGAGGAGATCCGCCACCTGCTGAAACTGGCAGGCTTGCCGGAATCCGGCCAGTGCACCCTGTACGATGGCCGTACGGGCGAGCCTTTCGAGCGTCCCGTCACCGTGGGCTACATGTACATGCTCAAGCTCAATCACCTGGTTGACGACAAGATGCATGCGCGCTCCACCGGTCCCTACAGCCTGGTCACCCAGCAGCCCCTGGGCGGCAAGGCCCAGTTTGGCGGCCAGCGCTTCGGGGAAATGGAAGTCTGGGCCCTGGAAGCCTATGGCGCGGCCTACACCCTGCAGGAAATGCTTACCGTCAAGTCCGATGACGTCAACGGACGGACCCGCATGTACAAGAACATCGTGGACGGTAACCACCAGATGGAGGCCGGTATGCCCGAGTCCTTCAACGTACTGGTGAAAGAAGTCAAATCGCTGGGCATCAACATCGAGCTGGAGCAGGACTGAGGCGCACCGCGTCCTTGAGTCGAGCAGCGATACAACGGAGATAGATTCGTGAAAGATCTTTTGAAGATTCTGAAGCAACAGGGGCAGAACGAAGAGTTCGACGCCATTCGCATTGGTCTGGCCTCTCCGGACATGATCCGGTCCTGGTCCTTTGGCGAGGTGAAAAAGCCCGAGACCATCAACTACCGTACCTTCAAGCCGGAGCGGGAAGGCCTGTTCTGCGCCAAGATTTTCGGCCCGGTCAACGACTACGAGTGCCTGTGCGGCAAATACAAGCGCCTCAAGCACCGCGGCGTGGTGTGCGAGAAATGCGGCGTGGAAGTCACCCTCTCCAAGGTACGCCGCGAGCGCATGGGCCACATCGAGCTGGCCAGCCCCGTGGCCCACATCTGGTACCTCAAATCCCTGCCTTCGCGTATTGGTCTGCTGCTGGACATGACCCTGAAGAGCATCGAGCGCATCCTGTACTTCGAGTCCTACGTGGTCATCGATCCCGGCATGACCATGCTCGAACGCGGCCAGTTGTTGAACGACGAGCAGTACCTGGAAGCCATCGAGGAGAACGGTGACGAGTTTGACGCCCGCATGGGCGCCGAGGCGGTCAACGAGCTGCTGTCTTCCCTGGATATTCCCGCGGAAATCGCCAAGCTGCGCGAGGAGATCGGTTCCACCAATTCCGAGACCAAGATCAAGAAGATCGCCAAGCGGCTGAAGCTGCTGGAGTCCCTGCAGGATTCCGGCAACCGCCCCGAGTGGATGATCCTCAAGGTGCTGCCCGTGCTGCCGCCCGAGCTGCGCCCCCTGGTGCCCCTGGATGGCGGTCGTTTCGCCACCTCGGACCTGAACGACCTGTACCGCCGGGTGATCAACCGCAACAACCGCCTGAAGCGCCTGCTGGAACTCACCGCGCCGGACATCATCGTGCGCAACGAGAAGCGCATGCTGCAGGAAGCCGTGGATGCCCTGCTGGACAACGGTCGCCGCGGTCGCGCCATCACCGGCACCAACAAGCGCCCGCTGAAATCCCTGGCCGACATGATCAAGGGCAAGCAGGGCCGCTTCCGCCAGAACCTGCTGGGCAAGCGGGTGGACTACTCCGGCCGTTCCGTCATCGTGGTGGGCCCGACCCTGAAGCTGCACCAGTGCGGCCTGCCCAAGCGCATGGCCCTGGAGCTGTTCAAGCCCTTCATCTTCGCCAAGTTGCAGTCCCGCGGCCTGGCCACCACCATCAAGGCGGCCAAGAAGCTGGTGGATCGCGGCGCCGCGGAAGTCTGGGACATCCTGGAGAACGTCATCCGCGAACACCCCGTGATGCTCAACCGGGCGCCCACCCTGCACCGTCTGGGCATCCAGGCCTTCGAGCCCGTGCTCATCGAGGGCAAGGCCATCCAGCTGCATCCTCTGGTCTGTACCGCCTTCAACGCCGACTTCGACGGCGACCAGATGGCCGTGCACGTGCCCCTGTCCCTGGAAGCCCAGCTGGAAGCGCGCACCCTGATGATGGCCAGCAACAATATTCTGTCCGCCGCCAACGGCGAGCCCATCATCGTGCCTACCCAGGACGTGGTGCTGGGCCTGTACTACATGACCCGCGAACGCATCAACGCCAAGGGTGAGGGCATGGCGCTGGCCAATATCGCCGAGGCGCGTCGCGCCTACGAGACCGGCCAAGCAGAGCTGCATGCCAGGGTCAAGGTGCGCATCGACGAGGAAGTGCTGCAGGAAGACGGCAGCTATGCCACTGAGTACAGGGTCTATGACACCACCATCGGCCGGGCCATACTGTGGGAGATCATTCCCCGCCGCCTGTCCTATGAAAAGCTCATCAACACGGTACTCAACAAGAAGGCCATCTCCCGCCTGGTAAACACCTGCTACCGGGAGCTGGGCCTGAAGGACACCGTGGTGTTCGCCGACCAGCTCATGTACATGGGCTTCCGCATGGCGGCCAAGGCTGGCGCTTCCGTGTGCGCTGACGACATGGTGGTTCCCGCCGAGAAGGAAGCCCTGCTGGCGGCTGCGGAAAAGGAAGTCAAGGAAATCGAGGACCAGTACGCCTCCGGCCTGGTGACCAACGGCGAGCGTTACAACAAGGTCATCGACATCTGGTCCCATGCCAACGACCAGGTGGCCAAGGCCATGATGGATCAACTGGGCACGGAAACCGTTCTTGACAAGGACGGCAACGAAGTCAAGCAGGATTCCTTCAACTCCATCTTCATGATGGCCGATTCCGGCGCCCGGGGTTCCGCTGCCCAGATTCGTCAGCTGGCCGGCATGCGGGGCCTGATGGCCAAGCCGGACGGCTCCATCATCGAGACGCCCATCACGGCCAACTTCCGTGAAGGCCTGGACGTGTTGCAGTACTTCATTTCCACCCATGGTGCGCGGAAAGGTCTGGCGGATACCGCCCTGAAGACCGCCAACTCCGGTTACCTCACCCGCCGCCTGGTGGACGTGGCCCAGGACCTGGTCATCACCGAGGAAGATTGCGGTACGGAGAATGGTCTGCTCATGCAGCCCATCATCGAGGGAGGTGACGTCGTCGAGGCCCTGCGCGAGCGTATTCTGGGCCGGGTGACCGCCAGGGAAGTCTACAAGCCGGGCACCGATGAGGTGCTGGTGGAAGCCAACGTGCTGCTGGACGAAGCCCTGGTGGACATGCTGGAAGAGAACGGCGTGGACCAGGTGACCGTGCGTTCCGCCATCAGCTGCGAAGCCAAGTACGGCATCTGCAGCCGCTGCTATGGACGCGACCTGGGTCGCGGTCACGGCGTCAATATCGGCGAGGCCGTCGGCGTGGTGGCTGCCCAGTCCATCGGCGAGCCTGGCACCCAGCTCACCATGCGTACCTTCCATATCGGTGGCGCCGCGTCCCGGTCTGCCGCGGTGAGCAGCATCGAGGTGAAGAACGCGGGTAGTGTAACCCTGCACAACATCAAGACCGTGGAGCGTGGTGACGGCAAGCTGGTGGCGGTATCACGCTCCGGTGAGATCATCGTCCACGATACCCGCGGTTCCGAGCGCGAGCGCTACAAGCTGCCCTATGGTGCCGAGTTGCAGGTGAAGAACGGCGAAGCCGTGGAAGCCGGCCAGCTGGTCGCCACCTGGGATCCGCATACGCACCCGGTCATCACCGAGGTGGCGGGTATCCTGCGTTTCGTCGATTTCGTTGATGGTGTCACCGTACAGACCAAGACCGATGATGTTACCGGGCTGACTTCCCTGGAAGTCATCGATCCCAAGCAGCGCCCCACCAGCGGCAAGGACCTGCGTCCCATGGTCAAGCTGGTGGACGATAAGGGCAACGACATCAACCTTGCCGGTACCACCCTGCCCGCCAACTACGTGCTGCCTGCCGGCGCCGTGGTCAGTGTGCAGGATGGCGCGGAAGTTGGCGTGGGTGACGTACTGGCGCGTATTCCCCAGGAATCCTCAAAGACCCGCGATATCACCGGTGGTCTGCCCCGTGTTGCCGACCTGTTCGAGGCGCGCAAGCCCAAGGAGCCGGCCATCCTGGCGGAAGCCAGCGGCACCATCGGTTTCGGCAAGGACACCAAGGGCAAGCAGCGCCTGGTGATCACCACGGCTGACGGAGAGCAGGTGGAGTCCCTGATTCCCAAGTGGCGTCACGTCGATGTGTTCGAGGGTGAGCACGTGGAGAAGGGTGAAGTCATCGCCGACGGTGAGCTCAATCCCCACGATATCCTGCGCCTGCGCGGGGTGACGGCGCTGGCCGAGTACCTGGTGCAGGAGATCCAGGACGTGTACCGCCTGCAGGGCGTGAAGATCAATGACAAGCACATCGAGGTCATCATCCGCCAGATGCTGCGCAAGGTGGAGATCGTTGACGGCGGTGATACCAAGCTGCTGCGTGGTGAGCAGGTATCCAAGTCCAAGGTGATGGAAGATAACGAGAAGGTGGAGAAGGAAGGCGGCATGCCGGCGACCTGGGAGCCCCTGCTGCTGGGCATCACCAAGGCATCCCTGGCCACCGAGTCCTTCATCTCCGCGGCTTCGTTCCAGGAAACCACCCGGGTGCTCACGGAAGCCTCCGTGCGTGGCGCCGAGGATCGGCTGCATGGCCTCAAGGAGAACGTCATCGTTGGCCGTCTGATCCCGGCGGGAACCGGCCTGGCCTACCATGAGGCACGCCGTCAGCGCCGTGCCGAGGCGTCCCTGGCCAGTGGTGAGCCCGTGGAAATGGCCAGTGAAGAGGTGGAAGCGGTCATCAAGGAGGCTCTGAGCAACTCGGAAGCATCCTCTACGGAGACGGAGTCCTGAGAAAAGCCATCCTGATACCCGGAAAATATCCTGCTTATTTTCCGAACAGGGCTTGACACGAAGGCCGCGCATATCTAGAATGCGCGGTCTTCGCACAAGGCTGAGACGTTTTCGGCCTTGTTGATTTTGTTCCCGCGGCCCAGGCCGCAAGGCGAAAATAACCGATTCGACTGCAAGATGCCGTCCGCTTCGAGCTCAACAGAGCGGATGGGGTGTCCTCTGCACGAATTTTTGGCGCTTCGGCAAGAAGATCGAGGCGTCCGGAGACTGTATTACATGGCTACAATCAATCAGCTGGTACGCAAGCCGCGCAAGCGTGCCAAGGAAAAGAGCAATGTGCCCGCCCTGGAGGCCTGTCCCCAGCGTCGCGGCGTGTGCACCCGCGTGTACACCACCACCCCCAAGAAGCCGAACTCGGCCCTGCGGAAAGTGGCGCGTGTTCGTCTGACCAATGGATATGAAGTGACTTCCTACATCGGTGGTGAAGGTCACAATCTGCAGGAACACTCCGTGGTTCTTATTCGCGGCGGCCGGGTGAAGGACTTGCCTGGTGTGCGCTATCACGTGGTGCGTGGCGCCCTGGATACTTCCGGCGTGGAAGCTCGTCGCCAGGGTCGTTCCAAGTACGGCGCCAAGCGTCCCAAGAAGTGATCGGCTGATCGATTCAATCATACAGAATACATTTTAGAGTAGAGCGTCATGGCAAGAAGAAGAGTAGCGGCCCGCCGCGAGATTTTACCGGACCCCAAGTTTGGCAGCCTGACCCTGGCCAAGTTCATCAACATGGTCATGGTCGATGGCAAGAAGTCCGTGGCCGAGCGTGTGCTGTACGGCGCCCTGGACCAGATCGCCGAGAAGAAGGGCGGTGATCCCCTCGAAGCCCTGGAGCAGGCCCTGGAAAATGTGCGTCCCGTGGTGGAGGTCAAGTCTCGCCGCGTGGGTGGCGCCACCTACCAGGTGCCCGTGGAAGTGCGTCCCCTGCGTCGCAACGCCCTGGCCATGCGCTGGCTGATCGAGGCTGCGCGCAAGCGTAGCGAGAAGTCCATGGCCGACCGCCTGGCCGGCGAGCTCATGGATGCTTCCGAGTCCCGCGGCACCGCGGTGAAGAAGAAGGAAGATACCCATCGCATGGCAGAGGCCAACAAGGCCTTCTCCCATTATCGCTGGTAAGTTTTTTCACAGACCAGGCTCTTTAACAGTTTTATTTATTCAGGACGGAAACGACCGTGGCACGTACTACACCTATCGAACGTTATCGCAACGTGGGCATCATGGCGCACATCGATGCGGGCAAGACCACCACTACCGAGCGCATCCTCTACTACACCGGTGTGTCTCACAAGATTGGTGAAGTGCACGATGGCGCGGCCACCATGGACTGGATGGAGCAGGAGCAGGAGCGTGGTATCACCATTACCTCCGCGGCAACCACCTGCTTCTGGAAGGGGATGGCCAACAACTATCCCGAACACCGCATCAACATCATTGACACCCCGGGGCACGTGGACTTCACCATCGAGGTGGAGCGTTCCCTGCGCGTGCTCGACGGCGCCGTATTCGTGCTCTGCGCCGTGGGCGGCGTGGAGCCCCAGTCCGAAACCGTATGGCGCCAGGCCAATCGTTACGAAGTGCCCCGCATGGCCTTCGTCAACAAGATGGATCGCATGGGCGCCAACTTCTTCCGTGTCGTCGAGCAGCTCAAGGAGCGCCTGGGCGCGAACGCCGTGCCCATTCAGGT
Organism: uncultured Sedimenticola sp.; assembly: GCA_964636335.1. Lineage (GTDB taxonomy): Bacteria > Pseudomonadota > Gammaproteobacteria > Chromatiales > Chromatiaceae > Thiolapillus. The sequence goes on along the minus strand of CAZWRE010000166.1, from coordinate 1,999 downwards.
GCCCATCGGCGCGGAGGAGGACTTCAGTGGCGTCATTGATCTGATCAAGATGAAGTCCATCGTCTGGAGCGACGAGAACATGGGTGTGGAGTTCCATTACGAGGACATTCCCGAGGACATGGTGGATGTCGCCGAGGAATGGCGCGCCAACATGGTCGAGGCGGCAGCCGAGGCCAACGACGAGATGATGGAGAAGTATCTCGAAGGTGAGGAGCTGACCGAAGACGAGATCATGGAAGGTCTGCGTATCCGCACCCTGAATCTGGAAATCACCCCCGTGACCCTGGGTTCCGCCTTCAAGAACAAGGGTGTGCAGGCGATGCTCGACAAGATTATCGAGCTCATGCCTTCTCCGGTGGATGTTCCCCCCATCAAGGGCGAGCTGGAAGACGGCAGCGAGGCGGTGCGCCATGCGTCCGACGACGAGCCTTTTTCCGCTCTGGCCTTCAAGATCGCCACCGATCCTTTCGTCGGCACCCTGACCTTCTTCCGTGTGTATTCCGGCGTGGTGAATGCCGGTGACAGCGTCTACAACCCGGTGAAGAACAAGAAGGAGCGCATGGGGCGTATTCTGCAGATGCATGCCAACTCCCGCGAAGAGATCAAGGAAGTGCGCGCTGGTGATATCGCCGCTGCCGTTGGTCTGAAGGATGTCACTACCGGTGACACCCTCTGCGACCTGAAGAACATCATCGTGCTGGAGCGCATGGAGTTCCCTGAGCCCGTTATTTCCGTGGCCGTGGAACCCAAGACCAAGGCGGACCAGGAAAAGATGGGTATCGCCCTGCAGAAACTGGCACAGGAAGATCCCTCCTTCCGCGTACACACGGACGAGGAGTCCGGGCAGACCATCATCTCCGGCATGGGCGAGCTGCACCTGGACATCATCGTGGATCGCATGAAGCGCGAGTTCAAGGTGGAGGCCAACGTGGGCGCGCCCCAGGTGGCCTACCGCGAGACCATTCGCAAGTCCGTGGAAGCCGAAGGCAAGTTTGTTCGCCAGTCCGGTGGTCGTGGTCAATACGGTCATGTATGGCTGCGCATCGAGCCTCTCACCGACAGCGAGGAGAACTACGAGTTCGTGAACGAGATCGTCGGTGGTGTGGTTCCCCGCGAGTACATTCCCGCCGTGGACAAGGGTATCCAGGAAGCCATGGAGAGCGGTGTTATCGCCGGCTATCCCGTGGTTGATGTCAAGGTCACCCTCTATGATGGTTCCTATCACGAGGTGGATTCCAACGAGCAGGCGTTCAAGATCGCCGGCTCCATGGGCTTCAAGAACGGTGCCGCCCAGGCGGATCCCGTGCTCCTCGAACCCATCATGAAGGTCGAGGTGGTGACTCCCGAAGAGTACATGGGCGACGTCATCGGTGACCTGAACAGCCGTCGCGGCATGGTGCAGGGCATGGAAGATGGTCCCGCGGGCAAGATCATCAAGGCCGAGGTTCCCCTGTCCTCCATGTTCGGTTATGCCACCGACCTGCGCGGCGCCACCCAGGGCCGGGCCAACTACAGCATGGAATTCGCCAAGTACAGCGAAGTTCCCCAGAACATTGCGGACAGCATTGTCAACAAGTAACCCGATTCGTTGAAACAGTTTCGTTGAGAAAGGTAAGCTAAAGTGTCTAAGGAAAAATTTGAAAGAACCAAACCCCATGTAAACGTGGGCACCATTGGTCACGTAGACCACGGTAAAACCACGCTGACTGCGGCGATCACGACCGTACAGGCGGCGAAGTTTGGTGGTGAGACCAAGGCTTACGACCAGATTGACAATGCCCCGGAAGAGCGAGAGCGCGGCATCACCATTGCGACGGCTCACGTGGAATACGAGTCCGATACCCGTCACTACGCGCATGTGGACTGCCCGGGTCACGCGGACTACGTAAAGAACATGATCACGGGTGCGGCGCAGATGGACGGCGCCATCCTGGTAGTGTCCGCGGCGGATGGCCCCATGCCCCAGACCCGGGAGCACATACTGCTGTCCCGCCAGGTA
>CAZWRE010000165.1:0-12729 GCA_964636335.1 uncultured Sedimenticola sp. | reverse complement strand
TCAGGCCTGCCATCGCGTTCCGGTCTTCAGCGTCTTGTTATGTGCGAGCAAATACATGGTTCTGGCGCGGTTACGAAAATACAGTTGGCAACAATAAAACAAATCCCCTCCCACGCCAAGCCCTGTTGATCACACGGGCCGATGGGTGGCGGCGAAATCGCGGCGGGGCGCCGCTCCTACAATTCCCTGTGGGAGGCCCGCCCCGGGCCGATTCATCGCGGCGGGGGCGCCGCTGCCTGTTTGGACCGGAAACGGGCTTTCCCTACCCGTTTCCTTCTCGGCATGGGAAAAACGCGGTTTCCCCATGCCTCCGCTTCGCGCCGCGCATCCTTGTGCGGGGTCGCGGCGGGGCGCCGCTCCTACGTCCCATGTAGGAGGCCTGCCCCCGGGCCGATGGATCGTGGAGAGGCGCCGCTGCCGGTTTGGACCGGAAACGGGCTTTCCCTGCCCGTTTCCTTATCGGCATGGGAAAAACGCGGTTTCCCCATGCCTCCGCTTCGCGCCGCACATCCCTGTGCGGGGTTGCGGCGGGGCGCCGCTCCTACAACCCCTGTAGGAGGCCCGCCCCGGGCCGATTGGTTGGGGTGGCGTGTCGGGTCGCTACTTTCGGTCAGCTCTTTGCCATCATCACCAGCAGCACCACGAATCCAGCCACCAGCAACAGGGGCAGCAAGGCGGCCCGCCAGTCCCCGGGTTGGGCCTTGGGAGCGTTTTCCATCCAGTGTTTGGCCGCCGGGTACATGAAGACCAGCATCAGCACCACGGTAACAGCCATCCCGATCTGCAGCCAGATATTCATATTCTCTAATCCTGTTCTGGAGATCGCCGCTCCGGCCATCCATGGCCTCACGCGGCATACACTCCTTCCCTGGAGATAAAAAAGCCCCGGTTGTCCGGGGCTTTTGCTTCTGGAGTTTCAGTTATTCGTCGCCGAAGATTCCCAGAATCTGCAGCAGACTGATGAAGATATTGAAGATGGACAGATACAGGCCGTAAGTGGCATTGATGTAGTTGGTTTCACCCCCATGCACCATTTGACCGGTCTGGAACAGAATGAAACCGCTCATGAGCAGGATGAATCCCGCGGCGATGGCCAGTTGCAGAGCGGGAATCTGCAAAAAGATGTTGGCCAGCACGGCGACCAGCATCACCATCATGCCGGCGAAGATAAATCCGCCCATGAAGCTGAAATCGCGACGGCTGCTCAAGGCATAGCCAGACAGCCCCAGGAAGATGACACCCGTGCCGCCCAGGGCCAGGGCCACGGTCTGGGGACCATTGGGCAGTTGCAGGTAGATACTGATGACCGCGCCCAGGCCAAAACCCATGAGGCCCGTAATAGCGAAGATCACGCCGATGCCGGCCCCGGAATCCTGGGTGCGGGGCAATACGAACATGCCCAGCAGCATGGCGACGATGACGGATACCGTGTAGGTCCATACGGGCACGGCAAGGTAGAGGGAAAGCAGAGCCATAACCCCGGAAAAGAGCAGGGTGGCGGATAGCAACAGGTAAGTGTTCTTGATGACCTTGTTGGTGGCAAAGGTCTGCTGGGTCGATCGGCTGACTGCCTGTTCAAAAATGTCGTTCATGGTTGTTCTCGCTCCTGATTTGCTTGAATTGCGCTAGATGAATCTTGTCTGAAATAATCCTGTCTTCCGGGAAAGACAGTCTTTGTTTTCAATATCCTGTTAGATATTTTGTTGTGTCCCGAGTTCCGAAGGGTGCCCAAATATATAGCAATACGGGGAGCCGGTGGCAACCATCTTTTTCCATGGGGCCCCATGTGTCATGGAAGGACGATGGGGATGACGGCCTGGAGGCGTGAAAGGGATTTTCCGATACGGCGTCTTGCCGGTTCGTGAAATCAATCACTTGGCCCCCGTTGTTGATTTTCACGGCATCTTGTGGTGTCCCGGGAATGGCCCAACAGAATCCCGCGGGTTTCCGCATACGGATGGGTTTGTACAATCCGCCGGATGTCCGCTATACTTAAAGAAGTATGCTCTGTCTGGCTGTGCTCCGTACGCGGGGGAGGCTGGGAAAGGATTGGAAGTTGAGGGTGGGTATTCCGGCCCGAAGATATGAAAGATTATTTGTCTACATTTCAGGAGAAAGACAAGATGTTCGATACAAACAAGAAAATTGTCACCGTTGCGGCGGCTGTGGGACTGATCATGGGTTCAAGTGTGGCTTCTGCCGATGATCCCATGCGCGCCTATGCCATGGATGCCGAGAAATCCGTGGTGACCAACGCTTTTGGTGAGTGCTGGCAGTCCAAGGGCGGTGTCAAGCAGTTGATCGAAAAATGTGGTGACGTCGTTGCCAAGGAAGAAGTCAAGGCCGAGCCGGTTCCCGTCGATGGTGACGACGACAACGATGGCGTGCCCAACAGCCGTGACAAGTGCCCCAACACCCGTGCCGGCGCCACTGTTGATGCCGATGGTTGTGAAATCGTGGAGAACCTGACCATCAATCTGGTGGTTGAGGAATTCGACTTCGACAGCGCTGTTCTCAAGCCCGAGATGAAGTCCGCCCTGGAAGATTTCGCCAACAAGGTCAAGGCCAGCCCCGGTCACGAATCTGTCACCGTCATTGGCCACACGGACAGCACCGGTCCCGACGATTACAACATGAAGCTTTCCCTGCGTCGTGCCCAGGCCGCGGCCGATTATCTGGAGTCTCTGGGTATCGATTCCATTACCGTAAAGGGCATGGGCGAAACCAGCCCCATTGCCAGCAACAAGACCAGAGAAGGTCGCGCCCAGAACCGCCGCATCGAAATCACCACCCACTGATCGGTGGCGCTTTCTCAGCGCCTGAGAGGGCGCTGACAAGAAGCCGGTGTCCTGCAAGGGATGCCGGCTTTTTACATGTATACACCTGGACAGGCGGACAGTACAATACGCGCCTTGTCGATCACGTGGCCTTTGGTAGGGGTCACCACTGAGGAAAAGATCATGCCGGAAATTACGCTCCCTGATGGTTCAAAACGTATTTTTGATCATCCTGTTACTGTCGCCGATGTGGCGGCTGACATTGGTCCGGGCCTGGCCAAGGCCGCCCTGGCGGGAAAGCTGGATGGCGAGCTGGTGGATGCTTCCACCGTCATTGACAAGGATGCGGAACTGGCCATTGTCACCGACAGGGATGATGACGCCCTGGAGCTCATTCGTCACGACGCAGCCCACGTCATGGCCCAGGCCGTGCAGGAACTCTTTCCCGGCACCCAGGTAACCATAGGCCCTGCCATTGAAGACGGTTTCTACTACGATTTTGCCCGTGAAGAACCTTTTACCCCGGATGATCTGAAGAAGATCGAAGACCGCATGCGCGAGATTGTGGGTCGCAACCTGCCCATAGAAAGAGAGGTCTGGGATCGGGAGGAAGCAAAAAGGATCTTTGCCGATCTGGGGGAGCATTACAAGGTGGAGATCATCGACGCCATCCCTGAAGACGAGCAGGTGAGCATCTACCGCCAGGGTGATTGGTTTGATGTTTGCCGCGGCCCCCATCTGCCCAGCACCGGCAAGCTGCCCAAGGCCTTCAAGCTGATGAAGCTCGCCGGCGCCTACTGGCGTGGTGATGCCGGCAACGAGATGCTGCAGCGCATTTATGGCACGGCCTGGCGCAACAAGAAGGAGCTCAAGGCCTATCTGCACCGCCTGGAAGAGGCCGAGAAGCGCGATCACCGCAAGATCGGCAAGGCCCAGGACCTGTTCCATACCCAGGAAGAGGCGCCGGGCATGGTGTTCTGGCACGACAAGGGCTGGCAGATCTATCTCACCATCCAGGACTATGTGCGCGGCAAGCTGCGCGAGCATGGCTACCAGGAAGTGCATACCCCGGAGATCATCGATCGCAGCCTGTGGGAGAAGTCCGGCCATTGGGACAAGTTCGGCGACATGATCTTTACCACCCATTCCGAGCACCGGGACTATGCCATCAAGCCCATGAACTGTCCCGCCCATGTACAGATCTACAATCGGGGCCTGCGCAGTTACCGGGATCTTCCCCTGCGCCTGGCGGAATTCGGCTCCTGCCACCGCAACGAACCTTCCGGCACGCTGCACGGCATCATGCGCGTGCGTAACTTCGTGCAGGATGACGCCCATATCTTCTGCACCGAGGACCAGATACTCTCGGAAGTGGCGGATTTCATCGACCTGCTGTTCGAGGTGTACCGGGATTTCGGTTTCGAGGACGTGCTCATCAAGCTCTCCACCCGCCCGGAAAAGCGCGTGGGTTCCGATGAACTGTGGGACAAGGCGGAGAAATCCCTGGAAGATGCCCTGAACCACAAAAATCTGGAGTGGGAACTTCAGCCGGGGGAAGGGGCTTTCTACGGACCCAAGATCGAGTTCTCCCTGAAGGACTGCCTGGGGCGGGTCTGGCAGTTGGGCACCATCCAGCTGGATTTCTCCATGCCCGACCGCCTGGGGGCGCACTACATCGCCGAGGATAACAGCAAGCAGGTACCGGTCATGCTGCACCGGGCCATACTGGGTTCCCTGGAGCGATTCATCGGCATTCTCATCGAACATTATGCCGGTGCCTTGCCCGTCTGGTTGTCGCCGGTTCAGGCCGTGGTGATGAATATCACCGACAAACAGGCCGGATACGTGGAGGAAGTGGCGCAAAAGCTGAAAAAACAGGGTTTTCGGGTGCAAATTGACTTGAGAAACGAGAAGATCGGCTTTAAAATCCGCGAGCACACATTGCAGCGCATTCCCTACCTGCTGGTCGTAGGTGACCGGGAGATGGAAAATGGCGCTGTTGCCGTTCGCCGGCGAGGTGGGGAAGACCTGGGGGCAATGCCCCTGGATGAATTCGTCGCCCGTCTGCGGGACGACCTGGAAAACAGGGCCTAGGGCGTAGACGCACTGGGCAGGAATTGATTTTGTATAGAGGACCTGGCTATAGCTAAACAAGACAAAAGAAACCGGCTGAATACCGATATCACCGTTCCCCAAGTTCGACTTATCGACGAGAACGGCGAGCAGGTAGGCATCGTTTCAATAGAAGAAGCACTGGAGGCGGCGGGCAACGCCGATCTCGATCTGGTTGAAATCGTGCCCAATGCGGAACCGCCGGTGTGCCGTATCATGGATTACGGCAAGTTTGTATTCGAAGCCAAGAAGCAGAAGCAGGCGGCGAAAAAGAAGCAGAAGCAGGTCCAGGTCAAGGAAATGAAATTCCGCCCCCGTACCGATTCCGGGGACTATGCCATCAAGCTGCGGAACCTGAGACGTTTCCTGGAAAATGGCGACAAGGCTAAGGTCACCATGCGTTTCCGGGGCCGGGAGCATGCTCACCGGGAACTGGGACTGGAGGTGCTGCAACGCATCGAAAAGGACCTGGAAGAAATCGCCCAGGTGGAACAGCACCCGGCGATGGAAGGTCGCCAGATGGTCATGGTGCTGGCGCCGCGCAAGAAATAGTATTCGCTCCCGCGGGAGCACCCGAGCAGTGGCCGGGCCCAAGAGGCATTGCCTGGGCCACTCGTAATTCATCCTAAAGACATACAGGAGAAAGAAAATGCCAAAGATAAAGACCAACCGGGGCGCGGCCAAGCGGTTCAAGAAGACCGCTGGCGGCTTCAAGCGAAACCAGTCTCATCGCCGTCATATCCTGACCAAGAAGAGCACCAAGCGTAAGCGTCATCTGCGTTCACCCGCCATGCTGCACAAGGCTGATGTGGCCGCTGCACGCCGCATGATTCCCTACGCCTGATTCAAGTTTCGTTAAAGGAGATACAAGATGCCCCGAGTAAAACGTGGTGTAACGGCGCACAAGCGTCACAAGAAGGTCCTCAAGCAGGCCAAGGGTTATTACGGCGCGCGCAGCAAGGTCTATCGCGTCGCCAAGCAGGCGGTTATCAAGGCTGGTCAGTACGCCTACCGTGACCGCCGCCAGCGCAAGCGCCAGTTCCGCGCCTTGTGGATCCAGCGCATCAATGCCGCTGCGCGCATGAACGACCTGTCCTACAGCAAATTCATGCACGGCCTGGACAAGGCCGGTATCGAAATCGACCGCAAGATGCTGGCGGACATTGCTGTCCACGACATGCCGGCGTTTAGCCAGCTCGCAGAAAAGGCCAAGGCCGCTCTCGCGAGTTGATCGGTTGCTGCCGCCTTCGCGGCAGACTGAATAGCAGCCCGCCCTTCCGTGGCGGGCAAAGCGAACGAGGGGAAAGGCCTTTGAGGTCTTTCCCTTTCTTTATTTCCGGGTGGAACAACCTATGGATCTCGAACAACTGACAGAAGAAGCCCTGGCGGCGGTGGCCGCTGCCGACGATCTGCGCGCCCTGGACGAGGTGCGCGTGGCCTGGCTGGGCAAGGCCGGCCGCTTCACCGAGCAGCTCAAGCAGTTGGGCAAGCTCTCCAAGGAAGAGCGGCCCAAGGCCGGGCAGGCCATCAACAAGGCCAAGCAGGCCCTGCAGCAGGCCATCGAGGCACGCAAACAGGCCCTGGAGGACGCGGCCCTGGAAGCCCGCCTGGCGGCGGAACGTATTGACGTGACCCTGCCTGGCCGGGGTATCGATCGCGGCGGCCTGCATCCCGTGACCCGCACCATGAGACGCATCCAGGAGATATTCGGCAGCGCCGGTTTCACCGTGGCGGAAGGGCCGGAGATCGAGGACGACTATCACAACTTCGAGGCCCTGAACATTCCCGCCCATCACCCGGCGCGGGCCATGCACGATACCTTCTACTTCGATGCTCACCGCCTGCTGCGCACCCACACCTCGCCGGTGCAGGTGCGGGTGATGAAGGACGCCGAGCCGCCCCTCAAGGTTATTGCCCCGGGACGGGTGTACCGCTGTGACTCCGATGTCACCCATACCCCGATGTTCCACCAGGTGGAAGGCTTCATGGTGGATGAGCATGTCACCTTCGCCGATCTCAAGGGTGTGTTGCACAGTTTTCTCAAGGTGTTCTTCGAGCAGGATCTGAAAGTGCGTTTCCGGCCTTCCTATTTCCCCTTCACCGAGCCGTCGGCGGAAGTGGACATGGAGTGCGTCATGTGTGGCGGGGAGGGCTGCCGGGTATGCAGTCACACGGGCTGGCTGGAGGTGCTGGGCTGCGGCATGATCCATCCCGAGGTGTTCCGTCATGTGGGCATAGATACGGAAAAATATACCGGTTATGCCTTCGGCATGGGGGTGGAGCGCCTGACCATGTTGCGTTACGGCGTCAACGATCTGCGCCTGTTCTTTGAAAACGATCTGCGCTTCCTGCGCCAGTTCGCCTGATCACTCCAGAGGATAAAGCATCATGCAATTCAGTGAAGCCTGGTTACGCGAGTGGGTGAATCCCCAAGCAAGCACCGAAGAACTGGCCGATGCCCTGAGCATGGCGGGCCTGGAAGTGGATGGCGTGTCTCCCGCCGCTCCGGCCTTCAGCGGGGTGGTGGTGGGAGAGGTGCTGGACTGCCAGCCCCATCCCGACGCCGACAAGCTGTCCGTCTGCCAGGTGAACATCGGCGCTGATGAGCCCGTGCAGATCGTCTGCGGGGCGAAGAACGTGGCGGCGGACATGAAGGTGCCCGTGGCCACCGTGGGCGCCGTGCTGCCCGGCGACTTCAAGATCAAGAAGGCCAAGCTGCGGGGGCAGGAATCCCGGGGCATGATCTGTTCCGCCTCTGAACTCGGCCTGGCGGAGTCCTCCGAGGGCATCATGCCCTTGCCTGCCGATGCACCCGTGGGCGAGGATTTCCGCCGCTACCTGCGGCTGGACGACCAGCTCATCGACGTGGATCTCACCCCGGATCGGGGTGACTGCCTGAGCATCGCCGGTATCGCCCGGGACGTGGGGGTCATCTACGGCGTCGAGGTGAAGGACTGGAAGATCGAGGATATTCCCGCTGCCATCGACGATCGCCAGGAAGTCAGCCTGGAAGCGCCCGAGGCCTGCCCCCGTTACCTGTGCCGTATCGTGCGTGATGTGAACGTGAAGGCCGAGACGCCCCTGTGGATGGTGGAGAAGCTGCGCCGCAGCGGTATTCGGTCCATCAGCCCGGTGGTGGATATCACCAACTACGTGATGATCGAGCTGGGTCAGCCCATGCACGGTTTCGATTTGGACAGGCTGTCCGGAAATGTCCGCGTACGCCTGTCCGAGGGTGGGGAAAAACTCACCCTGCTGGATGGCAGTGAAGTGGAAGTGCAGGAAGGCACTCTGCTCATCGCCGACGAGGACAAGCCCCTGGCCCTGGCGGGTATCATGGGAGGTGAAGCCTCCGGCGTCACGGGAGATACGCGGGATATCCTGCTGGAGTCCGCTTTCTTCACCCCCACGGCCATCATCGGCAAGGCCCGGGCCTACGGCCTGCATACCGACTCCTCCCATCGCTTCGAGCGGGGTGTGGACTGGCAACTCCAGCGCAAGGCTCTGGAGCGCGCCACGGATCTGCTGCTGCACATCACCGGTGGCCAGGCCGGCCCCGTGGTGGAAGCCGTGGCGGAAGACAGGCTGCCGGAGCGGGCGGAGATTCATCTGCGCCGTCACCAGGTGCCGCGCATCCTGGGGGTGGAGATTGACGATGTGACCATTGCCGACATCCTGGGCCGCCTGGGCATGGATGTCACCCCCATGGATGACGGCTGGAAGGTGCTGGCGCCCAGTTGGCGTTTCGATGTTGCCATCGAGGCGGATCTGGTGGAAGAAATTGGCCGTATCCATGGCTACGCCAATATTCCGGAAAACCTGTCTTCGGCCCCCGTGAGCGTACAGGCCGTACCGGAGGCAGCCCTGCATCTGGACCGCATCAAGGATCTGCTGGTGGACCGCGATTACCAGGAAGTGGTCACCTACAGTTTCATTTCACCGGAACTGGCGGAACTCGTTACTCCGGATGCCGAGGCCATCCGCCTGGCCAACCCCATTTCCGCGGATATGTCCATCATGCGCGCCAGCCTGTGGCCGGGCCTGCTGTCCACCCTGCGGTACAACCTGGCCCGTCAACAGGAGAGGGTGCGCCTGTTCGAGTCCGGCCAGGTCTTCCTGGCCGATGGGGATGACATCCACCAGCCGGAAATGCTTGCTGGCCTGATCCACGGGCAGCGACTGCCGGAGAAATGGAACAATGGCGACGGCAAAGTGGATTTCTATGACCTGAAAGGCGACCTGGAAGCCGTGCTGGGACTGGTGGACAATCTGGCGGGTTTCGAGATCCAGCCCGTGGAGGACAAGGCCCTGCATCCAGGACAGTCTGCCGCCGTATGGAGAAACGGTGAGGAGATCGGCCGGCTGGGCATGCTCCACCCGGCCTTGCAGGCGAAACTGGACCTGCCCAGCAATGTCTTCCTGTTCCAGCTTCGGCTGCAGGGGTTGGAAACGGGGCGTATTCCCGCATTTGCGCCGGTTTCCCGTTTTCCCGCCATTCGCCGTGATCTGGCCCTGCTGGTTGACCGGAACCTGTCCTGGGGGCAGGTGGAAGCCGTGGCCCGCAAGGCGGCGCCGGAAATTGTGCGAGACATCCGCATATTTGACGTCTATACTGGGGACAATATAGACTCCGGTCTAAAAAGTCTTGCTTTAAGCTTGATTTTACAGGATTATTCCAGCACTCTTACGGATGAGGAAACGGATCGGGCCGTGGAAGCCGTTCTTGAAGCACTTCGCACTGAACTTTCAGCCAAACTGCGGGATTGAACAGAATGTCACTGACCAAGGCAAAGATGGCCGAAGCCCTGTTCGATGAACTGGGACTGAACAAACGGGAAGCCAAGGGGCTCGTGGAACTGTTTTTTGAAGAAATACGCGGCGCCCTGGAAAACGGCCAGCAGGTGAAGCTGTCCGGTTTCGGCAATTTCGACCTGCGGGAAAAGAACCCACGTCCCGGGAGAAACCCGAAAACAGGCGAAGAAATTCTCGTAAGCGCCAGGCGGGTTGTGACTTTCCGTCCTGGACAAAAACTCAAAGCCAGAGTGGAGACCTATGCTGGACCCGAACAGTAGTGCCGTAGAGTTGCCCCCGATTCCGGGTAAACGCTACTTCACCATTGGGGAAGTGAGCGAGCTTTGTCAGGTCAAGCCCCATGTATTGCGTTACTGGGAACAGGAATTTCCCCAGCTCAAGCCTGTCAAGCGGCGCGGAAACAGGCGTTACTATCAACGTCATGACGTGATCATGATTCGCCAGATTCGCAGCCTGCTCTACGAACAGGGTTTTACCATTGGCGGTGCGCGCCAGAAGCTGGATGGCCAGGACGCCCAGGAAGACAAGAGTCAGAGTCACCAGATCATCCGCCAACTGCTGGCGGAACTCGAGGAAGTGGCCCAGATACTGAAATAATCGGCTTCTTGAAAAGATCGCTGAATGAGGCCGCCCACGGGTGGCCTCATTCGTTTTCTTCCTTTTCCCAACCGACTCGCGCCTTCCAGAAGAACCAGGCCGCGAACAGGGTCACGATGATGCCGGAAGCGGCGAAGATGAGAGCGACGGACCAGAGATGCCCGAAGGAACCGATGAAGGCATTTTCCGGATCCGCTGCCTTGTAGTAGATGGTGACCTTGTCCCCCGGCTTGTAATGGTCCGCCTTGCTGGTGATGGACGAAATGAACTGAACCGTCCTGCCATCAGCCGTGGTGAATTTCACTTCGGGAAAATATATCAGCGAAGACGTCTTGCCGGCCTTGGATGACATGAAGGGCGCATTGCGAACAATGGTGCCCTCGGCCGCCAGGGAGCTGGCCACCAGGGCTCTGGATGTCTGCCAGTTCTGGTAGCCCTTGGCGACCAGGACCGCGCCGATGCACAGCAGGATGAAGGGTACGATATAGCGGAATATGCCCATGTGGAGTACCGGTCAGAAAGTGAATGAATTCATGCTGTTCGTATTGTCAGCGAGTGAATGGCTGGTTGTACATCGCCCAGATGGAATAGTCCTCGACGGCGCCGGCGGAGTCCAGGTAGCTGTCTTCATGGTTGAGCGATGTTTCCCGTGCTGCTTGTTCATGGAGCTGGAAGGGGGTCAGTTCCCGATAAATTCCATGATTTCGTCCACCACTTCTTCGGCGTAGAGGTCGCGGAAGAAATGATCGGCGCCATCCACTATCACCACTTTCAGGTTTTCGGTTGATGGGGGCAGTTTTTCCGCCAGGTTCTTTACCACCTTGTCATCGGTTCCCACGAACAGCAGAACGGGCAACCTGATCTTGCCGAGCAGATAGGGTGTATCCATGCGGGGTTCCGGCTTGTAGTAGTTGACGAAGGCTTCCGCACTGACGGAGGTGTCCTTGCAATAGATGAAATCCACGTGCTCCAGCATCTCCTCGCCCCTGCCTGCTTTCACCAGGGCCAGGGCCTTCTCCAGGACAGGCTGCAGGGGTTTGCCATAACGTTTTTCGTAGTCCCGCGCGGCATATTCCGCGGACCAGGTCTGTGGCGCCAGCAGGATCACACGGGAGACGGACTTGTCCGGGTTTTCGGAAGCATACCAGGCGGTCTGGTTGCCGCCACGTGAATGCCCCAGCAGTACGATATCCTTCACGTCCTCGAAGTTCAGCCATTCCACCCAGGCGCCGATTTCCTTCACGGCGTCGGTATGCCGGTGTACATGCGGTGTTGCACAGTCATACATGGCGCTCTTTCGGTTGTTCAGGCCGAGGCTCAGGTTGATGGCCAGGCTGCTGATGCCGTTTTCCGTGAGCAGTTCCTGCAGGGTGGAGATTATTTCCATGCGGTTGTGGGCAAGGGTTCCATGGGTAAGAAGAACCACGGGACCGGCCGGCCAATTGTCGCTCTTTTCCAGGTTGGCTCGCAGCAGGGTACCGTTGTATTTGAAGGAGACTTCTTCAGCCTGTGCGCCGCTCAGCATGAGCGCAAGAAGGATTGCCAGCCATTTCATCGTGTTACTCCTCATCATCTTCGATGCATGAATCGATAATCATTGTTTTCAGGGTTTCCATATTATCGCAGGTTTCCAGTTGCGCGGCGCTGATGCAGGGATGCAGTTCTCCCTGGTTCTCGATGAATACGGCCGGCAGTTCATCCTTGCTTTCAGGATGAAGGCGGTGGAATTCGTCCCGGTGCAGGAATTGGCAGGCCACGGGCAGGGAGGCCACGAATTCACGCCATGCGTCGCGCTCCTGGAAATAGCCATGGGTAATGACGCACAGGGAACAGGAATAACTTTCCGGCGCGAAGATCTTGTGGCCAATGTCGGCCAGGGTGTTGAACAGGCCGCTGTCCGCGTCCTTCCGGATATGCGTGGTTCTTCTGCTTCGGTTATCATTCAAGAAATCTATCGAATAATGGACATGTTGTCGATTGGCAATGGCGGAGGAAAATTTCAAGAAAGCCCTGTTTTCCCGGTTTGCCCGGGTTGCCAAGGCCATGAGCAGCGGGCACCGGCTGGAGTTGCTGGAGTTCCTGGCCGAGCTGGAACAATGCCTTGGAGAGCTGGAGCAGGAGATTGTCGCCTACTGCAGGGGGCCTCATTGCATGCTGGCCTTCGACGCGGTGGCCCTGTTGCGGAAGAAGGGAAGAACCGCCAGCCGTTTCGACGGCGGTCTTCCCCGAGTGGCGCCTGCAGGGGCACGAGGTTGAGACAGGGGGAATGAACTGACATGGGATTTCGATACTGGTTGATGATGCTTCTGTGCCTGGAGGTTGCAACCGTGGCGGCAGAAGTGACGGTCGAGATTGGAAAGAATACCGGTTTGCGCACCTGGAAATGGTCCCACGAGGGTGTGTCCCTGCGCCTGGTGCAACGTCTGCCGGA
>CAZWRE010000164.1:0-26586 GCA_964636335.1 uncultured Sedimenticola sp. | reverse complement strand
TCCACTTCTTCCTGGGTCATCAACTGTGCTTCGTAGATGAGTCCCAGATTCTCGATCTGGGAGGCGAACTGGCGCAGATGGTTGCGGGAGCCCCGCAGCAGATTTTCGTAGGCCTGAATCATATCCGGATGATCGGATTCCTCGATGGCCTGTTGCAGGTCGATAATGTCCAGTTCCTCGATCAGGCCACCAACCAGCAGCGCCGCTTCCAGTGATTGCGCGCCCTGTTCTGTCAATTGCTCATAGAGATTTGCGAATTCTTCGGTATCGAAAGCACCGATTGCATCATCGGTAACGGGATCCACCAGGTCATACATTTCCACCTTGGAAAGCATGGTGTCCATGTGTTTCTGTTCGGAGTTGGAGATATTGCTGAAAGCGGTGAAATCCCAGATATCGAACAGTGTGAGGTATACGTCCCGGGCCAGTTTTTCCTCTTCGCGCATGTGCAGCAGGGTGGCGGCTTCTTCCTCGCTCAGGGGAATGACGGGCAGGTTGCCGATATTGTTGTTGTCCTGGGGAGGCTCCATCCACGGGGAACCGCCGCCCGGTCCCCCGGGGTTGCCCGTCACGGGAGTGTCGGGGGTCACGGGGTCGGGTTTTCCGCCCGGAGGCTCAACGGGGTTGCGCGTGCCGGGAATCAGATCCAGCAAGGGGTTGGCAGGGGGCGTATTGTCCGGGTTTCCGCCATCGAATGACGGCAAGGGAAGCGCCGCCATGGTCACGGATCCGGAAAGCATGGTCAGGAAAGGAAGCATGCAAGCGATTTTCTTGAGTTTCATCAGGGTTGCTCCTGGAGTATTTCTGAATGGAAAACAGGGGATATTCCCTGTGGTTGCAAGCCATTCTAGGGGTAACAGGTTTCCCGGATATTTCCGCCTCCGGGGATCTTGTTGCAAATTGTTTCAGTGTTGTTGATTTTCGCACTGCCTTCCCCGGTTCCAGCCGGCTGGCGGATTTTCAGCCTGGTTTCATCTTCGTTTCAGGGTGGTTTCATGTTGTTCTTGTAGGCTTTGTTTCAAGAGCCAAGCAAGCAACAAATGGAGGAAAGAATGGCTGTGGAAAACGGAAACGATGAAGTCAGGGTATGGGACCCGCTGATCAGGATATTCCACTGGACACTGGTGGCGGGTTTTACCGTGGCCTATTTGAGTGGTGATGAGCTGCAAGGCCTTCATGTCTGGGCGGGTTACCTGATCACGGGGCTGCTGGCATTCCGGCTGATCTGGGGATTTGTCGGCAGTCGGCATGCGCGCTTTTCCGATTTTTTCTATTCCCCGAATCAGGTGATGACCTATGTTCGATCCCTGTTTTCCGGGAAACCGAAACGGTATCTGGGACACAACCCCGCGGGCGCCATGATGGTTTTCCTGTTGTTGTTCAGTTTGACCTTCACTGCGGGAAGCGGCTTGATGCTGGATGCCGGAGTGGGCGCCACCCCCATGGTTTCTGCGGTCGAGGGCTTTCTTCCCGCCAGGGCCTGGGCGGATGATGACGATGATGACGAGCGTGAAGGCAAGGAAAACGAGATGCTGGAGGAAGTGCATGAGTTCTTCGCAAACCTGACCTTGCTGCTGGTATGCCTGCACATCGCCGGAGTGGTGGTAAGCAGCCGATTGCATGGGGAAAACCTGGTTCGCGCCATGATCACCGGCCGGAAACCAGCGGAATAGGGTCGTGGGAGCGGCAGCGTGAATACGGCAAAACAGCGAATCTGGGATCTGCCCGTCCGCCTGTTTCACTGGGGTCTGGCGGCAAGTTTTGCCGCCGCCTGGTTGTGGCGTGGCGACTCCCGGCTGTATCTGCATCTGCTGGCCGGTCATGTCTTCCTGTTTCTGCTCCTGTTCCGTTTGTACTGGGGGATGGCGGGTTCTCATTACGCCCGTTTTCGCAATTTTGTCGAATCTCCTGGTAACGCCTGGCGTTATTTGAAAGGCGTTTTTTCCCGCGAGGCGCCGCGCCATCCGGGACACAACCCCGCAGGCGCCTGGGCCGTTTTGCTGATGTTGTCCCTGGGATTGATGATTGCCCTGACTGGTGAGCTCACCCTGGGAGGGGAAGAAGGCCATGGGCCCATGGCCGGTTGGCTGGACAGGGCCTGGGGGGTTCGCTTCCATGGTGTGCATGAATGGCTGGCCTGGAGCATGCTGGGATTGGTGGCGGTGCATTTGCTTGGGGTATTCGTGGAAAGCGCCGTTCATCGGGAGAACCTGCCCCTGGCCATGATTACCGGATTCAAGCGAAAGGAAGAGGGCGCAGTCCCGGCGCCGGTTCCCCTTCATGCCCCGGTGGCGGCGAGCCTGGCCGCCGGTCTGTTGCTTTTTTCCCTCTGGTGGATGGCCGGACCTGTCCGGGAGACACCGGATCGGCCTTTCCTGCCTTTTTCCGGGCCGCCCGTGGCGCATGATGCGCTCTGGGAAGAAGAATGCGGCGCCTGTCATCTCGCCTATCATCCGCTGCTTCTTCCCCGGCGTTCCTGGCGCCGATTGCTGGCGGAGCAGGATGATCATTTTACCGAGGATCTTTTTCTGGACGGGGATACCGTGTCCCGCTTGCTGGATTTTGCCCTGCCTCATGCCGCGGAAACCGGGGTCACGGAGGCAGCCTGGAAGATCGCCCGCAGCATCCCGGAGAATCTGGCTCCCTTGCGTATTACAGAAACCGGCTATTGGCGGGAAAAGCACGGGAAGTTGCGGGCGGCGGTGTGGCAGCGTCCGGAAGTGGGTGGCCGGCACAATTGCGCCGCCTGTCATCTTGATGCGGAGCAGGCCTGGTTCGAGGATGGAGCCATGCGTGTTCCCGGTAACGAAGGTGGCATGAATATCAGATTCTGATGACCAGTTGTTCAGACAATTCAAATGGAGGAGTGAAATGAAAATCAGCCTGACCAAGCGTCCAATGGCCATATTGCTGGCCATGAGTGTCGTAGCAGCCGGAACCGCCCTGGCGCGTGAATCCGTCGTGCCGGAATTGCTGGATGATTACCGGCGGGCGGGGGCCGGGCCGGCGGATCCCGCCGCCGGTGAGCGTTTGTGGACCACGGAATATCGGGATGCGCGAACGGGAAAAAAGCGTTCCTGCGTCACTTGTCACACGAAAGATTTGCGCAAGAACGGAAAGCATGCGCGCACGGGAAAGCGCATCGAACCCATGGCGCCCTCCGTCAATCCGGAACGATTGACCGACAGGAAGAAAGTGGAGAAATGGTTTCACCGAAACTGCAAATGGACCCTGGGAAGAACCTGTACCGCGCAGGAAAAGGCGGATGTGCTGACGTATCTGGAACAATGGTGAGCATTCCGGCAAGCCGTTTTTCCCATGACTGCCGGAAGCCTGGACGGGCCTCGCTTCCGGCCAACCAATGATGATCAGGAGGTGTCGATATGAAACGCGTAAAAAACCATGCGGGATTCATCGCCCTGATGGCGATGGCGCTGTCCGGCCTGGTGCTGGCGGACGATGATGGTGACGAGAGAGGGTTTATGCCGCCCTGGGGCGTGAATGCCCGTCCCGGCGTGGCGCCGGTGAATTTTGCCCTGTACCAGAATGAATGCGGCGCTTGCCACATGGCCTACCAGCCGGGACTGTTGCCCGCGCTTTCCTGGGAACGGATCATGGCCGGCCTGGACAATCACTTCGGCGAGAATGCCGAACTTGCTCCGCAAGAGCGTAATGCCATACTCGGTTATCTGCTCAACAACGCTGCCGGACGCAGCAACTACCGGGTGAGTAACAAGCTGATGCGCAATGTTCGTGGAGTACCCTTGCGAATCAGTGAATTGCCGTATTTTGTTCACGAGCACCGGGAGATTCCGGCGCGCCTGGTGAGAGGAAATCCAAAGGTTCGCTCCTTTTCCAATTGCGATGCCTGCCATACCGGCGCGGTCAGGGGTTCCTACAATGAGCACCAGATCCATATTCCCGGCTATGGTCGTTATGATGATTGAGTACCGGCAATAGGAGAAGAGCATGAACAGCAGGTGTTTGATGCTGGGCGGGAGCATGTTGCTGGGCGGCCTGTTCCTTGCCGTTGATTTGGCGGCCGCGGATGAGAGTGGTGTGTACAGTGCCTATGATCGCAATGCAGATGGGTATCTGGATGCCCGTGAGTTTGAGCGGTTCCTGAAAAAACGGCGGGTCAGGGAGCCGTATCGGCGGCTCTGGGTGTTTGGCCAGGTGGATTCGAACGGAGATGGGCTGATTTCCAATCAGGAGCTGGTGGACACCTTGCAGCAGGAAATGCGCATGCGCCGCAACACCGGAAAGTGACGCAGTGCCCGGCTGGCGTCGGGCCGCTTTGTCGTGAAAAGGCCTGGAGATGCAGGAATGAAAGACGCCAGGCCGTTGTCGGGCGCCGCTGCCCCAGCCTCAGCCCATGAAGCCAAGGTTGGATGAGGAAAAGCTGCCGAGGTTGGGGAAGGCGGCATCGAGATGGCTGTCCTCTGCGCCGAGCCAGTTGGCCAGTGTCGCCAGATACTGTTCCACGGCCAGCTTGGGGATGAGACGGTCATCCAGCGCATCCGGAGAATTGATTTCCATGCGTGGCATGGTGCCCAGGATGCCGCCATGCACCGCGCCGCCCATGACCCAGGCGTGGCCGCCCCAGCCGTGATCCGTGCCTGAACCGTTCGGGGTCAGGGAACGGCCAAAATCCGAAATGGTGAATGTGGTTACCTGGTCATCCAGTCCCAGTGCCTGCATTTCCGCGAGGAAAGCGCCCAGGGACTTGTCGAGATAATCCACTTGGTGATTATTGCTGTCCAGTGGCGTGTTGTGGGTGTCCCAGCCATGATGGTTGACAAAGAAGATCTGGCGGCGGGGATTGCCGGGCACATTGTCGGGAATCTGGGCCGCCTGAATCAGTCGGGCCACCAGACGCAATTGTTCCCCCAGGGGTTTGCCGCTTTCATGGACGCCGGGTGGAAAGCTTGTGCTGGTTTCAATTCCGTCCAGCATGCCGCCCGCGTTTTCCAGCAAATTCAATTCGTCCTGCCGGGTACGGGCAAAATCGCTGACCAGCGCGTTCCTGTCACTCATGCCCAGATGGATCATTTTGCGATAGGGAAGACCGGGGTCGGTGTCGCCGTTACGCACACGGTAGAAATCATCAAAAGGCGCGATGTCGCCATTGATGACCATGGCGTCGCCATCCGGTCCTCGCTGCATGAGATTCCGCCCGTTGACGCTTACGTTGAAAAAGGCGTTGTCCCGATCCATGGCCGCCTTCAGCCTGCCGGCCCACCCGGTTCTTTCGATGTTCCTGGCATTGGCCGTCATCCACAGATCCCGCTGTGAATTGTGTGAGAAGAGGTGCAGGGGAAGATTTGTTCCAGCGGCCGCTTCTTCATGAGTCACGGGTTGAATGAGGGTGCCCAGATTAGCCACTATGGCCATGCGTCCCTGGGCAAAAAAATCGTGCATCTCGTTCATGCGTGGATGCAGCCCGTAATCAGTGCCGGCTAGAGGCAATAATTCGTTTTTCGGCAAGGCCATGTTACCGCGCAATTGCGCGTATTTGTTGTATGGAGTGGTTTGGGTCGGCACGATCATGTTGAAGCTGTCGGCACCGCCTTCCAGCAACACGCATACCAATGCCCTGTAATCGCCAGCCGCCTGGCCGGTACGTGGCAATAGTGACGCCAGGGGCAGCGTGGCGGCGGAAGTCAACGTGTTCAGGAGAAAATTCCTGCGGGTCATTTTCTTCATGGTGATCTCCTAGCGTTGTACCGCGTAGGCGGGCGAGAGCATTACCAGCGACACGATATCCTGCGCAAGCTGCCGATTCGTGATGCTGAACGCCGGGGAGGATGTCTTCATTTCCATGTAATCCATGAGAATCCGGCGCTGTTCCTTGGTCATTTGCCCCCCGAGCAGCAATATGTCCAGTCTGTCCAGCAGGGCGTCATATTCTCCTTCACGTATCAGCCTGGTTTCGGTTTCGAGGTTCAGTCTCGCCGTCATTTCATGAACTTCGTATTCCGCGCTCTCATGGGCGATCTCATACAACAATACGTGCAAGCCGTCGATGCCCATGACATTCATTTCCGGAGCCACCAGACCCTGCCGGGACAGTCCCGGGGTACTGTCTTCCGGCGTGAAGAAGTTGAATACCGTCAACGCGGTAAGAGCCCCCTGTTGTTGCAGAAAGCCATGTTCGGACAGGCCAAATCCGATGAAATGGAAAGCGCCGATTTCCTGTGGCCCCGGGCTTGCGTGAAAAGTGCGCCAAAGATTACTGATAAATAGCAAGGGTTCACGCACCTTTCCGAAAGACACCGGGTTGTCCCGGGGGCCGTTGAGGGCTTCTGGATCAAGCAATATGGCCCGGATCACTGCCTTCATGTCTCCACGCACGCCTGATCCGTTGTCGGCGAAGGCCGCGGCTACCCGCTGAATGTACCGGGGAGATGGATTGGATGTCACCAAACGCTGGATCAGCCGACGCGCAACAAAAGGACCGGTGTTCGGATGGTTGAACAGGATGTCGATGGCATCTTCCAGGTCTTCCTCGGCGCTCTGGCCCGCGGGAATCCGTATTCCCAGTATCTGTTTTTCTCCCTGGTCATGGTATTCCTCGAAAGCCACCATAGGGCGGGTGCGGGATGCGTGTGTCCATCCCGCTTCCCATGGAAACATGCCGTCATCGCTGGACCAGCCGGTGAATACACGCGCCAGTTCGGTGATGTCATGCTGATCGTAGGTGGGCAGCGGTTTGCCCTCGTTGTCCGTGATGGGCGTTCCGTCCGGATGAAGCTGCTCCAGCCCGATACTGAACAACTGCATGATTTCCCTGGCATAGTTTTCGTCTGGATGGCTGCCGTTGGTGGATTTGGCGTTTCCAAGAAAACTCAGGTAACGTCCCATCATGGGGTGCCGGGACACGGCCAGGAGGATGTCGCGGTAGTTTCCAAAGGCGTTCCGTATCAACAGGTCATAATAGTCCGCGATACCGTCCGCCGCGTTTATCAGTGGACCCTCGGATGAGATGACCAGTATTTCGCTGAGGGCGAAGGCAACCCGCTGCCGAAGCTGGTCATCATGATTGACCACAATATCCCACCAGCCTTCCAGACGGGCGTAATGGGCATTGTCTCGCTCGGCATCCCAGTCCTTCGGTTCCTGCAGGTGTTGATCCAGCCAGGCATACAAGGATGAAGGTGGCAGGGAAAACTGCGCCTCTATCCAGGCGGCATAGTCGCCACTGGCAACCAGGGCCTCGATTTCTTCCATGCGTGGTCCGAAAGTGGCCCGGGCAAGAAAGGCAGAGGCCTGTGCCGGGCTGATTGTCGCGTCAATGGGTGGATTGCCCGGGGTGATTTCATTTCTGACCAGGATCAACTGGTCGTCCAGCAGATTGTTTCCTGTGGCGGCCTGACTGGCGAACCCGTTTAGCGAGGTGAACATGAAAAGCAGGATGCCAGTGGTCAGACGTATGCTCCAGGCAGAAAGAGGATGAGACAGGGACTGATACATGGCACCTCCTGATAAGGCCGGATGAATACATGGTCCGGCCGGGTTACAGCACCCGGATTCCCTTGTGTACCGGGATTGCCGGAAGCTTACCCGCGTACACTGCTTGCGGAATGCGGGTCAGATCACGTTTTCCGATCTATACTCAATGCTCGTTGTATCCAGGGTGATTTCCTGAAAAAGGCGTGGAGAGCCACTTGCGCGCCGAAGGACGAATCAGGCCAAGTCGGGGATTTTCCGGTATCCTGTATTTGTATTTTCCGGGGAGAGTCGTAAATGAAGATATCGTTTCATGGCGCGGATCGGGGTGTAACCGGATCCTGCCACATGTTGCAGTGTGCCGGGAAGAAGATACTCATCGACTGCGGGATGTTCCAGGGAGGAAGGGAACTGGCGGAAGAGAACGCCCGGCCGTTCGGCTTCGAACCGTCGGATATCGACTATCTGCTGCTCACCCATGCCCACCTGGATCATTGTGGGCGCATTCCCTTGCTGGTGAAGCGGGGCTTCCGGGGCGAGATCATTGCCACCTCGGCTTCCGTGGAGCTGGCACGGCTGGTGATGCTGGATGCCGCCGGGCTTCAGGAGGAGGAAGCCCGTTACCAGCAGCGCAAGGCACGGCGTCACGGAGGGAAAGCAACGAGCGTAAAACCACTCTACACGGTTCTGGACGCCCTCAATTGCCTGGATTACTTTGGCCGGCGGGTCTCCCTTGGGCAGACCCTGGAGCTTGCCCCGGGCATTCGTGTGACCTTCTTCAACGCGGGACACATACTGGGGTCCGCCAGCCTGCTGCTGGAGCTGGAAGAGAAGGGCAGGAAACGGCGGGTACTGTTTTCCGGTGATCTGGGGTATGGCGGCCGCGCCATTCTGCGTGATCCCCAACCTCCGCCTCCCGCGGATGTTGTGGTCATGGAATCCACCTATGGCAACCGTCTGCACAAGGAGCTGAAGCCATCCGTGGAGGAACTGTACAGCGCCATCAATGAAACCATGGAAAGAGGGGGAAATGTCATCATTCCCACTTTTGCCCTGGAGCGCGCCCAGGAAATCCTGTATTACCTGCGCCAGGGTGTGGAGGAGGGGCGTATCGACCGTTATATAAACGTCTTTCTCGATTCCCCCATGGCCATTTCCGCCACCGAGATCTTTGAGCGTCATCCCGAATGCTATGATCCGGATACCCTGAAGATCTCTCATGACGGCAACAACCCATTCAGCCTGCCGGGGTTGCACTTCACCCGTGAGACGGCTGAATCCATGGCCATCAACCAGATCGAGCGGGGCGCGGTAATCATGGCGGGTTCCGGAATGTGTACCGGCGGGCGGGTCAGACACCACCTGAAACACAATCTCTGGCGTCCGGAAAGCAGTGTGGTGTTTGTGGGTTACGCCGCGCATGGCACCCTGGCCCGGCGTATCATAGATGGCGCGGACAAGGTGCGTATATTCGGCGAGGAAATGCCCGTGCGGGCGCGAATCCATACCATTGGCGGTTTTTCCGCGCACGCGGATCAGGCCGGATTGCTGGCCTGGCACCGACACACAGGCAGCCCCGAGGTTACCTGCCTTGTGCATGGCGAGGAGGAGAGCATGAAAGCGCTGGCGTCCCTGCTGGGCAATACCCGGGTAATCATGCCGGAACCGGATCAGTCATTGGTGATCTGAGGGCTGGCGGTCTTCACACCACCTTGATCGCCATGTCTTCGAGTGTGTTGGCGGTTACCTGAATGCGTTTGGCGATTTCCCTGAGCTGGGAGAGGATGTCCCGGTGCCGAAGGATGTGCTTGCAGTCTTCTTCCTCCAGAAGCCGTGCGGCGGCGGTGGCACAGGCTTCCACCACCTGGTCGTATGCCAGATGAATCCGGTTGATGTGGCCGGCAATCTCCGTGAGTTTTCGCCCTTCCAGGGCGGCGATGCCCTGCTCCAGCGTGGCACTCATGTCCAGCAACCGCGCGAGAATGCTTTCGTAGTCACCAAGACCGTGTATGTGATAGATGCGGGTTTCCAGAAGAAAGTGCTTTACGCTGAGCACCAGCCAGTCAAGCTGCGTGATCATGCGGTAGATGGATTCCTTGTCATAGGGGGTAATGAAAACGTCCAGCAGTTTGGTCATGTTGCGGCTTTTCAATTCCTGGGCTTTGCGGGTGATGTCTTCCATACTTTCCCTGGATATGTCATGACCGTCTTGTCCCGCTTCGTACAGGCTCCGGACCACGGAGTGCCCCAGTCTGGCCTGATCGAGCAGGTATGCGTTGAAATCGATTTCCCTGGGCAGAATATATTTCTTTATGAAGCTCATTGCGGATTCCAGATGACCAGAAACAGAAAACAGTACAGGGCGCCAAGCAGCATGGAAACGGGAATGTTGAACCACCAGCCAGTAATGATGCCGGCTGCTTTCTGCCAGCGTACGTGACGGGGCTTTTCCGCCGCGCCATTGCCCAGCAGGGTGGCGGTGACAACCTGCGTTGTCGAAGTGGGCGCGCCTATGGCCGTGGCCAGGCTGTTGACCAGTGCCGAGCCAAGCTGATTGGCCACGGCATGAATGCTGCGCAGCCGGTACAGGCCGAATCCCAGGGTGCGGATGATGCTCCAGCCGCCAAACATGGTGCCCAGGGTGATGGACAGCGCGCACAGAAGAACGGCCCAGTCCGGTACCATGAACCCCGTGGTATGACCACTGGCCAACAGCATCATGCCAATGATTGCCATGCCCTTCTGGGCGTCGTTGGCGCCGTGGGAAAATCCCAACCAGGCGACACTGAAGTATTGGGTGAAGACGAGCAAGGGTCTGATTCGGGTGTTGAACCGCCGGAATACCCTGAGCATGAGCTTCATGATCAGGTAACCGACAAGGAAGCCGAACAGGGGTGAGACCAGCAACCCGGCACAGACTTTCATGAGGCCTTCCAGACGCAGATCCAGAAGCGCTTCCAGGCCCCAGTTGATGTGTTCGCTGCCGGCGGCCCATAGTCCGGCGCCTGTCAGGCCGCCGGCCAGGGAGTTGGATGAGGAAGATGGATAGCCCAGTTTCCAGGTGATGAGGTTATAGCTGATGGCGGCGAGCAGGGCGGCGATGACAATGGCGGCGCCGAGCCGGTGGGGCAGGCCGGAGATGTCGATAAAGGTTCCCACCGTGTCGGCCACCGCCAGTCCCACGGTGAACGGGGCAATGAGCGTAAAGAAGCTGACAATGGCAATGGCGGTGGATGGACGCATGGCGCGGGAGGCGATGGCCGTGGCCACCATGTCGGCGGCATCGTGGAAGCCGTTGGTGAAGTCATAGGCCGCCACGGCAATCACCACCAGAATCAGCGCGACATTCAGGCTTTCCATGATGGTAAGGGAGTCACGAGTCCTTGGGCGGGGAACCCGTTTTCAGCGTTCTGCGCATGCTGTCCCGCAGGGCGTTCATCAGGGCCGAGGTGGACAGGCCGATCATGAGGATGCCGTTCAGGGATTCCAGCGGGCCGAGCAGGCGATGTTCCACCGACATCACCAGATCTCCGTAGCCCAGTGTCGCGAAGTTGACCGCGGAGTGATAGAAGGCTTCCGGGAAATTGCCGAATTCTCCCAAGCGGAGGAATAACGCCGCCCAGATGGCGATCTGTATCAGGTTGCCGGCCACCAGAAGCAACATGATGCCTCCCGTGGCGGAGAGGTTGGCGGAAAAGCCGGAACTGTTCACCAGCCGCTCCCGGCGCTGATAATAGCGCATGGCCGCCAACAGCAAAATGATTTGCAGCAGCAGGCAGAGCAGCATGACAGACAGGCCCAGAACCAGATTCAACAACATCAGACGGCCTCCGCTCGGGTGTGGTTGGCCAGGCGTCTGCGTCGCCACGCATCCAGCAGTGACAGGGTCCACCAGGCATACAGGGAAACAACGACGAACAGGCTCAGGCGGATGAAGGAGGCCATGTACACATCCTTGCCGCTGGATACATCCGCCACCGCGGGGCCAATGAGTATCAGCAAAGTGGTCATGACATTGACCCAGAAGGAGGCGGAGTAGCCCGTGGGCAGCAGGCCGTATATCTTGCCGCCGACGTAGATGCCGAACAGCAGGGTCCAGAGAAAGAACATCCACAGGTTGGGCAATATGCTCAATCCCACCCAGAACAACATGGCGTGGATACCGGCCAGAAAGGTTGAACCCAGAAGTTCACGGCCGGCGTGAGCGGCATCCAGCTCGCTGGCCTGCTGGCCCAGGGAAACGGACTTCATGATGGCGGCCATGTACAGGGAAGGGTTGTTGAGCGCCATGAAATACACTGGCAGGACGATTAGCGTGCTGCGGATGGCTATCCAGCCGTTTGTGTCCGCATCGGCCGCGGGAGGAGGTGACACGCTTTTCTTCCCGCTTGGATCTTCAGGGAAAAACGGATAGACCAGCCAGTGACTGATGATGGCGATCACCATGCCGCTGATCAGGGCCTCCACCAGCGTTCGTCCCATGGTGAAGTTGTACAGCCCGGTGGCGGAAATGAGGGTGACGCCAAGGGCGACGAACAGGCCCAGGGCGGCCTGGCGCAGGTTCAGGGTCAGGATGGTGCCGAAATACAGCCCCAGGGCAACCACCAACAGTCCGGTAGCGGGAAAATGCATCAACAGGGGCACCAGCAACAAACCGCTGCCGGTGGTCAGGGCAATGACGAGCACGACGAGCATCAGCCCGCGGGCGCCGGTTGGAGGGGCAGGCTTGAGCGCCATGAGGAACGCAAACAGAGGGGCCATGAAAGCAAACAGTCCGCCCAGGGCGTAAGCGATGGTCAGCGCAACGGCCGTGGTCAGGGCAAGTCGGAATACACGTCTGGCCTGAATGTTCATGGTTCAGTAGGCGTAGGACATATAGCTCATGAAGCGGATGAAGAAATGCCCCATGACCCGCAGCAGGGAGGCTTCCTCGCTGTATGCGATGACCTCGGCCTGCCCGCCGACACGTAACTTGTCCGCAAGCAGCCCTTCCTGGTCGGTGTCGAATTGGACTTCCACCGGAAAGCGCTGGGCCTGGCGCAGCCAGTCCCTGTTGTTCTGTATGCTGGGCAATGATCCGGGCTGTGTCTGGGTGCCGCTGCTTACCCCCAAGCCGATACTGCGAATCTTTCCCTTGAAGACCTTGCCCGGAAACACATCCAGCACGAATTCCACCGGGGTGCCTTTCTTCAGATGTCCCAGATTGTTTTCGGTGAACTGGACTTCTATCCATACGTTGTGGATGGCGACAAGGGTCATTACGGCCTTGCCGGTGCCGGCGTAAGTGCCCGTGTCCGCCCGCAGATCGGTGATCACGCCATCCGAGGCGGCCCGGACCAGCGTGTTGTCCAGATCCAGTCGTGCCTTGTCCAGGCTGCTGTTGGCTGCTTGCAGGCGCTCCCGCGCGCCTTTTTCCTTGTCAATGGCTTTTTGCAGATCGGCGCGTGCGCCGGCTACCCGGGCCTGGGCTTCCTTGAGGGTTGCTTCCGATATTTCCACCCGTCTCACGGAAATGGCGCCTGGATCCTTCTTGTACAGGCTGGCCTGACGCTCCGCGTCCTTGCGGGCTTTCTCCTCGTTTGCCAGGGCGGCGGACAAGCGGGCTTTCAGCGCCTCGATGGCGCTATGTGCCGCGGCCAACTGGCTGCGGGCGTTTTCCACATCCGCCCTGGCGCGCAGCAAGGCGATTTCATAGGGTTGACGGTCGATCTGGAACAAGGGATCTCCCTTGGTCACTTGCTGATCGTTGGTCACCCATATCCGGGTAATGGCGCCCGCCACTTTCGGGGCCACGCCCACAACAAAGGCCTTGATTCTGGCTTGCTGGGTGTAAGGCGTGTAACGATCACCCAGCAAATACCATGTCAGGGTGCCGATGATGAGCAACAGCACCAGCGTTGTGCCTGTGAGCAGGGATCTGCCGGTATTCGTCGCGGGTGTGTCCATGGCTTGTTTGTCTTGTGTGTCACTCATGGCGTTTGTTGCTCAGGTGGGTCCGGTGGGGCGGGAACCGGGCTGTCCAGCAGGGAACCCCAGTCCACCCGTTGTTGCATGTGCTGTTTCACGGGCAGGGGCAGCAGTTCGTCTGCTTTCAGGGGCTGCCAGCCGCCGCCCAGGCCCTTGTAAAGGGCGATCACGGCGGCAATATTATCTCCCCTGGCGCTGATCAGTCGGTCGTTCTGACTGAACAGGGAACGCTGCGCGTCCAGAACCCGTTGGAAATCGGCATATCCTTCATGATAGTTGGTATTGGCTATTTCCAGGGCGCGTTCCGCGGATTTCACTGATTCCTTCAGCAATTCGATCTGTTCCGCGCTTTTCACCACGGCAATGGCGGCGTCGTCCACTTCCGCCGCGGCCCGCAGAACCTTGTTGCGGTAGCTTTCCAGCAACTGTTGCAGGCGCGCATCCTGCAGGCGCACGTTGTTGGCGATCAGGCCATGATCGAACAGGTTCCAGGTAAAGGCCGGCCCTCCGGCCAGCGTGGTGGCGCCACTCCTGGCCATGCTGCTGCCGGCCCAGCCCAGGGTGCCGAGCAAGGATATGCTGGGGTAGAAGTCCGCCTCGGCGACGCCGATCTGGGCTGATTGGGCGGCAGCCAGCCAGGCGGCGGCGCGAATATCGGGGCGGCGTAACAGCAGCCGGGCCGGAAGCATGGCCACCCGGGGGGCGCCGATGCCGGGAAGCCGGTAGTGCTCGTCATCCGGAATCTTCAGGGCTCCAGGCGCCTGCCCCAGCAGCACGCCCAGGGCATTGCGTATCTGTACCAGTCCCTGTTCCAGGGGAGGTATGGCCGCCAGAGTCGCCAGATATTGGGTTCTGGCCTGTTGTACATCCAGCTCGGATGTGTTGCCGCTGTTGAATTGTTCGGTGGTGATGCGATAGCTGCGTTTCTGGATATCCGTGTTCTTTCGGGCGATGCGGATACGCGCCTGGGTGACACGATAGGCGAAATACAGCTCGGTGATTTGGGCATTGATAAGCACTTGCATGGCGTGCTGGTTTTCCACCGAGGCGAAGAAGCTTGCGTCCGCCGCTTCCATGCTGCGCCTGAAACGTCCCCAGAAATCCAGTTCCCAGCCGATGCTGAATCCTCCCTGATAGCTGCTGAAGCTGCTGGATCGGCCGGCATTGTGATCCCGGACGCCGGTCAGGGCGATTCCCCCGGTGGCCTGCTGCTGTTGTGGATACATATTGCTGGCGGCCATTCCCTGAAGGGCGCGGCTTTCCAGAATACGCAATGCCGCCATGCGCAGTTCCGGGTTGGCGTGGCGGGCTTGTTTCAGGAGATCCTGTAGTATGGGATCGTTGAACAGGGTCTTCCAGAAAGATGAGTCGGAAAGGTTTTTTTCGTCTTTTCCCGGATGGTTCAGGCCGTGCAGGGAGCTTTCCCAGCGCTTCAACCAGTCCGACCGCGGGCTGCTGAAATCGGGTCCCAGAGTGGTGCAGGCGCTGAGAGAGATGAGGCAGGCGGGAATGAGAACAGCTTTCAGCAGGGAGGCGGTGGAATCAGCCATTCTCGGCAACGGATCGCTCATCCAGCCACAGCATGAACAATGTGTAGGCCAGAACCAGGACCACGGCGCCAACGAAGAGGCCGACCAGGCCATGGGCAATGAGACCACCGATAGCGCCAACGAAAATCACCGCCATGGGCGCCTTTACGCCCCGGGCCAGCAATATGGGCTTGAGGATGTTGTTCATCAACCCCACGGCGATGTTCCAGATCAGAAACAACACCGCGGCCCCCGTTCCGGCGAAACTGAAAGCATAGATGGAAAGGGGAATCAGGATGATGAGAATGTCGATCTGGACCACGGCAAGCACCAGGCAGACCAGGGCCAGGGCGCCGGCGCCCGGTATGTCCATGGCAAGAAAGCCCAGGCCGGCAAGCAGGGTCTGGATGATGGCAATACCCAGAATACCATTGACCACGCTTCTGACCGTGGACTTGGACAATTCCGTCAGTTCCTGACCGCGGCCGGTGGTGAGGCGGTCGAAAATGGCCACGGCTGCCTTGTATCCTCCGGCGGAAGTGGCCAGGAAGATGCCGGCGATGATAATGGAGAAAATGAACATCAATATGCCCAGTCCGGCGCCAGCCGCGGCGCTGATCAGCCACTTGCCCAGCATTTTCAGTTGGGGTTCGATTTCCCCGAGCGCCTGTCGGGGGTTTTCCGAGGCATGTGTCCAGAAGGCATGAAGCTTTTCACCGATCAACGGCCAATCGGCCACTTTTTGGGGCGGAGGAGGAATACGCAGTTCGTTGCCTTCCTGCAGATAGCCGGAAAGATTCCGGGTTTCCTCCATCAGCGCGCCACTCAGCATGATGGTGGGAATGATGAGGATGGCCAGCATACCCAGGGTGAGCAGGGTTGCTGTCATGCCTCTGCCCAGTCCGGTTTTCCCGCGCAGCCAGTTGTAAAGGGGATGGCTGCCGATGGCGATGATGATTCCCCAGACAATGGGGCCAATGAAGGGGGAGGCGATGTAGATGGACCAGCCTGCCAGCAGGGTCACCAGACCAATGCGGATGGCGGTATCGATGGGATCTGTGTTTCGGGGTTCGTCATTCATGACAAAGAGTTCTCCGGCCATGGTGCCCTGGCAGGGAAAAGGGGATGGCGCAAGAATAAATGCTTGTATCTGGAATGTCTATAACGAGCCTGATACCGCCGTCAGGCGCATGGGCCGGATTGGAATGACGGATACCGTGCCGGAGCCGGGGAAAACATGGTGGCATTCACCCGGGAATCACGGGAACCATCAGGGAAGGCAAATCGAAAAACATGGTTCCTGTCCGGATCGCACCATCCATGGCCTGCCCGTACATTCGAGGCAGATCCGATTCCGCGGCGGGCAGGCTGGTGTTCCGGAAGTTCAGCCATAGTGGGCTTCCCGATAATGTCTCGGGGATTGGCCGTTCCAGCGCTTGAAAGCACGGCTGAATGAACTCAGTTCCGCGAATCCAAGGAGAAAGGATATCTCCTGCAAGGTCAACCTGCTGTCCCTGATATATTGATCAGCCAGTTCCTGGCGCACCTCCGTGAGCAGGTTCTTGAATGTCGTCCCTTCCGCCTGAAGCCGGCGTTGCAGGGTTCTTTCCGTCATGAACAGCGCTCTTGCGATGCGGGCGTCGGATATGTGACCAGATGGCAATTCATCCACGATGGCGGCTTTTACCCTTTCAACGATGCTGTCCTTGTTCAGGTTGCGCAGGTATTCGCGCATCAGTTGGTCATGCAGCAGAGAGAGCTGGGCATGGGAAGAGGAGCGGGGCTTGTTGGCTTCTTCCACGTTCAGCTCAAAGGTAGTGACAGGCGCGTTGAATGACACCGGGCACTGAAAAAGCGCGTAATAGGGGGCGGGGTCTTCCGGCGCGGCATGGGCGAATGCGACAGAGACGGGGTGAAGCGCCGAACCGCCAATGGCCTGAACCATGGCATGCAGCATGGCCATGGCGGTGTCGCTTCGGGAGGTCAGTGCGATCTCCTTCAGGAAACGGAATTCCAGGCTCATCTTGTCGTCTTGCTCGACCAGCGTCAGTTTTGAACCTTCGCTGACGATTTTGCTGAACCGGTGCAATCGGTTAAACGCCGCCCGCAGGGTATCGCTGGTCATCCAGGCGTATCCCAGCGGCCCCATGTGACTGGGATGCCAGAACGCCGCGGCCTTCAGGCCAAAACTGCTGTCGGGAATACACTCTTCCATGCGCTGGAACAGGGCGAGCACCTGATCCATGCGGAAGCGTGCATTGATATCCGCGACCTTCTTCGGGTCGATGGCCAGGTCCCGGAGTATGGGGACAGGGTCGACCTGATAGGAACGCATGATCTTGATCAGCAGATCCAGCGCGGGGGAATAGAAACTCAGGGGCATGTTGAGAACATGTTTCGTGCGTTCGGCGAATTAAAATCGCATGTTTATATCGGCTCGTCAATGATTTGGCCGGTTTTGGCAATGGGTATTATATGGGGATTCGTTACCCCGCAGGCCGTTGCTGAAAGCGCCATGTTGTTCGGCCATGAGCCGTCCCGGATATCCCGGAGACTGGTTTGTTTGAGTCAGGCCGCCTCGGCAGAGGCTTTCTGTTGGCCAGAATACGCTGCTTCCAACTTCGCTGGTGGTTGAATCCGTTCACCCGACTCAAAACTGGAGTATTTGGCCGTCTCCCTATGTTTCCAGGGGGCTTGCCGGTAGATAACCCCGGTCTTGTATGGATCGTTGATCGTCCTCCAGGTGCGCCTGTTTCAGCGAGACTTTGGGGTACGAACCGATTGTGGTAACCTGCGCTTTTCCGCCACGCTTCCGGCGCAGAATCCAAACTCGGACGCCTCCCTTGCGGATGCCAGGTACAGGACTTGGCCGTCACTGAACCAGCGTTCCTGTGAAACATTCGGGCCGGGTCTGCCACGGACTCAGTCGGACTATTACGGACTGTTAAAGTAGCTTATGAAAAATTCTGAAGTGGTTTCAGTGCTCTTTGTCTGCATGGGCAATATATGCCGTTCGCCTACAGCCCACGGAGTCTTTCGCAAACTGGTCAGGGAAGAAGGGCTGGAGGCAAGAGTGAATATAGATTCTGCCGGCACCCATGCCTATCATGTGGGACAGCCGCCTGATCGCCGTGCCCAGGCGACCGCCTTGAACCGGAACATAGACCTGTCGGATCTGCGGGGCCGGCAGGTCGAGGTGGAGGATTTCCACAAGTTCGATTACATACTGGCCATGGACAGGGAGAACCTGGAGATTCTTTCTCAGCTTTGCCCCGCCGGCAGGGAGGACAGGTTGCACCTGTTCATGGATTTTGCAGCGGACTACGGCGTTGCCGAGGTGCCTGATCCCTACTATGGCGGAGACCTGGGTTTCGAGCGGGTATTCGATATGGTGGAAGCTGCTTCCCGGGGACTGCTGGAGGAAATCCGCAACAGGCACCTGTAAGCTGCCAGGGAAGAAACCGACCGGAATGAAAAAGGCCGCTTGTCGCGGCCTTTTTCATTGTGCAGGAGACCTGTTTCAGTCCTTCGGCTCCTGTTCAGTGGGCTTGTCAGCAGCCGGGGGAGATGCCTTCCCGGCCGGGATTTCTGCAGATGGTTTTTCCGTGGAAGCCGATGCCTTCTCCGGCGGTTGCGGCTTGGGGGAGACACTGACTGCTGTCTCACCAGCTGGAGCCTTGTCTTCCACGGCTGCTTCATCCCTGGATACTGCCTTCTTCTTGGCGACCTTTTTCTTGCTGACCTTTTTCTTGGCCGTCTTCTTCTTGGCAACCTTCTTCCGGGGTGTGCTTTTCTTGTCGGGTGTTTCGGTCATTTCCGGTTTGTCCGTATCCCCTGTGGTGGTCTTTTTTTCGGACGTTGCCCCGGAAGTTTCGCTGGAAACCGGTGCTGCTGCCGGGATCAGTGCTGTTACCTTGTTCTTGACCGGGACTGGAGGTTTGGCCTCACTGGATGAGCCGTCTTCCCCGGGTTGGGGAGTAGAGGGCGTGGTGGCTGTGGTGGCCGGTTGAGAGTCCCGGGGTTTGTTTTTCCCGGATGACGCATCCTCTTCCCGCGCGGGCCTGTTTTCCGTGGCGGGTGCGTCCTTTTTCGACTGATCCGGTTGTTCTTTTCTGGCGGCTTTTTCAGCGGGCTTGTTTACCTCGTCCAGCCGGGGAACGGATGATTTTGACTTCAGGCTGCCTGAAGAGATGGTGCGCTTGACCTTGCCGGATGCGGCTCCATTTTTCGCGGCCCCATCCTTTTCCTTGTCGATTGTGGAGTCCTGCCTGCCTGCAGACGCCTGCTGCGCCGGCTTTTCGCCGGTATCCGGTTGCTTGCCAGCGGTGGAGGATGCGTCCTGCTTGTTGTCGTCCTGCTGTTGGCGCACCTGGCTCTGCCGGGCACCGGGACCGCGGCCTCTTCCCCGGCCGCCACGGCGACCACGTTTCTGGCCGGAGCCATTGCGTTTTTCCTGTTGATCCTTGCTGCTTTCCTTGTCAGTGCGTTTCTGCCCTGTCTTCTGGTCCTCGTTCTTTTTCTGTTGTCCGCCGGATTTCTGCTGCTGGGCTTTTTTCCCGGAGGCATTCCTGTCCCGGCTGTTGCGGTTGCCACCACGGGAATTTCCGCCCCGACGGTTGCCGTTTCTTGCCTGTTTTGGCTTGGCGGGTTCTTCTTCCCTTTGAGGAGTTTCCTCTTCAGTGGCTGAAGTAAAGATGGAAAACAGGCGCTTGATGAAACCGCCTTCGGGCTTGTCCTTGTTCTTTTCCGCAGCAAGCTTGTCCGGTTCGGGCGCGGCTTCGCGCGGGGCTGGGGTGATGTTCTTCACCGCTGGCTGCTCGATCTGGCGGCGCTGCTGTTCCTGGCTGGCTGCTGCGGCTACCTCGGGCTCGGCGATCATGTTGTAGCTGGAGCTGCTTTCCTTGGGCAGGTCCTGGCGGCGGATGCGTTCGATGCTGTAGTGGGGTGTCTCCAAGTGCTTGTTGGGGATGAGCACCACGCTGATGTTGTGGCGTGACTCGATCTCGGAAATGGGCTGACGCTTTTCGTTGAGCAGGAAAGTGGCCACTTCCACCGGTAGCTGGGCCTGCACCCGGCCGGTGTTTTCCTTGAGTGCTTCCTCCTCGATGATGCGCAGTATGGACAGGGCAAGGGATTCCACGTCGCGGATATGTCCCTGGCCGTCGCAGCGTGGGCAGACCTGGTGGGCGGACTCGCCCAGGGAAGGCCGCAGTCGCTGGCGGGACATTTCCAGCAGGCCGAAACGTGAGATACGGCCGATGCGCACCCGGGCGCGGTCTTCCTTCATGGCATCACGCAGGCGGTTCTCCACCTGGCGCTGGTTTTTCGAGGGGCCCATGTCGATGTAATCGATGACAAACAACCCTCCCATGTCACGCAGGCGTAGCTGGCGGGCGATCTCCTCGGAGGCTTCGAGGTTGGTGGTCAGGGCCGTGTCCTCGATGTTGCTGCCCTTGGTGGCCCGGGCCGAGTTGATGTCGATGGATGTCAGTGCTTCCGTGGGATCGATGACGATGGAGCCACCGGAAGGCAAACGCACCTCGCGCTGGAAGGCCGTTTCGATCTGGGATTCGATCTGGTAGCGGGAGAACAGGGGCACCTCGTCCTCGTACAGCTTGAGCTGCTTGAGATAGCGGGGCATGACCTGTTCGATGAACTGCCTGGCCTCGGCATAGACCTCGGGGTTGTCGAT
This sequence comes from uncultured Sedimenticola sp., assembly GCA_964636335.1. Taxonomy (GTDB): domain Bacteria; phylum Pseudomonadota; class Gammaproteobacteria; order Chromatiales; family Chromatiaceae; genus Thiolapillus. Next base: position 5,949 of record CAZWRE010000164.1, on the reverse strand, counting down.
GAGGATCTCGCCAATGTCCGCACGCAGGTAGTCGCGCATGGAGCGGATGATGACATTGCTGTCCTGGTATACCAGGAAAGGTGCCTTGCGTTCCCGGGTGGAGGTTTCTATGGCGCCCCAAAGCTGCAACAGGTAATCAAGATCCCACTGCAGTTCTTCCGCGCTCTTGCCCACACCGGCGGTGCGCACGATGAGGCCCATGCCCTCGGGGACCTCCAGTTGGCTCATGGCCTTCTTCAGCTCGGTGCGCTCCTGGCCCTCGATGCGCCGGGACACGCCGCCGGCGCGGGGATTGTTGGGCATGAGCACCAGGTAACGACCCGCCAGGGAGATGAAGGTGGTCAGGGCTGCACCCTTGTTGCCGCGTTCCTCCTTCTCGATCTGGATGGTGATTTCCTGACCCTCGCGCAGGGCCTCGCGGATGCTTGGGCGCTTGTTGCCTTCCAGGGATTTGGGGTCGAAGTAGCTGTGGGCCACTTCTTTCAGGGGTAGGAAGCCGTGACGCTCGGCGCCGTAATCGATGAAGGCGGCTTCCAGGCTGGGCTCCACCCGGGTGATCTTTCCCTTGTAGATGTTGGCCTTCTTGCGTTCCCGGCCGGGGCTTTCGATATCGAGGTTGTAGAGTTTCTGGCCGTCCACGATGGCCACGCGCAACTCTTCCGGCTGAGTTGCGTTGATCAGCATTCTTTTCATGTAATCTGTTGTCCTGTGTCAAGCGCACGGCCTGCCGGACAGGGGAGAACTGTCACCTGAAACTGCTGTTCCGTGTGCACGAAACCTCAGGGCGGCTGGTATCAAGTGGAGTGCTGGCATCCCGATCCGGCTGTTCTCAGCCGGGGTGCGCGAGTCACGCCTGGCCCTTGACGGTCAAGCCGCAGTCTTTCCTGTACATGCCGGCATGGAAATGCCGGCCGGGCAATCCGTATCGCTCAAAAAATCTATCCATGACCATCGCCGGGGCGATGATCTCTCAATATATCTTGGTGCAAGTGAAATCAGTCCAGGGTGATTTCAGGGGGGATGATGGATATGCTCGTTGCCGGAGGCCTGGGGCGTGTTGGGCAGTCTGCAATCAGGGCGCATCATCCCGGGGAGCCCCGTCATCGGGTCGCAGAACATCTGGCGAAACAGCTCTGACAAGGCACCGGAAAATCTGAAAAAGAACGCAAGGCGATCTTTTGCCTGCGAAATATACCAAAAATCAGCAACATAGTCCAATAAACGGGTTCCTTTCCGAATACCGGCTTCCCTGTTGATGCGGGAGAATGCGAACACCCTTCCCTCAGCGGGTATAATGCGCGTTTCCTGTAGCTTTCCCGCCGGCCATGAACGACAAGACTCCCCGTGTGCGCCACGTCACCGTCGATGAACGGGGCGATGGTCAGCGTATCGACAACTTCCTGTTGCGTGAACTCAAGGGCGTGCCGCGCACCCTGGTGTATCGCCTGCTGCGCAGGGGGGAGGTGCGGGTCAACAAAGGGCGAGCCAAGGCGGGCAGGAAGTTGGTCGCCGGGGACGTGGTGCGTATTCCGCCGGTGCGTTTGCCGGATGTGGCCGAGGCAGGTGTTCCGCCAGCATGGCAGATAGAAAAAATCGAAAAATCAGTAATATATGAAGATAATCTGTTGTTGATTATCAATAAGGAGTCCGGCCTGGCCGTGCATGGAGGCAGTGGCATTTCCTTCGGGGTCATCGAATTGCTGCGGGCCAGCAGACCCGGGGAGAAGGCCCTGGAACTGGCCCACCGGCTGGACCGGGATACCTCGGGTTGCCTGATGCTGGCGCGCCGCCGCAGTGCCCTGCGCACCCTGCAGCAGTTGCAGCGGGAAGGGCGGGTGCGCAAGCGCTACCTTGCCCTGCTGGCTGGCCGCTGGAGCCGGGATCGCCAGCAGGTAAAGGTGCCCCTGAAGAAGAATACCCTCAAGAGTGGCGAGCGGGTGGTGCGGGTGGATGCAGCCGGCAAGAGTGCTCACACGGAATTCCGGGTGGTAAGGCGTTTCGCCGATGCGACTCTTGTGGAAGCGGAACTCAAGACCGGCCGTACCCATCAGATAAGGGTGCATGCCCAGTACCTGGGCACACCCATCCTGGGCGATGAGAAATATGGAGATGACCGGGCAAACCGGGCATTCCGCGAGTTGGGGCTGAAACGCCTGTTCCTGCATGCGGCCAGCCTGCGTTTTCCCTGGCCGGACAGACAGGAGCCCTATGCCTTCGATGCGCCCCTGGCACCGGAACTGCAACAATTGCTGGAAAGACTGGATGTATGAACTGATTGTTTTCGACTGGGACGGGACCCTCATGGATTCCGAGGCCACCATCGTGCAGTGCCTGCAGAAGGCAGCCGCGGATCTGGGGCATGCCGTGCCGGATGAGACCCAGGCCAGGGATGTCATTGGCCTGGGCCTGCACCAGGCGGTCGCCCGCCTGTTCCCGGAAGCCGATGAAACGCAGGTGAATGCCCTGGCAAACCGGTACCGCAGGCATTTTCTCGATCCGGAACGCCCTCCCTCGCCCCTGTTCCCCGGCGCCGGGGAGTTGCTGGAAGCATTGGCGTCACGGGATTACTTGCTGGCCGTGGCCACGGGCAAGAGCCGCCGGGGACTGGATATGGAACTCGAACACACGGGGCTCGGGGATTTCTTTCATTACACCCGTTGTGCCGATGAGGCCTTTTCCAAGCCCCATCCGCAGATGCTGCTGGATGTGATCGACTATCTGGGAGCGGAAAAGGACAGAACCCTGGTGGTAGGCGATACGGAATACGACATGCAGATGGCGGCCAACGCCGGCAGTCATGCCGTAGGCGTCAGCCACGGTGTGCATCATCCAGCGCGTCTTCGGGCGGCAGGTGCGCTGGAAGTGTTTCACCATCTGTCCGATCTGCCGGTCTGGCTTCATTCCTAGCCTGCCCTGGGAGCCGTATTTTTCTGCAATCCATCGGCCGGGGGCGGGCCTCCTACGGATGGTCGTCTCATCGCATCCCATCGGCCCGGGGGCGGGCCTCCCACAATCTGTAGGAGCGGCGCCCCGCCGCGATTTCACCATGATCATCGGCCCGAGGGTGGGCCTCCTGCAGAGGGTGTGGGAACGGCGTTGCGGATTTTTCAGGGAAGTTCGATGCCTTCCTTTTCCAGCATTTCCACCAGGCGTATGAGAGGCAGCCCGACCAGGGCATTGGGATCATCTCCTTCCAGCTTGCGGAACAGGGTGATGCCCATGCCTTCCGACTTGAAGCTTCCCGCGCAGTTGAAGGGCTGCTCATGATCCACATAGCGTTCGATCTGGCCGGTATTCAGCTTCCGAAAGTGCACGCGAAAGGGTTCGCGCAACACCTGGACGCGTTCTTTTTCGCTGTTGTACAGGCACAGGCCGGTATGGAATATCACGGTTTTGCCTGACATGGCCATCAGTTGCTTGATGGCTTTGTCCCGATTGCCGGGTTTGCCCAGTATTTCGCCATCCACGCAGGCGACCTGATCCGAACCGATGATCAGAGCCTGGGGAAATTGCCCGGCAACAGCCCTGGCCTTGGCTTCCGCCAGCCGCTGCACCAGGGTCTCGGGTGATTCACCCTGACGCCGGCTTTCGTCCACATCGGGAGCCGCGGTGGAAAAGGGCAGGCCCAGCTTTTCCAGCAGTTCCCGGCGGAAAGGGGAGGTTGATCCCAGTACCAGTTCTTGCATCAGGAGGTGAACTTGCCGCTGCGCAGGCGTTCCGCTTCCATGATTTCGACCTCCCGGGCGCCGGATATGACGATGCTGGGATCCGGTACAAAATCCAGGTCGGTTTCACCCCGGTCGTAAGGCACGGCGTTGAGAATCACCTTCATGGCATTCAGGCGCGCCAGGTACTTGTCGTTGGAGCGTATTACCGTCCAGGGCGCGTGAGTGGTATGCGTCTTCTTCAGCATTTCGTATTTCTGGGTGGTGAAATCGTCCCAGCGTTCCTGGGCCTGCACGTCCACCTCGCTCAGTTTCCACTGGCGCAAGGGATCGGTCTTGCGGCGCTCGAATCGCCGTGCCTGTTCATCCTTGGTGACGCTGAAATAGAGTTTTACCAGGATGGTGCCCTGGCGTACCAGATCCTTTTCGAAACCACCCACGCCACGCATGAAGTTCTTGTGTTCCTCTGCTGTACAGAAACCGAAGATGGGTTCCACCATGGCGCGGTTGTACCAACTGCGGTCGAACAGCACCACTTCGCCCCCGCGGGGAAACTGGGTGACATAGCGCTGGAAGAACCACTGGCTACGCTGTTCGTTGGTGGGTTTGCCCAGGGCCACGACGCGGTAGTGTTTCTCGTTCATGTAGCGGGTGACCCGGCGGATGGTGCCGCCCTTGCCCGAGGCATCACGCCCTTCAAACAGGATGATCATGCGCTTGCCCGTGTTCTCAAGATGCTGCTGCATCTTGATAAGTTCGGCCTGGTAGGGCTTGAGGGATTGTTCCTGGCGGCGGCGCGCCAGGGCTTTTCTGGCGGCTTTTTTCAGCCTGTCTTCCGCGTTCTTCGCTTCCTGGTATTTTTCGACGAGTTCCTCGACAGTCATTGTCTGGCCGTCGATTTCGATGAGTTGCTTGTCCATTGTTCGCGTTCCGATGGGTACTGTATCCGGATATTATGCGCCTGTCTGGAGGGGGGAGGGTTGACCCCCGTCAGCCCCGCTTGAACAGGCGCTGTTTTTCACGCTGCCAGTCCCTGTCCTTGGATACGGCGCGCTTGTCATGTTGTTTCTTGCCCTTGGCCAGGCCGATTTCCAGTTTGGCCCGCCCCTTCTTCCAGTACATGGCCGTGGGAACCAGCGTGTAGCCCTTGCGCTCCACCTGGCCGCGCAGCATGTCGATCTCGCGCCGGTGCATGAGCAGCTTGCGGGTGCGGGTGGGATCCGGGTGGATGTGGGTGGATGCGGTCTGCAGGGGCGTGATGTGCGCGCCAAACAGCCACAGTTCGTCATCCTTGATGAGTATATAGGCCTCCTTGAGATTGACGCGGTTTTCCCGCAAACTCTTCACTTCCCAGCCTTCCAGAGCGATGCCCGCCTCGAAGCGCTGTTCAATGAAAAATTCGTGCCCCGCGGACTTGTTAAGGGTGATGGTGTTACCCTTGCCGCCCTTGTTTTTTGATTTTTTGGCCATGGGTGAATTGTAACCCGCGGGGTGTCGGCATGAGAACCGATTTGCAGGAGAAGTGAACCGTGAGAAGCACTTTGTTCAGGACCATTTTCATCCCGGTCGCGATACTGGCCGCGGGGCACGCCATGGCGGGACAGGAGGCGGCGGCTGCCAGCACCCTGAATGATGCCCTGGGTTCCATCAACGGCTGGCTGGCAACGGTGCTCTTTTTCGATGTGTTCCCGGGAGAGGGAGAATTTCCCTTCATCGTGGCCTGGTTGGTGGCGGGGGCTGTTTTCCTCACCGTGAAGATGGGCTTCATCAACTTCCGCCTGCTGGGACATTCCGTGGCCATTCTTCGCGGGCGTTACAGCCGCCCTGATGACGTGGGGGAAGTGTCTCCCTTCCAGGCGCTGACCACGGCCCTGTCTGCCACGGTGGGTCTGGGCAATATCGCCGGGGTGGCCATTGCCATCGGTATCGGTGGTCCGGGTGCCACATTCTGGATGATCATTGCCGGCCTGCTGGGCATGACGACCAAGTTCACCGAGGCTTCCCTGGCGCAGATGTACCGGGAGATCCGTCCCGACGGCCATGTCATGGGCGGCGCCATGGAGTACCTTTCCCGGGGATTTTCGGAGATGGGCTGGAAGGGCTTTGGCAAGTCCCTGGCCATTCTGTTTTCCGTGCTTACCATTGGCGCCTCCCTGGGCGGCGGCAATGCCTTCCAGGTAAGCCAGTCCCTGACCGCGGTGAAACAGCAGATTCCCTATCTGGCGGAGGAGCCCTGGATCTATGGCCTGACAATGAGTTTTCTGGTGGGTGTGGTCATCATCGG
>CAZWRE010000163.1:0-6179 GCA_964636335.1 uncultured Sedimenticola sp. | reverse complement strand
AGCGGCGCCCTCGCCGCGATCCCGCACAGGGAAGCGATGATTCGGCCCGGGGCAGGCCTCCTGCAAGCAATGTGGACAACCCTGGTTGCCCTCTATTCCTTGCCCAGCAAATCCAGTTGTTTGCGCAGGGCCTCGGGGTCCGGTTGCTGCTCCAGGCGCTCAATCTCCTCGCGAAAGGCCTGTACATCCTGGAACTGGCGGTACACGGAAGCAAAGCGCACATAGGCCACCTGGTCCAGGGACTTGAGCTCATCCATGACCAGCTCGCCGATGCGCTTGGTGGGAATTTCCGGGTCTCCCGGCGCCATGAGCTTGCGGGTGATCCGGCTGATGGCTGCTTCCACGTCCTGGGTACTCACAGGGCGTTTTTCCAGGGCGCGCAGCATGCCCAGGCGCAGTTTCATCTCATCGAAGCTGGCCCGACTGCCATCCGATTTCACCACCCGGGGCAGGTTCAGCTCCACCTTTTCATAGGTGGTGAAACGTTCCCCACATTCGATGCACTCGCGCCGGCGGCGCACCTGGTCGCCTTCTCCCGCCGCGCGGGAGTCCACCACCTTGGTGTCCCGGGCATTGCAGAAGGGGCAGCGCATCAGTCGGCGTACACCGGCAAGCGCTTGCAGATGGCCAGGGCCTTTTCCTTCACTTCGGCAATGACCTTTTCGTCGCCCCGGGCATCGATGACATCACACATCCAGCCCGCCAGTTCCTCTGAATCCTGTTCCATGAAACCACGGGTGGTGATGGCCGGCGTGCCCACACGAATGCCGGAGGTAATGAAGGGCGATTGGGGATCATTGGGCACGGCATTCATGTTCACCGTAATATTGGCGTCTCCCAGCCAGCGGTCCACATCCTTGCCGGTCAGCCCCGCCTCGATGAAGCTCACCAGGAACAGGTGATCGTCCGTGCCCTTTGATACCACGTCATAGCCACGATCCATGAATACCCGGGCCATGGCCTGGGCATTTTTCTTCACCTGCTGCTGGTAGGTCTTGAATTCCGGCTCCATGGCCTCCTTGAAGGCCACGGCCTTTCCGGCGATGACGTGCATCAGGGGGCCGCCCTGGGTGCCCGGAAAAACAATGGAATTGAGCTTCTTCTCGATCTCCTCGTTGGCCTTCGCCAGAATCAGGCCACCCCGGGGACCACGCAAGGTCTTGTGGGTGGTGGTCGTGGTCACATCGGCAATCTGTACGGGGCTGGGATACTCGCCCACGGCAATCAGGCCGGCCACATGGGCCATGTCCACGAACAGGTAGGCCCCAACGCTGTCGGCGATATCGCGGAAACGCTGCCAGTCCACGATGCGGGAATAGGCGGAAAAACCGGCCACAATCATCTTCGGCTTGTGCTCCTTGGCCAGGGCCTCTACCTGCGCGTAGTCGATCTCGCCGGTCTCGGCGTTCAGACCATACTGCACGGCGTTGTAGATCTTGCCGGAGAAATTGGGCTTGGCGCCGTGGGTCAGGTGGCCGCCGTCCGCCAGGGCCATGCCAAGTACCGTGTCACCGGGCTGGCACAGGGCCATGTAAACCGCGGCATTGGCCTGGGAGCCGGAATGGGGCTGCACGTTGGCATAGTCCGCGCCGAACAGGGCCTTGGCGCGGTCGATGGCCAACTGCTCCACCACATCCACGTTCTCGCAGCCGCCATAGTAACGTTTATGGGGATAACCCTCGGCGTACTTGTTGGTGAGCACGGAACCCTGGGCCTGCATCACCCGGGGGCTGGTATAGTTTTCGGATGCAATCAGCTCGATGTGCTCTTCCTGGCGCTTCTCCTCGGCCTGGATGGCGGCCCAGAGGTCATCGTCGTAACCGGCGATCTGCATGGATTTCTTGAACATGGATTTTCTCCCAGAAACAAAAACGGCTCCCATGAGGAGCCGTCATTCTAACGATTTACGAGCATGATTGCTCATGGAACTGGGGTGGATGACGGGACTTGAACCCGCGACGACCGGAATCACAATCCGGGACTCTACCAACTGAGCTACATCCACCATTGAACGGTGTGGCGTGATCCTTCCCTGTCACGACCCTGTCTGGCTGAAGCAGGTTCGAATCCTGCCGCATCCGGGGCTTTCCAATCCCTTCTGGAATACCCGCTTTTCAAATGGCACGCCCGGCAGGATGATCGTCCTGACGGACTCCCCCTGCGGGGCCGTGCTGCGCACGGTGCCGGCTTGCGCCGCAAGCCGGTCGAACCTGGCTGTTTGGATGACGCAGGTTCGAATCCTGCCGCATCCGGGGCTTTCCAATCCCTTCTGGAATACCCGCTTTTCAAATGGCACGCCCGGCAGGATTCGAACCTGCTACCCTCGGCTTAGAAGGCCGATGCTCTATCCAAATGAGCTACGAGCGCAGAGTTTCATTTCTGGCGGGCTAACCTTCCTGCCGTATTTCGAAACTGGTCGGGGTAGAGAGATTCGAACTCCCGACATCCTGCTCCCAAAGCAGGCGCGCTACCAGACTGCGCTATACCCCGGAATCCTTCCACTTCCCTGCCGTTCTCATCTCTCTACCGCGTAGAGAGATTACAAAATGCGTCCTGCATTTTGCCCTTCGGGTCGCGCTGACGCGCGATAAAATCGCTCCCGGCGATTTTTATCGAACTCCCGACATCCTGCTCCCAAAGCAGGCGCGCTACCAGACTGCGCTATACCCCGGAATCCTTCCGCTTCCAGCGAAGGCGCTGCATGATACTGAAGGCCCCGTCCATAGTCAATCGCCCTGTCTTTTCCCACCGCACTGTGATCCCTGCCGCAACTCCCGGCACATTCCCGGGATTTCCCGGCTGAATTTTCTTCTCCAACGTTCTACACTTGTCATTACAACAATACGACATCAAATAAGGATATGCCAACATCATGAAACCCGCGCTTCCACTCCTGCTGGCCCTTGGAACCGCCGGCCTCACCCTGATGGAACAGGCCTGCGCCGGCATGTATCGCTGGGTGGACGATCAGGGGAAGGTGGTGTACTCCCAGCAGCCTCCGCCGGATGGCCGAGACAGCCGGGTCATCGCACCACCGCCACCACCCGCCGAGAAAGCGGAAGATACCGCCAACGCCACCCGTGAGCTCAACAGGAAACTCGATGCCATTGCGGAAGAGCGCGCCAAGGCCAAGGAAAAGCAGCTGAAGGCAAAAGCGGAGAAGAAAGAACGCGAGGCCCGTTGCAACAGCGCCAGAAAGAACCTGAAGATTCTGACCGAACGCCCACCAAATACCTTGTACAAGACACCGGACAACCAGTGGAAACGCTTCACCCCGGAAGAATTTGCCGAACAGGTCACAAACCTGAAAAAGGCCATCGAGGAAAACTGCAAGTAGAGGGTAAACATGCCATTGCTCACGCTGACCACCAACCTGTCCCTTTCCCCGGAACAGAAAAGCACACTGCCCGTCAGGCTGTCGGCGGAGGCAGCCCGCCTGCTGGGCAAACCGGAAAGTTATGTCATGGTCATCATGCAGGATGGACAGGCCATGACCATGGGCGGCAGCAGCGAACCCACGGCCTATCTCCAACTCAAGAGCCTGGGCCTGCCGGAAGAGGACACCTCCGTCCTGTCAGAAGCACTGTGTGACCTGATCAACGGCAGCCTGGACATTCCTGCCGACCGCATCTACATCGAGTTTTTCAATCCGCCCCGGCACCTGTGGGGCTGGAACCGCAGCACATTCGGCTGAACAACGGATGATATTCGGTCAGGACCGCCGGGAACTGCGGCTTCATTACCTGCGTGCCTGGCGGAAAAAGCAGGCAGGCGAAGCCCTGGAGCCCCTGGAAAATCTTATCGCCTCGGTGATCGAGCAACATCCCGAATATCACGCCATGCTGGGATCGGAAGACACGCTGGACAGGGACTACCACCCGGAGCAGGGCCGGACCAATCCTTTCCTGCACATGGGCATGCACATCGGACTGGCGGAACAAATCGGCACGGATCGTCCTCCCGGCATTCGCGAGGCCTATCGGAAAATCAGGGACAAGCTCGGCGACGCCCACGCCGCCGAACACCAGATGATGGAATGCCTCGGCCTGGCGCTGTGGGAAGCCCAGCGTCAGAACCGCGCCCCCGATGAACAGGCTTATCTGGAATGCCTGAAAAAACTCCTGTGACACAGTACCCCGCCATGAGGCCGCTCCAGGCTCAACGCCTTTCCCGATCCGGTATCGAATGACAGCCAGGGATATCTTCAGCTACCGCAAATACTGGGCGCACAAGTTCACCCCGGCCCCTTTCCTGCCCATGAGCCGGGAGGAAATGGACGACCTGGGCTGGGACAGTTGCGACATCATCATCGTCACCGGCGACGCCTACGTGGACCAGGCCAGCTTCGGCATGGCCATCGTGGGCCGGTTGCTGGAGGCCCAGGGGTTCCGCGTGGGCATCATTGCCCAGCCCCGCTGGCGGGACACGCGAGACTTCATGAAGCTGGGCCGCCCCAACCTGTTCTTCGGCGTCACCGCGGGCAACATGGATTCCATGGTCAACCGTTACACCTCGGACCGGAAGATCCGCTCGGACGACGCCTACACACCCAACGCCGAGGGCGGCAAGCGGCCGGATCGGGCCTCACTGGTGTACAGCCAGCGCTGCAAGGAGGCCTACAAGGGCATTCCCGTGGTCATCGGCGGCATCGAGGCCTCCCTGCGGCGCATCGCCCACTACGACTACTGGCAGGACAAGGTACGCCATTCCGCCCTGGTGGACAGCAAGGCCGACATCCTGCTCTACGGCAATGCCGAACGGGCCATCGTCGAACTGGCCCATCGCCTGGCAGCGGGTGAGGCCATCCGGGACATCGGCGACCTGCGCGGCACGGCCATCCTGCGCAGTGAGCTGCCGGAACACTTCATCTACATCGATTCCACGGATGTGGAAGCCCCGGGGCCGGCCCACGCCAGGGTGGATCCCTATGCCAGCACGCCCGCCGCGCCGCCAATGCCCGATGGCGCTGGCGCCCAGGTGGTAACCCTGCATACCCGCCCCAGGAAACTTGACCGGGAGCGCACCGCCATCCTGCTGCCTTCCTACGAACAGGTGAAACGCGACCCGGTGCTCTACGCTCACGCCTCACGCATCCTGCACCTGGAATCCAACCCCGGCAACGCCCGTCCCCTGGTACAACAGCATGGCAAACGCTATCTGTGGGTAAATCCACCTCCCATCCCCCTCACAACCCGGGAACTGGATCGGGTGTATGAATTACCCTACCAGCGGCGGCCTCATCCCGCCTATGGTGACGCACGCATTCCCGCCTGGGAAATGATTCGTTTCTCCATCAACATCATGCGCGGCTGTTTTGGCGGCTGTACCTTCTGTTCCATCACCGAGCACGAAGGGCGCATCATCCAGAACCGTTCGGAAAAGAGCATCCTCAAAGAGATCGAAACCATCCGCGACACCGTGCCCGGCTTCACCGGCAACATCTCCGACCTGGGCGGCCCCACGGCCAACATGTGGCGGCTGCACTGCAAGGATCCGAAGATCGAGGCCTCCTGCCGCCGCCTGTCCTGCGTCTATCCCGGCATCTGCAAGAACATGAAGACCGACCAGATGCCCCTGGTGCGCCTGTACCGCAAGGCCCGGGCCATTCCCGGCATCAAGCGCATCTTCATTGCCTCGGGCCTGCGCTACGACCTGGCGGTGGAGACCCCGGAATACGTCAAGGAACTGGTCACTCATCACGTGGGCGGCTACCTGAAGATCGCCCCGGAACACACGGAGAAGGGGCCACTTTCCCACATGATGAAACCCGGCATCGGCACCTATGACCGTTTCAAGGCCATGTTCGAGAAATACTCCAGGGCGGCGGGCAAGGAGCAATACCTGATTCCCTACTTCATCGCCGCTCATCCCGGCACGACGGACGAAGACATGCTCCAACTGGCCCTGTGGCTGAAGCGGAACGGCTTTCGCGCCGACCAGGTGCAGGCCTATCTGCCCTCTCCCATGGCCCTGGCCACGGCTATGTGGCACACGGGTTACAATCCCCTGAAGAAGGTCACCCGGGGAAAAAAGACCGTTTTCTCTCCCCGGGGCATGAAGCAGCGCCGCCTGCACAAGGCTTTCCTGCGCTACCACGATGCCAACAACTGGCCCCTGCTGCGCGAAGCCCTGAGGAAGATGGGGCGGGCGGATCTCATCGGCAACGGCAAACACCAGCT
>CAZWRE010000162.1:0-11101 GCA_964636335.1 uncultured Sedimenticola sp. | reverse complement strand
GGCGGGGCGATTTATTGTAGGAGGCCCGCCCTCGGGGCGATAATCCTGTTTGAACCGGAACCGGGCTTTCCCTGCCCGTTTCCTCATCGGCATCGGAAAACGCGGTTTGCCGATGCCTCCGCTTCGCGCCGTACATCCCTGTGCGGGTGTCGCGGCGGGGGCGCCGCTCCTACAACATTGTAGGAGGCCCGCCCTCGGGCCGATTTGTCGTGGCGGGGCGTTTTTATTGTAGGAGGCCCGTCCCGGGCCGATGATCATGGCAGAAAGGCCGTATTGGAATCCTCAGAAAACCTGGCGACCATCAAACACCGGCCCATCCACGCAGACCCGCTGCATGGCCGGGCCGTTTTCCGTCTGCACTTCCACGGCACAGCCGGCGCAGCCGCCCACGCCGCAGGCCATGAATTCCTCCAGGGAAACCTGAACCGGCAGATCGAATTCCCGGGCCAGTTGCACCACGGCATCCAGCATGGGATGGGGGCCGCAGGCCAGTACTTCTACCTCGCTTCTCGCCGTATCGTCCAGGGATTGCAGCCAGTGACGGGCCAGATCGGTGACATAGCCCTGGTACACGCCGGGCATGTCCTGACCGGAAGCCAGGCGGCAGGCGATGCCCCAGTCGTCCAGCAATGGCATTGTGGCGATGACCCCTTCGGGCATGCCGGGCACAAGAATCTCCGAGGGCCGGGGATCGAAAGGGAAGGGCACTTCTGATCCCAGGATCACCAGGGGCTGGCGATCGCTGCCCTTGAGGCTTTCGGCCACGAACAGCATGGGCGGCATGCCCACGCCGCCGCCGATGAGCAGGGGGCGCTTTCTGCTGACCTTGAAAGGCTGGCCAATGGGGCCGAGGTTACTCAGGGTTTCGCCGGGCTTGCGCTTTGCCAGCAGGGCCGTGCCTTCCCCAACCTGCTTGTAGAGCAGGTCTATCCAGCCGGCCTCGGCGTCGGCGCGCATGATGGAAATGGGCCGGCGCATGGGGCGCAACGGATCCACTGTCAGGTGCACGAACTGGCCGGGCAAGGCCCTGGCCGCGCAACGCGGGGCCCGCAGGCGCAGGATGAACTGGTCGCCGGCGAAGGCTTCGTGGCTGAGAATCTCGGCATCTTCGATGAAAATGCTGCCGCGGTGTTGCGGGTGTTTCATGAGTTGCTGCTCCAGGTGAGTCGGCCTTCGAACAGTGTATGGGTGACCTGTCCACGGAATTCCCAGCCGCCAAAAGGCGTGTTCTTCCCCCGGCTTGCCATGCCGGCGGGGTCCAGTTCCCAGATGGCCTCCGGGTCGAAGATACAGATGTCGGCGCTGCGCCCGGGATCCAGGCGGCCCAGTGGCAAATCCAGCACCCGTGCCGGGCCGGCGGTCAGGGCGGCGATGGCCGTGGGCAGGTCCAGTACGCCTTCTTCCACCAGTTTCAGGCTCAGGGGCAGCAGGGTCTCCAGGCCGGAGATGCCCGGTGCCGTGAGGGGGAAGGGCTCGGTCTTGGCGTCCGCCTCGTGAGGCTGGTGGTCGGAACAGATGACCTGAATGTCCCCGTCACGCAAGGCCTGGCGCAGGCGGTCGCGGTCGCTCTGGGTGCGCAGAGGCGGATCCACGTGGCAGGCGGCGTTGAAGCCGTCCACGTCCGTGTCCATGAGGAACAGTTGGTGAATGGCGACGCCCGCGGACAGGCGCGCGCCGCCCTGGCGGGCCTGGCGGATCATCTCGATGGCGCGCCCCGTGGACAGGGTGTGGAAGTGGCTGCGGCTGCCAGTATGTTCCGTAAGAGCCAGATCCCGGGCCACGGCCACGGTTTCCGCTGCCGCGGGAATGCCGGGCAGGCCCAGGCGGCTGGCCACGGCGCCTTCATGGACGCAGCCTCGGGCCTTGAGGTGGGGGTCTTCGGAGCACAGGATCACGGGCAGATCGAAGGTGCTGGCGTATTCCAGAGCATGGCGGGTGACCAGGGTATTGGCCATGCGCTGGCGGGCGTTGCTCACCGCCACGCAGCCGGCATTCTTCAGGGCGCCCATTTCCGCCAGTTGTTCCCCCTGTAGCCCCTGGGTGAGGGCGCCGATGGCCAGCACCCGGGCGCTGCCGCAGGCCTTGGCGCGGCGGCGCACCAGTTCCCAGACTGCCGGCGTGTCGATGACCGGCTGGGTGTCGGGCATGCACACCAGGGTGGTGATGCCGCCCCTGGCGGCGGCCCGGGATTCGCTGCGGATGGTGCCCTTGTGTTCCTGGCCGGGTTCGCGCAAGTGCACGCCCAGGTCGATGAGACCGGGGCAGACGATGCGTCCAGTGGCGTCGATGACCTGATCGGCGGTGAAGTCCGCCGGGGCCTGGCCCACGGCCAGCACCTTGCCGTCTACCAGCCACAGGTCGAGAAAATCGTCGATGCTGTTGGCGGGGTCGATGAGATGGCCGCCCCGGATATGAACGCGGTTCATGAGGATTTCTCCCCGGCATTGCCGCCCAGGGCCATGGACATGACCGCCATGCGCACGGCGATGCCGTAGCTCACCTGCTGCAGAATAACCGACCGCGGCCCGTCGGCCACCTCTGAAGCAATCTCCACCCCCCGGTTGATGGGGCCGGGGTGCATGACGATGGCGTCGGGTTTGGCTTTCTTGAGGCGGGCCTCGGTAAGTCCGTAGAGCTGGAAATATTCGTGTTCCGAAGGCAACAGGGCGTGTTCCATGCGCTCCTTCTGCAGACGCAGCATGATGACCACATCCACGTCCTCCAGACCCCGCTCCAGATCGTGATAGATGTGGACGCCCAAGGAACGTACCTCGGCGGGCAGCAGGGTGCGCGGGGCAATGACCCGCACTTCGCTCACGCCGAGAATGTTCAGGGCCATGATCTGGGATCGCGCCACCCGGGAATGCTGGATGTCGCCCACGATGGCCACCCGCAGGGGGGCAAAGTCACCTTTGTGCCGGCGGATGGTGAACATGTCCAGCATGGCCTGTGTGGGATGGGCGTGGCGGCCGTCGCCGGCGTTGATGACGCTCACCCCCGGAGCGGCGTGACGGGCGATGAAATGGGCCGCGCCGGAGGCCTGGTGACGCACGATGAACATATCCGAGTGCATGGCCTCCAGATTGCGCAGGGTGTCCAGCAGGGTTTCACCCTTTGCCGTGGCGGAGATATTGACGTTGAAATTGATGACGTCCGCCGAAAGCAGCTTGGCGGCCAGTTCAAAGGTGGTGCGGGTGCGGGTGCTGTTCTCGAAGAACAGGTTGGTGATGATCTTGCCGCGCAACAAGGGGACTTTCTTTACCTGGCGGCCGGGCAGCATGGCGAAGGACTCCGCCGTGTCCAAGATCTGTTCCAACTGCTCCCTGCGGAAGCCCTCGATGCTGAGAAAGTGCCGCAGGCGGCCCTGTTCATCTATCTGGCTGGTATTGGTGTTCATCTGTCTTCCCTGTTGCCCGGCTGGCCGCTGATTTCCAGCACCAGGGGGTCCGGGCCCTGCAGGCGGATATGTTCCTCGTTTCCAAGGGGTGGCTCCAGGCCCATGATGTCCGGCTGTATGGGCAGTTCCCGGCCGCTGCGCTCGATGAGGCAGACCAGGGTGATTGAGGCAGGTCGGCCGAAATCGAAGATCTCGTTCATGGCCGCGCGTATGGTGCGCCCGGACTGGATGACGTCGTCCACCAGAATGATGTGTCTGTCCTCCACCTCGAAGGGGATCCGCGAAGGCTTTACCTGGGGGTTCATGCCGATGCGGGTGAAATCATCCCGGTAAAAGCTGATGTCCAGTTGTCCCAGAGGCACTGTGATGTCCAGCAGTTCGTGCAGAAGCCGGGCGACCCACACGCCGCCCGTGTGGATGCCGATCATGGCCGGGTCGGGAATCTTCCTGTCTTCCAGGTGCCGGCGCGTCAGGCGGGCCATGCCCTGGACGATATCCAGGATGGCGTCCTGTTGCATGAAGATGCGTTTGCTCATGTGCTGCTGAACCAGGTTTCGAGGATGAGTTTGGCGGCCATGGAATCGATGCGTGTGACATCCCGGGTGGCGATGCCGCCGATGCGGCTCCAGGCTTCCCGGGATGTTAGCCTTTCGTCCGCCAGGTGTACAGGCAGATGAAAGCGGCCTTCCAGCTGTCGGGCGAACTTGCGGGCCGCCCTGGTCATGGCTGTCTCTTCCTCGTCGGGGCCCGTGGGCAGGCCCACCACCAGGGCCTGGGGCTGCCACTCGTCGATGAGCCGTGCGATGCCTTCCCAGTCCGGCCTGTTCCGCACCCGGCCCAGCACGGTTAGGGGAGTGGCGGTACCGGTGAGCTGCTGGCCCACGGCCACGCCGATCTTGTGTGTGCCGAAGTCGAAGCCCAGCAAGGTGTCAGGCATGGCCGCCGATGTTGCTGATGAGGTTCAGATCCACGCCGGCCAGGGTCGCCGCGGCCTCCCAGCGTTGTTCCAGGGGGGTGTGGAAGATGATTTCCCGGGAGGCGGGGCTGAACAGCCAACTGTCCTGCTGCATCTCGTACTCTAGCTGCCCCGGCCCCCAGCCGGCATAGCCCAGGGCGATGAACACGTCTTCCGGCCCTTCTCCCCGGGCCAGGGCCTGGAGCAGGTCGCGGGAGGTGGTGACGGCCATGTCGTCACTGATCACCAGGGTGGAGTCCCAGCGCCTTGGTGGAGAATGGAGCAGGAAGCCCCGGTCTTCCTGCACCGGGCCGCCGATATGCACGGGCATGTCTGCCGGAGTTTCCGCTGTCTGCTCGATGTCCATGTGGTGCAGAATGTCCGTGAGCCGCAGGTCACAGGGCCGGTTGATGATGATGCCCATGGCCCCTTCTTCCGTGTGTTCACAGATGTAGGTGACGGTGCGGGAAAAGTTGGGATCCTGCAGTACAGGCAGGGCGATCAGGAAATGATCTGTGAGAGACGAGGATTCACTCATGGGGCGTCAATTATATCAACAGGCTGTGGCCGGGCGCCAGAATGGCGCTTTCACTTGCCCGAGAACAGGCGGTTGCTGCTGAGGAACTGCCAGGTGCGGGTGATGTCCAGGATATCCACCTCCTTGCGGATTTCCTCGGGGAAGGGGGCAAAGGGGGCGGCCAGGCGCACGATGCGCACGGCGGCGTCATCCAGTATCTTGTGGCCTGATGAGCGCACCACGCGGATTTGCTGCACGGATCCGTCTGACCTCAGGGCCACATGCAGCAGCAGGTCACCATAGAGTTTCCTGCGCTTGGCTTCGTCAGGATAATTCAGGTTGCCTACCCGCTCCACCTTCTTGCGCCAGGCTTCCAGGTAGGCGGCATACCGGTATTCCCTGGTGCTGGCGTTGATGGCCTTGTGGCGTGGGCGCTGGGAGGCATACTGGCTGTTGCGGTCCAGCTCCGCCGTGAGGCGGGCGATCTCCTGGCGGGTGCTGGAAAGGAGCTGGGTCATGTCGGGTTTCTTCCGTGCCTTCACCGGCGCTTTTCTCGCCGGTTTCACCTTGTGGGTGGATGGTTTCTCTGTGGTGACCACCTTGGGTTGTTTCCGCGCGTCTGGCGCCTTGACACCGCTTCGAATGCGTTCTTCGGATGCCTTCCGGCTCTTCTTCAGGGCCGGGAGCGTGGGCACGGCGTTGGGTCTGGCCTGCCCCTTTCTGTCAGTGCCGCCTTCCTGGTTCTGCCGGGAGAGAAAATCGGCCTCCTCTGGCTTGGGCTGCTTCTTCGGTGTGGGAACGAGGATGACATCCAGGCTGGGTTGGGTGGCCTGGGGCTGGGCCGGCGGCATCTGGAAAGTCACGCCCAGGATGAACAGCGCGTGCAGGATTACCGCGATCACCAGCATGGTGATCAGCGCTTCGTTATGGGTGCGGTGGTGCATTGTGCTCATGGCATCCCGTGCTTGGCGTCGTCCACCAGGGGGGCGGAAATCTCCACGACCTGTTTCTTGTCCATCAACTGCAGCCTTTTCTGCATGGCAGGGTTCATGTGTACCACATTGTTCTCGTCCACCAGCAGCACATAGCGTATGCCCATCCGCCGGGCGATGCGGTGCCAGTCTTCCGGGCCGGCGACGAACAGGGCGGTGGCTGCCGCATCGGCTACGATAGCACTTTCATGGATCACTGTAACCGAACGGGTGCCCCGGGCAGGATTGCCGCTGCGGGGATCGATGATGTGATGATAGACCTTGCCCTTCCACAGATAGTTTCGTTCATAGTTGCCGGAGGTGAAGACGCTTTCGTCGCCTGATACGTACAGGAATCCGAGGATGCCGGCGCCGCTGGCGCCGCGAATGGCGATGCGCCAGGGGTGCCCCCCGCGGGAACCGATGGCGCGCAGGTCGCCGCCGCTGTTGACGATGGCGTTTTCGATACCCATTTCCCGCAGGTGCTCGATGGCCAGGTCGATGCCATAGCCCTTGCCCACGGCGCCGAAGTCGAGTTGTACCTCGGGGTTTCCGCAGCGGGCGTGGATGCCATCGATCTCTATATCGTCCATGGTGGGGTTGGCTTCCACCAGCTTGCGCACCGCTTCTTCATCCGGAGGCTGCCAGTTGTCCAGGGTGTCGCGCTGAAATCCCCACAGGCGTATGAGGCGGCCGATAGCGGGATTGAACAGGTTGTCGCTCTGCCGGGCCAGTATCGCTGATTTCCTCATCAGCACCAGTACCGAGGGCGGCACGGCAAAACGCCTGCCTTCGGACAACAGCTTGTTGGTGTAGGTGAGAGGACCGGGGGCCCAGGCGTGCCAGGCCCTGTTCATGATACTGAAATCCTGTTCCAGTGATTCCACTGCGGCGAGGGCCTTTTCCCTCGGTACGCCGACAATGCTTACATCCGTCAGAGTGCCGAAGGCGAGAAACCTGCTGTTGTGGACCGGCTCGTTCTTTTCACAGCCCGCCAGCGCAAGAGCGGCGAGCAGGGCCAGGATAGTCGGAAAGGGAGGGCTCATGCCTGGAGTCTGTTCTCGATGCTGTCCATCAGCATGCCGCTGATGTTGATGTTGTAGAGGCTGTCCAGTTCCCGGATGCAGGTGGGGCTGGTGACGTTGATTTCGGTTAGATAGTCGCCGATTACATCCAGTCCCGCAAACAGTATGCCTGCTTCCTTCAGGCGGGGTGCGACCTGTTCCACAATCCAGTGGTCACGGTCGGTCAGTGGCACACCGCGAGCGCTTCCCCCGGCGGCAAGATTGCCCCGGGTTTCGCCCTCCCGGGGGATGCGCGCCAGGGCCCAGGGGATCGCCTCGCCATCGACCACCAGGATGCGCTTGTCGCCGGCGCTGATTTCCGGGATGAACTTCTGTGCCATGGCGTAACGGGTTTGCCTGGCGGTCAGTGTTTCCAGGATGACGTTGGTGTTCGGGTCATCCTGTCTGATGCGGAATATGGATTCTCCTCCCATGCCTCCCAGGGGCTTGAGGATGATGTCCTGATGTTTGTGGAGAAAGCGCTTGAAGTCCTGGTAGCGCCGGGAGACCAGCGTGTCCGGCGTGCACTGGGGGAACCAGCTGGTGAAGAGCTTCTCGTTGGCGTCGCGCAGGGCGCGGGGACGATTGACCACCAGTGTTCCATCGGCTTCTGCCTGCTCAAGCAGATAGGTGGCGTAGATGTATTCCATGTCGAAGGGAGGATCCTTGCGCATGAGAATGACGTCCATGCCATTCAGTGGCAGGGACTGTTCGGCTCCGGTTTCGTACCAGTGATCAGGATCGTCGAATACTTCGGCTGGCCTGGCCCAGGCCATTGGCCGGTTGTTTTCCAGATAAAGGGAATTCATTTCCATGTACCAGATGGTCCATCCCCGCCGCTGGGCTTCAAGCAGCATGGCGAAGCTGCTGTCCTTCGCGGTCTTTATGGTATTTATGGGGTCCATCACAATTCCAATGTTGATCGTCATGATAAGATCACCGGTTGTGCAAAAAGCCTTGAGAATGGAGGGGTGCTGAAAGATTGGAAGCTGCCGGGAATTTGCATGGCAATCTTGCGTTGGTGTACATAGCTTGCTATGTTGCGTACATAAAAGCAAAACATATTGCCAGTAATAATAACCGGTTATAGGGGCGACGTAATACGCTTTCTGGTACCTGGCCGGGTTGTCCGGTTCAGATTTGGAGGAGGGAAGATGTCTTTGGGTAAATTGCTGGCTATCGCCGGTTATTTTGCTATGTCTGCCGGCAACTGCCTGGCTCTGTCGGAAGAAGAGTATCTGAAATATATCGACGCCGAGGCATCCAAGCTGTCCGAACCTTCCACATCCCCGGTTCCCCGTTCCGATGCCATGGAGAATCTGGAAGCCAAGGATGCCGCTCGCATGAGCCAGAAAGAATTCGAGCGACTGCTCAAGGCCAAGGCCAGGGGAACCTACTCGTTCTACGAGTCCCTCATGGATAAGGACAAGGCCGAGGTGTTCAAATCCTATGCCGGAGGTGCGTCCTTGCGGCAGATCCGGCGGATGATCATCAACCGAAAAATGAATCGGTGACAAGAAAACAACAGAAGAATAACCGGGATTATTCAGGAGAGGTGGAAGAAGAGATGAGTCTGGAGATGAACAAGAGGCTGAAGGCTTTCCTTGGTATTACCGCGGGCTTCGGGATGCTGTGTTCCCTGGCGGTTGCGGAAGAGGTGAAGGTCGGGGTGGACAACAAGTTCGTGGGGCTGACCGCGGACAAGCCTTACATCTATGTCATTCATGATGGCAGTTCGGTCAAGGTGCAGCGTGTCCAGGACCCGAACTATGAGCTGAGCGGGTATTACGCCAAGACCATCCGCCCCTGTCCGCCCCATTGCCTCAAGCCCATGAGCCCCAGTCCCGACGTTCAGACCTATGGTGAGGTCGAGATGTTCCAGTTCATGGAGACCCAGTTGCGTGACGGCAAGGGACTGCTCATTGATGCCCGCACGCCCTCGTGGTACAAGAAGGGCACCATCCCGGGTTCGATCAACATCCCCTTCACGCAATTCACAAAGGGGCCCGAGTCTCCCGAGTTGGCCCAACTGCTGGAGCGCTTTGGTGCCAAGGAAAGGGGAGAGATCGGTTTTTTCACCTCGTTGCTGGAAAAATGGGGCATCATCGATGCCAAATACAAGACGGAAGACTGGGATTTCACCGAGGCCAAGAGCCTGGTGCTGTTCTGTAATGGTCCGGACTGTGGCCAGTCTCCCCGGGCCATTCGCGGCCTGCTGGCCGCGCAGTATCCGGCGGACAAGATAAAGTACTACCGGGGCGGCATGCGCATGTGGGAGTTCTGGGGGCTTACCACCATCATTCCCCAAACCGGTGACGAGCAGTGATTCCGGCGTGTCGCCCGCTACCTGTTTTCGTCTGGTGGCGCCGGGGCGGGAGAACATGTTTTTCTGCTCAATGAGGTTGGGGTGTAGTATATTTTCCAGACCATGACGATCGTGTTTACAGTGAGTGGCAGTAATGAGTGATGAAGCTTCCGGGCTTTCCGGTCTCAAGATAATGGTCATAGATGACAGCAAGACCATACGGCGTACCGCGGAGAACCTGCTGACCAGGGCAGGTTGCGAAGTGGTAACTGCGGAGGATGGGTTCGAGGCCCTGTCGCTGGTGGCGGATCATCATCCCGATCTGATCTTCGTGGATATCATGATGCCGCGGCTGGACGGCTACCAGACCTGCGCGCTCATCAAGAACAACAAGGCCTACAGTGATACACCCGTGGTCATGTTGTCCAGCAAGGACGGATTGTTCGATCGCGCCAAGGGACGCCTTGCCGGTTCAGACCAGTACCTGACCAAACCTTTCAGCCGGGACGAGTTGCTCGATGCGATACGCAAGCATATTCCCAAGGCAGCATGAATTTTTGAATAAAGCAGGAAACAGGAAATATGGCAAAAGTACTGATTGTTGACGATTCTCCCACTGAAGTGCATATCTTCAGCACCGCCCTGGGCAATGAGGGTTACCAGGTGGTCGTGGCAACCGATGGGGAGGAGGGTGTGCAGAAGGCAATGGAGGAAATGCCGGACCTTATTCTCATGGATGTGGTCATGCCTGGGTTGAACGGGTTTCAGGCGACGAGAAAGATCCATCGCAATGCATCGACCAAGCACATTCCCATCATCATCGTGACGACAAAGGATCAGGATACCGATCGTGAATGGGGCATGCGCCAGGGAGCCAAGGATTACCTGGTAAAGCCTGTCGATGTTTCCGAGTTGCTCAACAAGGTCGGCGAGATGGTCAGCTGATGTCTGACGCCACCAGTAGCCATACCCTGGAAACCGTGCTGCGGTACCTGTCCAGCGTGGATGAGCGCAGCCGTGCCCAGGAATCGCTGGTTCCCGCCACCGTGGTGAAGGAGGAGGACTGGCAGGGGCTGGCTTTCGTGCTCGATGGCGTGAAAGTCATATCCGCGATGGAGGAAATCCGCGAACTGCTTCCCTACCCGGATTCGGTCACCCGTGTGCCTGGCACCCGGAGCTGGATGCTGGGTCTGGCGAATATTCGCGGGGAGCTGCTTCCCGTGGTGGATCTCCAGCAGTTCATTGGCGGTGGTCCCGTGGTGGTCAATGACCAGTCCCGTGTCCTGGTGATTCGCAACCGGGGGACATCCATGGGATTGCTGGTTTCCTCGGTCCTGGGAATGCGGCATCTTCCCATGAGCAAACAGATACAGGACACCCGTATCGAAGGTTTTCTCGGGCGATATGTGTATGACGTTTTTGGACTGGAAGATGGCGTGTGGCCGGTTTTCAGCATGGCGGCATTGGCCAACGACGAACGTTTCATGTCCGCGGCCGCCTGATTTCGTGGGGGCGGACAGGGAACCGGTATCGACCCGTAGGGACTGTACCTGGACACAGAATGTTGTAGCGGCGAACCGTTACATTGAAGATCAACACGTTAGCTGGGTGGGTAGAACTCACAACTTGAAGGGGTTATAGAAATGGTAGCTAGAGCAAAGAAAGGATCCAGCCGGTCGGCCCTGGTTCCACTGCTTTCCGTTTTGCTGGTGTTGTCCATGGTCGCGGGGGTTTTGGCCTTCGTTGCCTGGGCCAAGCACAGTGCTGATTTGGAAAAGTACATACTGGGCGCGTCCGAACAGCAGGTGCTTGCTCACCGGATTGCCAAGTACGCGGCCGAGGCGGCGAGTGGTAAGGAAGCTTCCTTTGCCCGCATGCAGGAATCACGAGAC
>CAZWRE010000161.1:0-3569 GCA_964636335.1 uncultured Sedimenticola sp. | reverse complement strand
GGTTGGTTGTCATGTCGAAATCCGTGACCCGGGAGAAATTGTCCGCCTCCAGTTTCTCCCTGCCGCTGGTCTGGGTGCAACTGATGATGAACCTGTCGCCGCGCCGCCGGCTGATGTTGCCGTAGGCGTAGCCCAGGTAGCGCCGGGGGTCCCGCCCCAGCAGATCCAGTAGGCGCAAAACCCTGAACCAGCCGCGCAGATCGGCGGTTTCCTCCGCGGATGGGGCCGGGGCTTCCCTGTGGTCCAGGCGGAACCTGATGACGCCTTCTGTCTGCTGATTCATGGTACACTCTCCGGCTTATTTTCCATTCGAGTTGGACACTGATTGCCAATGGCACTCAATACTACCGAAGAAATCATTGAAGATCTGCGTCAGGGCAGGATGGTCATCATCATGGACGATGAAGATCGTGAAAACGAAGGTGATCTGGTCATTGTCGCGGACAAGGTTACGCCGGAAGCCATCAATTTCATGGCCAAGTACGGCCGTGGCCTGATTTGCCTGACCCTCACCAAAGAGCGTTGCCAGCAGCTTCGCCTGCCTCTCATGGTGAATGCCGCCGACCAGTTGGAATCCACCAATTTCACCATTTCCATCGAGGCGGCTGAAGGGGTGACCACTGGGATATCCGCCGCAGACCGGGCCATTACCGTGCAAGCGGCGGTGAAGCCCGATGCCCGTCCCGAAGATCTGGTGCAACCCGGCCATATCTTTCCCCTAATGGCCCAGCCTGGAGGCGTGTTGGTGCGCGCGGGGCACACGGAAGCGGGCTGCGACCTGGCCCGTCTGGCTGGCGCCGAACCAGCCGCGGTAATTGTGGAGATTCTCAACGAGGACGGCACCATGGCCCGCCGCCCGGATCTGGAGAAGTTCGCCGCCGCGCACAACCTGAAGATCGGCACCATCGCCGATCTCATCGAGTACCGGGTGCGCAACGAAAAGACCGTGGAGCGCATCAACGAATGCCTGTTGCCCACGGAAGCCGGGGATTTCCGCGTCATCGCCTATCAGGACGTGGTGGACAACGAGGTGCACCTGGCCCTGGTGAAGGGCGTGATCCGCGAGGATGAGCCGGTGCTGGTGCGTGTGCACGTGCAGAACAGCCTTTGCGACCTGCTGGGAGCCTCTTACGAAGAATGCGGCTGGCCCCTGAAGAACGCCATGAAACAGATCGAGCACGAAGGCGGCGGCGTCGTGGTCATCCTGCGCAACCATGACACGGCGCGGGACATCGTGCAGCGCATCCAGGCCTGCCAGCTCAAGGGCACCGCCGATGGCGCGGCGGCCATCGATCATGGCAAGATCAAGGACAAGGAGCTGCGCACCTTTGGCGTGGGGGCGCAGATTCTCATCGACCTGGGGGTGAAGAAGATGCGCGTCATGAGCGCGCCCAAGCACCTGCATGCCCTGGCCGGCTTCCATCTGGAAGTGACCGAATTCGTCGATTTCGAACTCCCCGAAGAACAGGAGTAACTGATATGAGCATCAAGACCATTGAAGGAAACCTCGTCGCCAGCGGCGGCCGCTATTGCCTGGTGGTGGCGCGCTGGAACAGTTTCGTGGTGAGCCACCTGGAAGCAGGGGCCATCGACACCCTCAAGCGCCACGGCGCGCACGAGGACGACATCACCATCGTGCGCCTGCCCGGCGCCTTCGAGATGCCCGTGGTGCTGGACAAGGTGGCGGCCAGTGGAAAGTATGACGCCATCATCGCCCTGGGCGCGGTGATTCGCGGCGGCACTCCCCACTTCGAATACGTGGCGGGCGAGGCCGTGAAGGGCATGGCCCAGGTCTCCCTGAACCACGGCGTGCCCATTGCCTTCGGCGTGCTCACCGTGGACACCATCGAGCAGTCCATCGAACGCGCCGGAACCAAGGCCGGCAACAAGGGCGGTGAAGCGGCCGCTTCCGCCATCGAAATGGTCAATCTGCTGCGCCAACTGTGAGCAACAAGCGCAGCAAGTCCCGCTCCCTGGCTACCCAGGCCATCTACCAGTGGCAGGTGACCGGGGACAATATCGGCGAGATCATCAACGGTTTTCTTGCCGAGCATCCCGGCGGTGATTTCCAGGTCGATTATTTCCAGGATCTGGTCCGCGGCGTGCCCACGCAGTTGGACAGCCTGGACGATGGTCTCAAGCCCCTGCTGGATCGTCCCGTGGAGGAAGTGGATCTGGTGGAGCGCGCCATTTTGCGCCTGGGCGCCTACGAGCTGCTCAAGCACCCGGAAGTGCCCTATAGGGTAGTCATCAATGAATGGGTGGAACTGGCCAAGACCTTCGGCGCGGACAAGGGCCACAAGTACATCAACGGCGTGCTGGACAAGCTGGCCCAGATCCTGCGGCCGGTGGAAGTAGCCGCCAGGAAGCGTGGCTGAATTCCAGCTCATCGAGCGTTATTTCTCCGGCTTGTCCGGGGCGCGGCGGGACGTGGCGCTGGGCGTGGGAGACGACTGTGCCCTCCTCGAAGCGCCGCCGGGCATGCGTCTGGCCATGACCATGGACACCCTCATTGCCGGGCGCCATTTTCTTCCCGACGTGGATCCCCGCACCCTTGGACACAAGGCCCTGGCGGTAAATCTCAGCGATCTCGCTGCCATGGGCGCCCAGCCCGCCTGGGCCCTGCTTTCCATCAGCCTTCCGGCAATCGACAATGAATGGCTGTCGGCCTTTTCCGCGGGTTTTTCCGTTCTGGCCGGTGAGCATGGCGTGGCGCTGGTGGGGGGTGATACCTGCCAGGGGGACATGAGCATCACCGTCCAGCTCACGGGCTTCGTGGAACCGGGGCGGGAGCTGCGCCGTTCCGGAGCGCGGCCCGGGGATCAGGTTTATGTCACCGGCACCCTGGGGGACGCGGCCCTGGCCCTGAAATGCCTGCTGGCGGATGAAGAGCCGGGCGGGCTGCGCAGCCGGCTTGAACAGCCACGCCCCAGGATTGCCGAGGGACGGGCTCTGTCGGCGGCAGGCGCGACGAGCTGCATCGATATTTCCGATGGACTGGTATCCGATCTGGGGCATGTCTGCCGGCAAAGCGGCTGCGCCGCCCGGATCCACCTGGACAGATTGCCCCTGTCCCCCGCCATGGCGGAGCATGTTTCCGCCACGGGGGATTTCTCCCTGGCGGTTGCGGGAGGTGACGACTACGAACTCTGTTTCACACTTCCTGCCGACAGCGCCCTGCCGGACGGCCTGTCCGCCACCTGTATCGGCGAGATGCTCCCCGGCGAAGGTCTGACGCTGCTGGATGCCCGGGGCAGGGAAGCGCCATTGCCCCGGGGCTGGAAGCATTTCGCATGAGCCGCCTTCCCCGCCCGAACCTGAAGAACCCGGTGCACCTGCTGGCCTTTGGTTTCGGCTCCGGTTGCGCTCCTGTGGCGCCGGGCACCTTCGGCACCATGGCGGCGGTGGCCCTCTACATTCCCCTGTCATGGTTGTCCCTGCCCCTGTACCTGCTGATGCTGGGCCTGGTGACCCTTGCCGGCATCTGGTTGTGCGGGCGAACCTCGAAGGATCTGGGCGTGCACGATCATGGCGGCATTGTCTGGGACGAGTTCGCGGGCTATTTCGTC
>CAZWRE010000160.1:0-11124 GCA_964636335.1 uncultured Sedimenticola sp. | reverse complement strand
TCAAATGGTTCTTTGGCAAAGGCGAGGCACCCCGATTCGACCGCTGGACCTATTGGGAAAAGTTCGATTACTGGGCCGTGTACTGGGGCGCGTTCGTCATCGGCCTGTCCGGGCTGATCCTGTGGTTCTCGCCGTTCTTCAGCCGTTTCCTGCCCGGCTGGGTGTTCAACCTGTCCACCATGGCCCATGGCCTGGAGGCCTTTCTGGCGGTAATGACCCTGTTCGTGGTGCATTTCTTCAACAACCACTTCCGCCCCAGCAAGTTCCCCCTGGATCGGGTCATGTTCACCGGACGTTGGGATCTGGATGAATTCAAGGAGGAGCGTCCGGCACACTACGAGCGGCTCAAGGCCACTGGAGAACTGGAAAAACACATCCAGGAACCGCCTTCCAAGAAGTTCGAAACCGTATCTTACGTCCTGGGTTTCACCCTGTTGGGCATCGGCCTGGTATTACTGGTGCTGGTGATCATCGGTTTCTTCCACCGGGGACTGGTGTAACACCGGCAGATGCTCCCCTTGCCCTGCCGCGAATGGCGTGGATCTCCCCGCCGGGCATTGGGCTCCAGGGCTGGATGTTGGCTGGGTCCCGGGCACCACGCCCGGGAATTTCCGGACCAGCCAATGTCCGTCCCTCCCCGCGATAGAAGATCATGACAGGAATATCGAGACCAACAGCCTGTTGATCCGTAATTTTCCCGGCCACCCGCCGTTCTTTTGTCCGGGGAATGTCCTTCCCCGGTTTTCCGTCATCCCGCCATCATGTGCCGCGCCGGCGAAGATGTGACCTGTTTCTCAGTCTCGCAAATCAGGCGATTCATTGCCGGATTTTCCATTAAGCCGCCATCATCCATGCCGATCACAAGAGCAGGAAATCAGGCGGTGTCAGCAAATCGTACAGGCCCCTTCTTCACTGGAGCCGTTCTGCTGCACCCACACTTTGACTGAAATCGACGCGGCACCCAACAAATAATTCGGGACCGTGCCATCAACTAGGAGAACGAACATGAAGATCCGCATGCTGCCAGCCATGCTGGCCATGACACTATGCACGGAAGGACTGATGGCGCAAGCTGATATCCCGGCTGTGGCAATCAGCCCACCTGTTCCGGCAACTCCCCCTGTTGTTTCCCAGCCCCTGCCCTCCGTGGAAAACGACCCGCTGCCCGGCGTTCAGGACGACAGTGACTCGGGTGGAACCGCTGGCGTTACCGACAGGGAAGAAGAAAACACCCAGGATCCATACGCGGAAGACCCTGGTGTGGGCGAAGATGATCCCGAAAACCTGGCGGACAACGACAATACCTTCCTGACTCCGGCACCACCGGAATCCCCTCCCGAAGGGGAGCTGGAAAAACAACCCCCGGTGAACCTGCAAGTAACGCGGATCACCCGCCTTCCCTATACCATCACTCACGAAGGCAGCTATTCAGTGACTCCCAAGGCTGTATATGACTACTTGTGGAACCGGAATGATTCCACCGCCGCGCCAAACGCGCTGCTCATCCTGGATCCCTATCGTGACAGCGGTTCGACATCCGGCGCCACCAGCGCCAGCATCATCGTGGACTTCAATGGTACGACGATATCCGGCTGCCTGGAAAGCTGTGACGGGCTGCGTCTGTTCATTACTTCCGGCAGCCCACTGCCGGTAACCCGTGGTGAACATATCACCATCAAGAACCTCACCATCTACCGGGGAGACGTGGAAATCTACAATCCGGCATATATCCTGGATTACGAAAAGCCCCAGTATCTGACGCTGGAAAACATCAATCGTGGTGGTTTGAACCAGGAAGTATCCCGATCATTCAATGTCTATCAAACCACCATCCTTGCCTCCAACATCACCGAAAAGGGCGAAGTGGCTTCCATGGAAGAATATCGCGGCTGTCTGACGATGTCCGACAGCCGTATTGAGAACAAGGAAGTGGTGATATCGGATTTCACCCTCAATGGCAAATGCAGTCATCACCGCCTCCTCAGAACCAACATCATCAACACCCTATTTCAGGACAAGCTGGAACGCCCTTTTCGCGTTACCAACGGCTATATCGACAATTCCGAGTTCGACAATGTCATTGTGGACATGAACACTTCGCATGATTTCCATATCGGAACAGGCAACATGCCCACACCAGTCGCCGCCAATGAATCCTTGTGCAGCAACCGGTGCGGCATCCTCGACGAGAATGGTGTCCTGCACTGGGGATTTGAAGGCAACGAAGCCCTGTGGCAGGCGAACAAACGCCTGGAATGACGGATTCCCGACCAGGGCATCAGAAAGCCTGGCCACCCGGCCGGGCTTTCCCGCGCCTGTCCGGTTGAAGCGCCGGAGCATGCGGCTTCATCGCAACCGCCAGGACAGAACCTCTCCCGCGCCCAGGGGAATCAACTGTTCGCCGCCAAACCGGATTGCCTCGGGAAGCCGCAAGGTCTCCCGCACCAGGGTAATGCTGCCGACATTGCGCGGCAGGCCATAGAAATCCGCACCATGAAACGAGGCAAAAGCTTCCAGCTTGTCCAGGGCGCCCGCTTCGTCAAATACCTGGGCATAAAACTCCATGGCGGCATGCGCGCTGTAGATGCCGGCGCAGCCACAGGCGCTTTCCTTGGCCGTCCGGGCATGGGGCGCGCTGTCCGTGCCCAGAAAGAAGCGGGGATCTCCACTGGTGGCGGCTGCCACCAGTGCCTGGCGATGCCGTTCCCGTTTGAGCACGGGCAAACAATAGTGATGGGGATTGATTCCACCCTGGAAAATCGCGTTACGGTTCATCATCAGGTGTTGGGGGGTAATGGTGGCGCCAAGCCGCTCCGGCGTCTGCTTCACCAGATCCACCGCCTCCCGGGTGGTGATGTGCTCGAAGACGATCTTCAGGGAAGGAATATCGGCGAGCAACGGCAACAGTATCCGTTCGATGAACACGGCCTCCCTGTCGAACACATCCACCGCGGGATCCGTCACTTCACCATGAACCAGCAATGGCATGCCCTGTTCCGCCATGGCTTCCAGTACCGGATAAACCCGGCGGATATCGGTCACACCCGAATCGGAATTCGTGGTCGCGCCCGCTGGATAATATTTCACCGCATGCACCATACCAGAGGACTTTGCCCGGGCAATTTCCTCCACGGTGGTGTTATCTGTCAGGTACAGGGTCATAAGGGGCTGGAAGGACATTCCGGGCGGCAATGCTTCCAGAATCCGTTTACGGTAATCCAGCGCCTTTTCCGTGGTGGTTACCGGAGGCTTCAGGTTGGGCATGACAATGGCCCGACCAAAACGCGCAGCAGTATGAGGCACGATGTCCGCGAGCACCTGGCCATCACGCAAATGCAGGTGCCAGTCGTCCGGGCGCGTCAGGGTTATCTCGTCAGTCATGGGTGATGTCCAGCAAAACGTATTTCCGCCATTCTACCGCGAATAACCGACATCCCTCCCATGAAAAAAGGCGCGGCACCTTTCGGTACCGCGCCTGATCCACAAGGGATCCTTGGGGGTAAATCAGCCCACCTTGACCTCGATCTTGCGCGGCTTGTGCTCCTCGCGCTTGGGAATCCGCAGGGTAAGCACGCCTTGATTGAGGCTGGCTTCCACCTTGTCGGTATCCATCTCGTTACTCAAGGTAAAACTGCGCTGGTAATGGGTGGCCCGTACATCCGCATACAGCGGTTCCATGCCTTCCGGCACGGGAATCTCCGCATCACCTTCAATAGTGAGGGTATCACCTTCCACCTTCACACTCAGGCGATCCCGTGAAATCCCCGGCATGTCGGCATGCAAGGTAATACCACTCTCATCCTCGAAGATATCCACCGCCGGCCGAATGCTCGGTTCATTCTGCCTGGACACGGACTTGATATCGGTTTCCTGTTTGGTTGCCAGTTGAGTCTTCTCAGTCATTGCTCTCACCTCCCGGATCTCAATTGACCGTTATTTGCCGCGGTTTGCTGGACTCCTTGCGCTGCAATCGCACATGCAGCACGCCATCCTTGTAGTTGGCATCAACCTTTTCGGGGTCGATATCGTCCGGCAGGCTGAACGTACGACGGAATTCACCATCGAAGCGTTCCTTGCGATAGTAGCTGGCGCCTTCCTCACGGATCACGCGGCGCTCTCCCGCCACGCTGAGCACATTGTTCTGGATGGAAATATCCCATGAATCAGGGTTCACTCCAGGCGCAAAGAAATATACGTCCACTTCCTCCGCCGTGGTGCCCACGTTTACCGGAGGAAAACCGGTACTGGAAGAGCGGATGCCATTGGCCCAGGGAGTGGAACCAAACACACTCTCCATTTCCCGCTGAATACGCTGAAGTTCGTCAAACAGGGCAGTTGTTCCGAACATATCAGTAACCTCCTGAAAATCTGTTTTCTACACCCGTGAACATGAGGACGGGAAAGTTTTTTTCAAGGGTTGAAAACCAATGGTCCGGTTCATGACGACGCGACATCACGAGGCATCGACATCACCATTATTGCCTTCAAGGTTCCAGCCGGGCCAGCCGCTGACGCAGGGTGTCGATTTCATCAAGCAGATCCAGCACCAGAGCGGCTCCCGCAAGGTTCACACCCAGATCCCGTTGCAGGTGCCGCACCGTGCGCGCACGACGCAGGGCCGGTGCGCTGAAGCGCCAATGCCGCATATCCGCCCCGCCCGGCTCCAGTATGCCTTCCTCCACCAGTGAAACCACCCATTCAGCATGGCTGGAACAGGCGCGGCTCAATTCAGCCAGGCTCAGATAACAGTCTTCATCCAGCAGGACGCCATTCAGTATCTCGTCATTCATTGCTTATACTCCCAGGGCCGCGCGCGGATTGAAGGCCAGCTCCCTTTCCATCTCCCGGTAGATTTCCCTTGCCTTTTCCGTGTCCGCAGGCGGCGCCATCACCTTCAGCTCCACGTAGAAATCACCGGGATGCCTGCCGGGAATACCCTTGCCCTTGAGGCGCATTTTCTTGCCGGTATTGGAACCGGCCGGAATCTTCAGATCCAGCTTGCCCGCCGGTGTGGGCACCTGCACCTTGCCGCCCAGGGCGGCTTCCCAGGGGGCAACGGGCAAATCCAGATAGACATCGCGCCCTTCCACCCGGTAGAAGGGATGAGCGCGAAACTCGATCTCCAGATAGAGATCGCCATTGCCGCCTTGCCCCACACCAGGAGCACCCTGACCGGCCAGGCGAATCTGCTGGCCCTGTTTCACCCCCTTGGGAATGCGCACTTTCAGGGTACGTTTCCTGGTAACCACATGACCCGCGGAATCGACCTCGGGCACTTGCAAGGTGATATTCCGGGTAGCGCCATTGTAGGCATCTTCCAGGTCGATGAGCACCTTGGCGTGATGATCCTGGCCTCGCATGTGGAAACCACCACCCGCGCCTGCGGCACCACCGGCATAGCTGCGTGAGCGCCTGCCGAACAGGGATTCAAAGAAATCACTGTAGGTATCGGCATCCGCGCCACCCGTAAAGCCACCACCACTGAACTCGAAACCGGCATCCCAGTCCGGAGGCGGACGAAAATCCTGACCGGCTTTCCAATTCTTGCCAAGCTGGTCATAGGCGGCACGCTTCTCCGGATCCTTGAGCACTTCGTAGGCTTCACCAAGCCGCTTGAACTTCTCTTCGGCATCCTTTTCCTTGCTCACATCCGGATGATATTTTCTCGCCAGCTTGCGATAGGCGCGCTTGATCTCGTCCTGGGTTGCATCCCGGCTCACGCCCATGATCTTGTAGTAGTCTTCGAACTCCACGTTCCGTTCCTCGATTCAAATTCAGTTGTATGAGCTAGCGAATCACCACGAACAGAGCACCATTGCCCCGTTGCACGTTCAGCAACAGGCCTTTGTCTCCCGCCGCCCGCGTAATGGCCGACAACTCCATGAGGGAGGCCACGGGCTGACGGTTAACGGAGACAATGACATCTCCCTTGCGCAGTCCCGCATCCCAGGCCTTGCTGTTCCGTTTCACATCCAGCACCTCCACACCCCCGGATTCAGCCAGGGGATGCTTTTCATCCAGGTTGCCCAGCAGCGCGCCTTCCAGGCGAGTGCTG
Source organism: uncultured Sedimenticola sp. (assembly GCA_964636335.1). Lineage (GTDB taxonomy): Bacteria > Pseudomonadota > Gammaproteobacteria > Chromatiales > Chromatiaceae > Thiolapillus. Next base: position 5,069 of record CAZWRE010000160.1, on the reverse strand, counting down.
AACCTTTCCCCTTGTGCCTCGGCATCCATGGGCAAGGCAATGGTCGCCTTGACATTCCTTACCCTGCCATCACGAATCAGTTTCAGGTTCACCCTGCTCCCTGCGCGCAACAGGCCCACGGCATTGCGCAGGGCGCCACCGTCCACCACGGCCTTGCCATCGATGCCGATAATGACATCACCGGAACGAATACCCGCCTTGTCAGCCGCGGAACCGGGCAGCACCTGGGTCACCACGGCGCCACGATGCTCCTTGAGTCCAAAGGCAGATGCCAGTTCCGGCGTCAGATCCTGCATCACCACGCCCAGTTGGCCACGCTGTACTTCACCGTATTCGGCGAGTTGCCCGACAATGGCTCTGACCATGCTCGCGGGAATGGCGAAACCGATGCCGATATTGCCCGCGCCACCCATGATGGCGGTATTGATGCCCACAAGCTTGCCGCGGGTGGTCACCAGGGCGCCCCCGGAATTTCCGGGGTTGATGGAAGCATCCGTCTGGATGAAGTCCTCGTAACCCTCGATCCCCAGCCCGGTTCGCCCAAGCGCACTGACGATGCCGTAGGTCACCGTCTGCCCAAGACCAAAGGGATTGCCTATGGCCACCACGAAATCGCCCACACGCAGGCTATCGGAATCCGCCAGCGGCAGGGCCGACAGGTCATCCGCATCAATCTGCAGAAGGGCGATATCCACGGCCGGATCCTCTCCCAGCAACTTCGCGGTGAAACTGCGCTGATCCCGCAGGGTGACGGTAATTTCATCCGCTCCGTCGATGACGTGATGATTGGTGATGACCCAGCCTTTCCTTGCATCCACGATGACCCCGGAACCCAGGCTCTTGGACTCTTTCTTCATGGGGCGGTCACGATACCCGTAGAAATGACGGAAGAAGGGATCCACCAGGTATTCCCGCTGTTTCACTCCCACGATCTTGCGTGTGGAGATGTTCACCACCGCAGGCAGGACATTCTCCAGCACGGGAGCGATGCTGTGTCCCGGAGGAGGAGGCGCCGACCACCCGGCTGTCGGCAGCATCAGGCTCAGGGAGACGAACGCCGCATACAGGAAAGAACGGATGGTTGCTGATGACATCATGAATCTGGCTCCTCTCGATCTGATCCGGGACTACTATCCCTTGATACCAAGGCCCAATCAATGTACCTCGACATCAATACGGCGACGGCGGGCACTGGATGACTTGGGCAGTTCCACCCTCAGGACACCACGCTTGTAGCTGGCCGTTGCTTCGTCCGCAATCACCTCTTCAGGCAACGGCAGGGCGCGCTCAAAGCTGCCATAGGCGCACTCAAGCACGTGGTAACGGCCTTCACTGTGCTCCTTCTGGATGCTCTTTTGACCACGAATGACCAAATAGTTCTCCACCACCTCGATGTCGAAATCCTTGCCTTCCATGCCCGGCGCTTCCACGCGCACCACGACCTTATCGTCATCATCATACACCTCCGCGGCGAGCACTCCCCAGCCGCTGCTGCGCAGGGCCAGTTCCCGGTCTTCCCCCTTGTCACCATGACGGAAACGGGTAATGGCATTGGCGGCACGCCGGTAGAACTGCTGCCAGCCATCCACCAGCGTGTCCCAGGCCTGGCTCATGCCGCTCTTGATCTGTTGCAGGGTTGACATAATACTGTCCTCCTAATTCGTTGATCCTCTCATCCCTGCTTTCCGGCGGGGATGTTTACCTGACGCAAAGTGGGTGCGGCACCCCGGAAATTCAAGCCCGGCCCCGCACGGGCCGTACTGGCTGGAAACAAAATCCCTTGAAAACTGTCACAGTCGTATCCATCTTGAATGGATGACGGAATTCTGCTTCCTCGTTGGGAAAAACAGGGTTCCTTGCATCACAAGATCTACCAGGAGGAAAACATGAAAAAAAATCTCGCTCCCCTGCTCGCCGGGCTGTTGCTCCTGCCCGGAGCCGGCCAGGTGCTGGCGCAGCAGTCAACCACCTCCAATGCCGCCGAACAGCAGACACCGGCACCCGCTTACCTCGGCGTGGCCGTGGGTCCCGTGCCCCTGGCCGTTCAGGCGCAGCTGCCGAAAGACATCACCCACGACCAGGGGCTGATGGTGATGCGCGTCATGCCCGGTTCACCGGCGGAACAGGCCGGCCTGAAACAGCATGATGTGCTGCTCTCCATCGATGGGCGGACGCTGATTACGCCCGATGAACTGGTCAAGGCGATAAACGAGAGCGCGGCGGGCAAAAAAGTCAGCCTGGAAATTCTGCGCCATGGCGCAGTAAGCAAGGTGGATGTCACCCTGGGAGCAAGGGAAATCAACCGCTCTCCCATGCCATGGCATCCGCGCATGGGCGTCCCCCGTCCCATGATGCCTCCCTCTCCGCCCCTGTCAGGCCATGGTGGGCGAACCCAGGTATGGGAAAGCTTTCAGGCCATGACCGTGAACAAACAGCCCGATGGCAGCTACAAGGCTACGGTGGAATTTCTGGACGACAAGGGCAACAAGCAGCAATTCGAGTTCCAGGGCTCCCGGGATGAGGTTATCGAACAGGTGAAGAAGGAACCCGGCCTGCCTGACAGCCAGAAACAGCAACTGCTCAACGCCCTGCTGGACAACAATCCCGGCTTCCCGGGCGACATGTTCCCGGCATTTCCGGATTTCGAGGAGCTGGAACGCGAATTCTTCCAGCCGCCGCCCTGGGCAAGGCCCTATCGGCGGGGATTCTGGGACTGAGCTCCTTTTTCCCGGCCGGATTCCGGCGCCTATGGCATGGAACCCAATCCGGGATGGCGCTGGGCATCCCTCCCGCAGCTTTGCGGGAGGCCGGCTCTCTCGCCCCCGCGGAAGATCACGGCAATCCTATGTCAGCTCGATTTCCAGGTTGTCGATGAGGCGGGCCAATCCCAGGTAGGCGGCGCCGAGAATCACCAACGATGTATCGTCTTCCCCCGGCTCGGCAAGGTCTGCTGTCCGGCGTATGCCAAGATAATCGGGCTTCAACCCACCCTCTGCAATCATCCGGATCGCATCGGCTTCCAGCGCGGCATAATCCCTTCTACCCTGACGCAGGGCTTCGGCGGTACGTTTCAGAGCGGCAAAGAGCACGGGAGCACGGGCGCGCTGCGCCTCATCAAGATAGTTATTGCGTGAACTCATGGCCAGGCCATCGGCTTCACGCACCGTGTCCACACCGATGATGTCCACGGGCATGGCCAGATCCCGCACCATGCGCCGGATAATAAGCAACTGCTGGAAGTCCTTCTTTCCGAACAGGGCGCAATGAGGCTGCACCATGTTGAACAGCTTGCAGACGATAGTGGCAACCCCCACGAAATGACCGGGACGGGAAGCCCCGCAGAAGATGTCCGACAGCCCCGGCACTTCCACCCGGGTATGCACATCCATGGAGGCGGGATAGATGGCCTCCACGGCCGGTGTGAACACCAGGTCCACCCCCTCGGCTGCCAGCAGGGCCTTGTCTTCCTCCAGGGTACGGGGATAGGCTTCCAGATCTTCCTTGCGGTCGAACTGCATGGGATTGACGAAAATGCTCACCACCACGGCATCCGCCACTTCCCGGGCACGGCGCACGAGGGTCAGGTGACCTTCATGAAGATTGCCCATGGTGGGTACCAGGGCCACGGGCCCGGGAAGCTCTCTTACCGCCCGGCGCAGGGAAGAAACATCACTGACCTGCTTCACCGGAAACAGTGCTCCTCGGCGGGAAATCTTTCGTCATGGACGGCTTCCACGTAGGCGCGAATGGCCCCCTCGATGGAATCCGCCTCGGCCATGAAATTGTGGCTGAAGCTGGGCACCTTGCCGGGGGTGATGCCCAGCATGTCATGGAGCACCAGAACCTGGCCGTCACAGCCGCGGCCCGCGCCTATGCCGATGACGGGAATATCCAGGGCCAGGCTGATCTCCCGGGCCAGCAACTCGGGAATGCACTCCAACACCAGCATCTGGGCGCCGGCGTCCTGCAGCTCATGGGCATCGGACAAGATACGCTCGGCGCTACGACTGTCCCTGCCCTGCACCTTGTAACCACCGAGCTGGTGTATGGACTGGGGCAGCAGGCCCAGGTGCGCACACACGGGGACGGCCCGGTCGGTGAGATGCTTCACGGTCTCCACCTGGGCATGGCCACCTTCCAGTTTGACCATGTGGGCGCCGCCTTCCTTCATCAGCCGTCCGGCATTGTCCAGGGCCTGCCGGGGCGTGCCATGGCTCATGAAAGGCATGTCGGCAACGATGAGGGGGCGGTCACAGCCCCGCTTGACCATGGCCGTGTGATAGACCATGTCCTCCACCGTCACCGGCAGAGTGCTTTCCTGCCCCTGCACCACCATTCCCAGGGAGTCGCCCACCAGAACAACATCCACCCCGGCGGCTTCCGCCAGGCGGGCGAATCCCGCATCGTAGGCCGTGAGCACGGCAATCTTGCGTCCCTCGGCCTTCATGCTGTTCAGGGTGCTGATGGTAATCTTGCTGTTCATGGCATTCGTCTCGCGGCCTGCTCCTGGCAGGCGTCCAGTAGATCCTGCACCCGACCCATGCCCGGCACCCACAGATCCCTGTCGATTTCCGCCAGAGGCTGGAGGACGAAAGGGCGTCGGGCAATGCCCGGATGGGGCACTTTCAGGCGCTCCAGGTCGATGACCTCATGGCCATACAATAACAAATCCAGGTCCAGGGTTCTCGGCCCCCAGCGTTCACCGCGCACCCGATGATGCGCGTTTTCAATACCCTGCAGGGCATCGAGCAGCGCCAAGGCAGGCAAGGCCGTGCGCAGTTCGGCCACCGCGTTCACGTAGTCCGGCTGGTCCCGCGGCCCCATGGGCGGACTGGCATAGAGCGAGGAAACACGTCCCAGGCGGGTTTCGGGAATGGCGCCCAATTCATCAAGGGCGCGTTGCACCTGCGCCTCGGGGTGATCCAGGTTGCTGCCCAGACCGATATAGGCGCTGATCATTTTCCGGCGCGTCTCTTGCGTGGCCGGCGGCGACGACGGCGGCTGGTGGCCGGTTTGCCGCCGCCCTTGGGATCCAGTCCCTGTTCTTCCTGGTAGCGGGTCCACCAGGT
>CAZWRE010000159.1:0-15210 GCA_964636335.1 uncultured Sedimenticola sp. | reverse complement strand
GCCGGAACTGCACAGGGTGGAAAATGCCTGGCTTGAGTTGCGCTCCCATGTTGATGCGATACTTGACAACCAGGATGCCATTCTTTCGGTGAACGAGATCATCAACGGTATCCGGGACACGCTTCCTGATCTCCTGGAAGTTTCCAACGAAGTCACCAATGCCCTGGTGGAAGGTCAGTCCGATCCTTCACAGATCTACTACGCGACCCGCCAGCTGTTCCTGACGGAACGGATCAACTCCGCACTCAACGACGTGCTTGCCGGCGGGTCTGCCACGGCGCTTGCCGTGGATCAGCTTACCCAGGACGTGGATGAGCTGAAGACCGTCATTGATGCCCTTGTCAACGGCAGCCCCGTGCTGGGCATCAAGGCAGTGGAGCGGCAGGATGTCAAGGAGCGGTTGCTGGAAGTTACCGCCATCCTGGGTGATCTCGACGAGTCCCTGGGCATGATCCTGGGCATGATCTCGGATGTTCTGCCCGCGCTGGAAGCAGTAGGTGAAACGGGCATGAGCGAGAAGGCCCAGGAAGCCCTGGCCACGGGTGAGGTGCTGCCCGACATGGACGTTCCCAGCCAGCTTGCCCTGTCTTCCGACAAGGTGGCCGAAGAAGTGGGCAAGCTGATCAGCATGTACGGTACCGATGCCGCCGACCTCAAGATCGGCCCGATTCCGTTGAACGCCAAGCTGGTTACCGGCCTGGGCGTGCTTTCAGCCGTGTTGCTGGTTCTGCTGGGCATGGTGCTGGTGGGACAGGCGAAACGCCGTGAGGAAATCACTGCGGAGCAGTATCAGCGGAACCAGGAGGCCATTCGCCGCCTGCTCGACGAAATGGGTGATCTGGCCGATGGTGACCTGTCGGTACAGGCAACGGTAACCGAGGACATCACGGGCGCCATTGCCGATTCCATCAACTACGCCATCGAGGCCATGCGCGAGGTGGTCGAGTCCATCAACCAGACCACCGAGGAAGTATCCAGTTCCGCGCAGGAAACCCAGGCAACCATCCGTCACCTGGCGGACGCCGCGGAGCATCAGCGTGAACAGATTACCGGCGCCAGCTCCACCATCGACCAGATGACCAGTGCCCTGGAAAAAATGGCGGGAGATGCCACCGAATCCGCGCAGGTTGCCCAGAACTCGGTGGAGCTTGCGTCCAAGGGTGGTGAGGCGGTACGCCGAACCATCAACGGCATGGACAACATCCGTGAGCAGATCCAGGAGACTTCCAAGCGAATCAAGCGCCTGGGTGAAAGCTCCCAGGAGATCGGAAACATCGTGGAACTCATCGAAGACATCGCCGACCAGACCAACATCCTGGCCCTGAATGCCGCGATGCAGGCGGCCATGGCCGGTGAAGCAGGCCGTGGTTTTGCGGTGGTGGCCGACGAGGTGCAGCGCCTTGCTGAACGTTCCGCCAACGCTACCAAGCAGATCGAGGCCCTGGTACAGACCATCCAGGCGGATACCAACGAAGCGGTAAGCTCCATGGAAGCCAGTACCGCGGAGGTGGTCGGTGGTGCCGGTCTGGCGGAGGACGCGGGCGCCGCCCTGCAGGAGATCGAGAAGGTATCCAACGAGATCGCGGGCATCATCACCCGCCTGGCCGACTCGGCCCAGCAGGAATCCGCCGAGGCCCGCCAGCTCAACGATACCATGGGCGTGATTCAGGAAATCACTCAGCAGACGACCGAGGGCACCAACAATGTCGCGGCGGAAATCGGTGAGCTGGCGGAAAAGACCAACCGCCTGCGTCAGTCCGTTGCCGGTTTTGTACTGCCGGACAAGGTGTAACGCTAATTTCTGGCGTGTTGTCCGGGTGAGAGACCGTCATCCTGGCAACAGCTCATCCCGGGGATGATTGATGACCGACGTGGAAAAGCCTGATTACGCCACCCTGCGCTGGGTAAAGGAGGGTATGGATGAGACCATACTGCTCGCGCGTCAGGCGCTGGAAGAATACGTGCAGGCAGGGTTCAGGGGCGACGGCATTCAGGAATACCTGAAACATGTTCACCAGCTACTTGGAACCCTGCGCATGGTGCAGGTATATGGCGCGAGCATGCTGGTCGAGGAAATGGAGCGCGTTGCCCGGCTTCTCGCCGAAGGCGAGTTGCGGGGCAATGAACGCCTTGCCGAGTCCCTGATGCTCGGGCTCATTCAGCTTCCCCCATATCTGAATCGCCTGGAAAAGGGCGAACCCGATATCCCCCTGGTATTGCTGCCCGCGATGAACGACCTGCGCGCCGCGCGTAATATGGCGCCTGCGTCGGAGGTGGTGCTCTATGCGCCCAACCTGGACAGGCTGGTGGAAAGGGAGCCGGTCGTTCCCGGTTCGGGCAACGCGCGTATCCCCGCCCTGGTCAGAACCTTGCGCAACGAATTTCACAAGGCGCTGTTGCACTGGTACAAGGATGACAACATAAAGCAGGGGCTGGACGAGGTTCTGCAGGTGCTGCAGAAGATCAATGCCGTGGCCGGCACCCTGAGACTGCGGCGGCTGATGGATGCCGCCGAAGCGCTGGTCATCACCCTGATCGACGGCGAGTTCACCGCCGACCAGGAAGTGAAACGCCTTTTCAGCCGCATCGACCGGGTATTCAAGGATCTCATCGCGCGTGGCGAGGAAGCCACTGTAAGTGACTTTCCCATCGACCTGCTCAAGAGCCTGTTGTATTTCGTCTCCCGCTCCCATTCGACAAATGCCGTGGTGCAGACGGTGAAGCGAACCGCCGACCTGGCCAACAGCTTCCCCGACCAGATTCACAAGCCGGCTTCCGAAACCGTGACTGGCGCGGATGAAAGCGTGCTCGAAGCCGTGGCCGGCGCCTTGCACGAGGATCTGGGTCGGGTCAAGGAGGCGCTGGATCTGTATATCCGGGGTGATCGGGAAGAAACCCACCGCCTGGAAGGCCTGGAAGATCTGCTCAACAAGACCGGTGATACGCTGGGCATGCTGGGCCGTGGTCTGCTGCGGGAAAAACTTGCCGAAGTGGCCGAGAAGCTGGCACAGACCACGCAGGGTGGTGAGCTGCTCGATGATGACAGCCTGATGGAGATCGCCACGGCCATTGTCGAGGTCGAGAACGCCTTGGACGTTGCGCCCGGGGAGACTGCCGAAGCTTCCACCGAGACTGTGCATGACCAGGAAACGGAAGAAAGCATCGACCAGGTGATTCGGGAAGCGTTTACCGAGTTCTCCCAGATCAAGGAAGGCGTGGAAAAGTATCTTCGCGGGATGGCCAGCGAAGCCGGCCTGTCCAGGGTGGCAGACAATGTTCACAAGCTCATCGGCGTGTTCTCCATGGCCGGCCTGGACAGGATATCGGATCTCATGGCACGCGCCGAGCCGGTTTTGCGGGAATTCGCGGGCCAGGGTGAGGATCTCGATGGGGTGCAGCAGAGCGCGCTGGTGGATCTGTTCGCGGGTATCGAGTACTACCTCGAGGCCAGGCTGGAAAAACGGCTCAACCTCGACAAGTTCACCGATTACGCCGAGGAAGCGCTGGAACGCCTGACCTCGGAAACAGCCGCCGACGAGGCGCAGGTACATCCGGAGTTCGAATCAACCGGGGAAAGTACGCCCGTGGATGCGGACAGTGAAGAACTGTTTTCCGACTCCATGCCGCTGGAAGACCTTTCCGCCGAGGAACAGGCCATTGCCGGCGCAGCCGGTGATGAGCCCCGGGAAGAAGAAGCGCGGCATGCCGACGAGGAAATGGCCGAGTCATCGTCCACGGGTGAGGAAACGCAGCCCCCGGTCGAAGCTGCCAGTGGCGTGGCTCCCACGCAGATGGATGAAATCGATCCGGATATCTTCGATATCTTCATGGAGGAAGCCGGAGAGGAGCTCGAAGTCATACAATCGCAGTATCCCCTGTGGCGCGAGAACCATGATGATGAGACCGCGTTGCAGAACTTCCGCCGTTCCTTCCACACCCTCAAGGGTAGTGGCAGGATGGTGGGCGCTCATGTTATCGGCGAGTTCGCCTGGGCGGTGGAGAATCTGCTCAACCGCATCATGGATGGCAGCGTCAAGCCTTCTCCAGAGGTCATCGGCTACCTGGATGAGGTGATAGCTTCCGTCCCGATCCTGATCGAGGCCCAGTCCAGAGGAGGAACGGTGGCCCTGGATGTGGAAGGACTGCAGGAGCGGGGTTTTGCCCTGGCGGAGGCCAGGGAGGCGCCGGCAGCGGAAGTGTCCGAGGCCGGGGAAGAACTGTTCGATTCCGAACTGGCGGGGCTTGAGGAGCCGCTGTCCGAGGAGTTGGTTCTGGCAGACGACATCCACGCGGGAACGGATTCCGGGTTTGTCGAAGAACAGGAAAGCGCGCTGGAAAGTTCTTCCATTCTCCTGGCGGAAGATCTGGTGGATATTTTCCGCGCCGAATCCGCCACCCATCTGAAAGTCATCGACGATTTCATGGCGCGGTGTGATCGTTGCACCATTGATGCCGACCTGGTGCGTGCCGTCCACACCCTGCACGGCAGCTCCCATCTTGCCGAGGTTTCGCCCATGGCGACCCTGGCGGGAGAAATGGAACGCTACTGCAAGCACATGCATCAGCTTTCCCACGTCTGCGACGAACAGGCTCTGGGGCTGCTGAAGCGCTTCCGCGACACCATGCAGTTCATGCTCGACGCCATCAATACCCCGGGGGTGGAGATCGACGGCTGGGAGGAATTGCTGGAGGATATCCGCGAGTTCGACCACGCCTTGCCGGATGTCATTTCCGAGCTGCAGGCCAGTGGCGACAGCGAAGCCGTGTCCGACATCATGCCTGACCAGGAAACCCGGGAACGGTTCCTGGAGCAAGCCGGAAGGCAGCTGGAGGAACTGGCGGGCCATCTCATGGACTGGCAGGAAGCCGCCACCGGCGAAGCCGGGGCCCGGATCCAGTCCAGTCTGAAGGCTCTCAAGGAAGGCGCCTGGCATGCGGGGCTCACGCCGCTGGGAGAACTCCTGCAGGGGCTGGAATCCTTCTTCCAGTTGCTTGAGACCAGCGGTGGCGCCGTGGATGCGGATACCCGGAATACCGTGATCCGGCTGATCGAAGACGTGGAAAGCTCCCTCGACCTGTTGCATCTCAACGGCAAGCTGCCGGACATGAGTGGCCAGGCGGAAACCCTGGATTCCCTGCTGGCCGGCATGCGGCAACTGGTGCCCGAGGTTGAAGAGCCGGAAACCGAAGCTGTTGATGCCGAATCCCTTCCCGCCTATGGAGAAGGAATCCAGCATCACATGGATGGTGAGCCGGAATCCATCCTGCTGTCGGAATCCTGGAACGAGGAAGAGAGCATTTCCCATCTGCATGAGCCCACGCCGGAACCCGCGGCTCCTGCCGCCGATGTGGATCCCGAGCTTCTGGACATCTTTCTCGAGGAAGCAGCTGAAATCGCTGAACAGCTGGAAGAATTCTACGGGCAGTGGGAGGAAGACATCGCCGCCCGGGAGTCCGTGGATGGCTTGATGCGCAATCTTCATACCCTGAAGGGCAATGCGCGTTTTGCCGGTCTCTTCTCACTGGGCGATCTCAGCCATGCCCTGGAATCACTGTTTGAAAACCTGGCCTCCGGTCAGCTCGAGGCTGACGATGCGCTGATTCCTCTGGTGCGCCAGGGGCTGGATGCCCTGCAAACCGGTATCGACCAGTTGCAACGTTCCGCGCCGTTGCCGGACGTGATGGAAGTCACCCGCGCCCTTGAGGCGGCTGCCGCGGGCGGGGAATGGCAGTTGCCTGCCGGTAGTGGCGTGGAAAGGGAAACGGAAGCCGGCGGTGAGTCCCTGTTGTCCGGTACTACGTCCCAGATGTCCGAAGCCAGCACCCTTCCGGATACCCAGGTGGACTCTTCCTTGTTCGTGGATTCCCAGATGCTCACGGATTCCGAGCTTATGGGTGACAGAGAGCTGCGGGAGCTGGAAGGCAAAGTATTGGCTTTTCCGGGTGGTGAGATCCCCGCCCGCGATGCCGAGCGTCCGCCACCGTTACAGGCGGAAGAAGAACAGGCCGGCAAGGGTGAACGGGTCCGCGTGCTTGCCGAGCTCCTGGATCAGTTGGTGAACAATGCCGGCGAGGTGAGCATCTATCGCGCCCGCCTGGAACAGCACAACAAGACGGTCCAGAACAACCTGGAAGAACTCAATGACACCATCTCGCGCCTGCGCCAGCAGTTGCGGGCACTGGAACTGGAGACCGAGGCGCAGATCCGCTCCCGCCATGAACGCGAGGCGGAGACCCAGCGTTACCAGGACTTCGATCCCCTGGAAATGGACCAGTATTCCACCCTGCAGCAGCTTTCCCGGGCGCTGTCCGAAACCATCAATGACTTGTCCAATATCGGTGAGACCCTTAGCGAGCAGACTCGGGATGCCGACACCCTGATGCTGCAGCAGGCGCGGGTGACCAACGACCTCCAGGATGGCCTGTTGCGCAGCCGCATGGTGCCTTTCAGCCGCCAGGCCTCCAGGTTGCAGCGGGTGGTGCGCCAGACCGCGCAGAACCTGGGCAAGAAGGCCGAGCTGGATGTGGCCGGAGCGGAAGGCGAGATCGACCGCACCATTCTCAATCGCATCATGGGTCCCCTGGAGCACCTGTTGCGTAACGCCGTGGCCCATGGCATCGAGCCACCCGAGAAGCGGGTACAGAACGAGAAGCCCGAGACGGGCAAGGTCTCCCTGGTCATGTCCCGGGAAGGTACCGAAGTGGTGCTCACCATATCCGATGATGGCGCGGGTCTGGACAGTGATGCCATACGCCGCAAGGCGGTGGCCAACGGCCTGCTCGATGAAGGCGCCGAAGTGGACGAGGATGCCTTGTACCAGTTTATTTTGCAGCCGGGTTTCACCACGGCCACGGAAGTGACCCAGGTGGCTGGCCGCGGTGTGGGCATGGATGCGGTGGTGAGCGAAATCAAACAGCTTGGCGGCTCCCTGGAAATCCTTTCCCAGCGTGGTCGCGGCAGCAGCTTCGTCATCCGTCTGCCCTTCACCCTGGCTATTTCCGAGGCCCTGCTGGTGCAGGTGGCGGATGAAACCTTCGCCATTCCTCATGGCTCTGCCGAAGTCATCATCCGGGCATCGAGAAAGGATCTGGAATCCTGTTACAAGGGCTATTCGGAGGGAATCGAGTACAACGGGCATCTCTATCCCGTGCGTTACCTGGGGGCCATGCTGGGAATTGCCGAGCCGGTATTGAATGAATCCGTGAAATGGTATCCCCTGTTGCTGGTGCGTTCGGGTGAACAGCGCATGGCTATCCAGCTGGATCAGTTGCTGGGCAACTACCAGGTGGTGGTCAAGTCCATCGGCGCCCAGCTCAGCGGGGTGCGCTGGTTCACCGGCGGCACCATCCTGGCGGACGGCAAGATCGCCCTGCTGCTGGATGTTAATGCCCTGGTACGTACGGACGTCGTTGCTCATGCGCCCATCCTGGAACAGGAAGAAGAGGTCAAGGGCATCACCGTCATGGTTGTGGACGATTCCATCACTGTGCGCAAGGTCACCAGCCGCCTGCTGGAGCGCCACAACATGCAGGTGCTCACGGCAAAGGACGGCGTGGACGCCATTACCGTGCTGCAGGACGCCAGGCCGGATGTGATGCTGCTGGATATCGAGATGCCACGCATGGACGGCTACGAGCTGGCGCGTCACATACGCCACACGCCGGAGCTGTCCGATATTCCCATCATCATGATCACCTCGCGTACCGGTGAAAAGCATCGCCAGCGCGCCATGGAGCTGGGCGTGAACCGTTACCTGGGCAAGCCCTACCAGGAGACGGAACTGCTGGAAAATATCTACACCTTGCTGGGAGAAAAGGCTGATGCCTAATGTACAGCTGCACATGGATGATGATCTTCAGGGACTGCTCATCCCCCAGCGGCAGACGCCATTGCTGCTGCCGGTTTCCGCAGTCATCGAAATTCTCGGTTACCGGGAGATCATGGATGCGGACAGCGATGCGGGCTGGCTGTTGGGCAGGTTTTCCTGGCGTAATCTCACCCTGCCGCTGATTTCCATGGAGCGCCTGCTGGGGGTGGAGCGCGAGGAAACCCGGGGACGCAAGCGTATCATCGTGGTGCACGTGTTCTCCGACCGCCTCGAAGCACCTTTCGTTGGCATCGAAGCCACCGGCATGCCCAGAATGGTCAGGTTGAACGAGGAAAACCTGGGTGCGGTGGAAGGCGAATCCTGGCCCGGTGACTGGCCCGTGTCTCACAAGGTCAGTGTATTGGAAACAGAAGCGCTGATACCCGATCTGGATCGTCTCGGCGCGCTGGTTGCCGACCTCTGACGCAGACTCCAGTCAGCAGAAATCTCCCCACAGGACCTGTATGGCGGCAATGGCTGCCATTGGCGCCGTTTCCGTGCGCAGTATCCGTGGGCCCAGGTGAACTCCCGTGCAACCCGCTTCCTTCGCCAGGGTTCTTTCCCTTTCGCTGAACCCCCCTTCCGGACCGATGAGCAGGCCGAGATCCTGTTCCGGACGTGACACTTCCGTCAGGCATTGCCTGGCCTCCGGGTCGAGAAACAGTGTCTGGGGGAGCGGGTTTTTCAGCCAGTCATCGAGGTCTTGCGGGGCATCCAGTCGTGGCAACCACCGGCGCCCGGATTGCTCGCAGGCGCTGATGATGATCTTGTGCCAGTGCCGTACCTTCTTTTCCAGACGGTCGGGCGTCAGTTTTCTCTGGGTGCGTTCCGTTACCAGGGGGGCAATGGAAGAGACGCCCAGCTCCACAGCCTTCTGTATGGCCAGGTCCATGCGTTCGCCCCGGGAGATGCCCAGGGCGAGATGGATTCGCAGGTCAGGCAGGGGTTCGGGGTCTCCCCCGGAGAGAATGCGGGTGCGTGCGTGCCGTTTTCCGGTTTCCGTCAGCTCCGCCCGATAGTCGATACCGTCTTCCCCGTTGAACAGGAGAATTTCCTGTCCTTTCCTCATGCGCAGCACCTGTACCAGGTGGCGAACAACGTCGGCGGGCAGGTCGATTTCGCTGCCCACCGAGAGCGTTCCGGGAAAATAGTTACGCGGCCGGCGCACCGATATTCAGGTTGTTGCAGATGTCCATGACCGGGCCGGATTGGTTCATGGTGTAGAAATGGAGACCGGGGGCGCCGCCGTCCAGCAGGTTCTGGCACAACTGGCTGACCACGTCCGTGCCGAAGTTTCTGATGGCTTCCAGATCGTCTCCCCAGGCTTCCAGACGCTTGCGTATCCAGCGGGGTATCTCCGCGCCGCAGGCATCGGAAAAACGTGCCAGGGCGCTGTAGTTGGTGATGGGCATGATGCCGGGGATGACCGGGATGTCTATATCCCGGGCCTGGCAGTCTTCGAGGAAGCGCCAGTAGGCATCCGGGTTGTAGAAATACTGGGTGATGGCGCCGCTGGCGCCGCTGCGTACCTTGCGGGTGAAGTTGTCCAGGTCCGTGCCGGCGTTTTCTGCCTGGGGATGAAACTCCGGGTAGGCGGCGACCTCGATGTGAAAATGATCGCCGAACCTTTCCCTTATGAAGCTGACCAGTTCATTTGCATGGTTGAGTTCGCCCAGGCCGCCCAGGCCGGAACCCGAGGGCAGGTCACCTCGCAGGGCCACGATACGGCTTATGCCCTGGCCGCGGTAGCGTTTCAGGATTTCTTCGATTTCATCCTTGTCCGCGCCTATGCAGGACAGGTGGGGAGCGGTATCGATGTCCTGTTCCCGGAGCCAGTCCACAGTGGCAAAGGTGCGCTCCTGGGTGGAGCCCCCGGCGCCGTAGGTGACGCTGAAATACTCGGGTTTCAGCCGCCTGAGTTCCGCGACCGTGGCCTTGAGCTTTTCCATGCCCTTTTCGGTCTTTGGTGGAAACAGCTCGAAGCTGATGGAAGTCGTCTGGTTTTGCATGATGCTCTCATTGTAGCCCGCATGAAGTGAAGCACAACGCGGGAACTGCCGATCAATACCGGTAGTGATCCGGCTTGTAGGGGCCTTCCACGGGTACACCGATGTAGTCGGCCTGCTCCTGGCTCAAGGTGGTCAGGCTGACGCCGATCTTGTCAAGGTGAAGGCGGGCAACTTCCTCGTCCAGTTTCTTGGGCAGAATATAGACTTGATTCTTGTATTCACCTGTGTGGTTGAACAGTTCCATCTGGGCCAGCACCTGATTGGTGAAGGAGTTGGACATGACGAAACTGGGGTGGCCGGTGGCGCAGCCCAGGTTCACCAGCCGCCCCTGGGCCAGCAGGATGATGCGCTTGCCGTCGGGGAAGATGATGTGGTCCACCTGGGGCTTGATCTCTTCCCACTGGTATTTCTCCAGGCTGGCCACGTCGATCTCGTTGTCGAAATGGCCGATGTTACACACGATGGCCTGGTCTTTCATTGCCGCCATGTGGTCGTGGGTGATGACGTGGTAGTTGCCCGTGGCAGTGACGAAGATGTCCCCCTGGCTGGCGGCCTCGTCCATGGTCACCACCCGGTAACCCTCCATGGCCGCCTGCAGGGCGCAGATGGGATCGATCTCGGTGATCCATACAGTGGCGCCCAGGCCGCGCAGGGACTGGGCGCAGCTCTTGCCCACGTCGCCATAGCCCAGCACCACGGCGATCTTTCCCGCCACCATGACGTCCGTGGCGCGCTTGATGCCGTCCACCAGGGATTCCCGGCAGCCGTACAGATTGTCGAACTTGGACTTGGTTACCGAGTCGTTGACGTTGAAGGCGGGGAAGGGCAGATCGTTCTTCTCCGCCATCTGATACAGGCGGTGCACGCCGGTGGTGGTTTCCTCGGTGACGCCCTTGATGTTCTTGAGAATGTTGGAATACCAGCCGGGCTGTTCGCTCACACGCTTGCGAATGGCGGCGTACAGGACTTCCTCTTCCTCGCTGGTGGGGTTGTCCAGCACGGACAGGTCCTTCTCCGCCTTGGCGCCCAGGTTGATGAGCAGGGTGGCGTCGCCGCCGTCGTCCAGGATCATGTTGGGCGTGCCGCCGTCGGCCCACTCCATGATGCGGTGAGTGTAGTCCCAGTATTCGGTGAGCGTCTCGCCCTTGTAGGCGAACACGGGAATGCCTTCGGCGGCAATGGCCGCCGCGGCGTGATCCTGGGTGGAGTAGATGTTGCAGGACGCCCAGCGCACCTCGGCGCCCAGGGCGGTCAGGGTTTCGATCAGTACAGCCGTCTGGATGGTCATGTGCAGGGAGCCGGCGATGCGTGCGCCCTTCAGGGGCTTGCTTTCCCCGTACTTGTCGCGCAGGGCCATGAGGCCCGGCATCTCGGTTTCCGCGATGGCGATTTCCTTGCGGCCCCAGTCGGCCAGGGACAGGTCGGCGACCTTGTAGTCTGAGTGGCTCATGATTCAACCTCGTTCATTGTCAAATGATGAGCGCCGTTGTGTTGCTGAGCCTGTGCCGAGCCTGGCCCCGGGCGGGGTCGCAGCGCTCCTCGGCGCAGGTGAAATTCTTGTGGTCGATCTTGTCGGGCACGGCGCCATGGGCCTCTGCCCAGCCCGCGGGGAGTGTCATTCGCGGGTTGGGCAAGACGCGGCGTGCCCGCCGAAAGCCGTTACAATCCGGCGTCTGCCTTGAGTGCCTCGGCCTTGTCCGTGCGCTCCCAGCTGAAGGCGCCCGTGGCTTCATCGTACTCCCTGCCGAAATGGCCGTAGGCCGCGGTCCGGCGGTAGATGGGCCGTACCAGATCCAGCATCTGCTGGATGCCCCAGGGACGCAGGTCGAAGTGACGTTTCACCAGCTCCACGATCTTCTCGTCGGCAATTTTGCCTGTGCCGAAGGTGTCAATGTGCACGGAGGTGGGCTCGGCCACGCCGATGGCATAGGATACCTGAATCTCGCAGCGGTCGGCGAGACCGGCGGCGACGATGTTCTTGGCCACGTAGCGACCGGCGTAGGCGGCGGAGCGATCCACCTTGGAGGGGTCCTTGCCCGAAAAGGCGCCGCCGCCGTGGCGGGCTGCGCCACCATAGGTATCCACGATGATCTTGCGCCCGGTGAGCCCGCAGTCACCCACCGGACCGCCGATAACGAACTTGCCGGTGGGGTTGATGTGGATGCGGGTGTCGTTACGAATCCATTCCTTGGGCAGCACGGGTTTGATGATGTTCTCCATCACTGCCTCTTTCAGGTCCTTCATGGCAATGTCCGGGTCATGCTGGGTGGACAGCACCACAGCATCCACGCCTACCACCTTGCCATCCGTGTAGTGCAGGCTGACCTGGCTCTTGGCGTCCGGGCGCAGCCAGGGCAGCACGCCGTGCTTGCGCATTTCCGCCTGACGCTGCACCAGCCGGTGGGCGTAGGTGATGGGGGCGGGCATGAGCACATCGGTCTCGTTGGTGGCGTAGCCGAACATCATGCCCTGGTCGCCGGCCCCCTGTTCCTCGGGTTTCTCGCGATCCACGCCCATGGCAATGTCCCCGGACTGCTTGCCGATGAGGGACATGACCGCGCAGGTACTGCCGTCGAAGCCCACGTCGGAGCTGGTGTAGCCGATGTCGCGGATGACCTTGCGCACCAGTTCGTCCAGATCCACCCAGGCATTGGTGGTGATTTCACCGGCGACGATGACGGCGCCGGTCTTGACCAGGGTTTCGCAGGCCACGCGGGCGTGCTGGGGGGCTTCATCCTGCTCCAGGATGGCGTCCAGCACCGCGTCGGAGATCTGATCCGAAACCTTGTCGGGATGGCCTTCGGAAACGGATTCCGAAGTGAATGTGTAATTGCTCATATGTTTGTTTCCAAAAGAAAAATCCCGTCCTGCACAGCAAAGACGGGATCCTTGGAATTTCCGGAAGCTCGCTTTAGCCGCACTTGATATAGCGCCCGCAATCTGAGTCAAATTGGCGCTGGAGAACCAATTATGGCGAGGGACGGGCAATTGTCAACTTTTTATTATTGCCTGCCCTTGTTAAACTACGCGGCTACTCGAAAACGATCCAAGGTCAATAATTCATAACATGGTATCCCTGCAGACTCCCGTATGTGATTTCGGCAAACCGGCCATCGACTTTTCCCTGCCCGGTGTTGACGGCAAGGTCTGGACCCTGGACGATTGCAAGGGAGAGAAGGGCTTGCTGGTGATGTTCATCTGCAATCACTGTCCCTACGTGAAAGCCATCAGGGATCGCCTGGTGCGGGATACGCGCGAACTGCGAGACCTGGGCGTCAACTCCGTGGCCATCATGTCCAACGACCCCGCCCAGTACGAAGAAGACTCCTTCGAGAACATGAAGCGGGTGGCGGAAGAATACGATTTTCCCTTTCCCTACCTGCTGGATCAGACCCAGGAGGTGGCGAAAGCCTATGGCGCGGTCTGCACGCCGGATTTCTTCGGCTACAATGCCGACCTGGAACTTCAGTATCGGGGGCGCCTGGATGCCAGTCGCAAGGAAGCCGCGCCAGCGGATGCTCGCAGGGATCTGTTCGAGGCCATGCGCCAGGTGGCCGAAACGGGGAAGGGGCCGGAAGAACAGATTCCCAGCATGGGATGTTCCATCAAGTGGATCGGTGAATAGGTAAGGCACGTACCTGCCAGGCGCCCTGTCGTTCCTCGTTAAGAGTTTTTCTTAAAGGCATGAAGCTGGTTGGTTTTTCTCTGGATGGGGGCGCCCCGACAAAATTTCAATTTATGGGCATATTCAAAACATCGGTAGTTGCTGGCTGGCCACAGGGGTTATGCTTTCCAAATACTGAATATTGAATTTTTCACGGGGACGCAACAGCCCATGTCCCCGCAACTTCGAAACCGGCCTTCCATCTTCCCGATGGAGGGACAGCGTTTTTCTTCAGCTTGAAAATAGGGAGGGGCTTATGTCCTCGCGTAAAGATCTTGCCAATGCTATCCGTGCCCTGAGCATGGATGCCGTTCAAAAAGCCAATTCCGGACATCCCGGTGCACCCATGGGTATGGCGGATATCGCCGAAGTGTTGTGGAACGGCCACATGAAACACAACCCCTCCAATCCCGAATGGGTTGACCGTGACCGCTTCGTGCTTTCCAACGGCCATGGCTCCATGCTGATCTACTCCCTGCTGCACCTGACCGGTTACGACCTGAGCATCGATGACCTCAAGGCTTTCCGCAAGCTGCACTCCAAGACCCCGGGTCATCCCGAGTATGGCTATACGCCCGGTGTGGAGACCACCACCGGACCTCTGGGACAGGGCATCACCAACGCCGTGGGCATGGCCCTGGCGGAACGCACCCTGGCCGCCCAGTTCAACCGTGATGGTCACAACATCGTCGATCACTATACCTATGTATTTATGGGTGACGGCTGCATGATGGAAGGCATCTCCCACGAAGCCTGTTCCCTGGCCGGCGTCTGGGGCCTGGGCAAGCTCATCGCCTTCTGGGACGACAACGGCATTTCCATCGATGGTCATACCGAAGGCTGGTTCGCCGATGACACCCCCAAGCGTTTTGAAGCCTATGGCTGGCACGTGATCCGTGATGTCGATGGCCATGATGCCGAGGCAATCGACAAGGCCATTCACGAAGCCAAGTCCGTGAACAACAAGCCCACCCTTATCTGCTGCAAGACCGTCATTGGTTACGGTGCTCCCAACCTGTGTGGTTCCCACGACTGCCACGGCGCGCCCCTGGGTGAGGACGAGATCAAGGCTACCCGCGAGAATCTGGGCTGGAACCATCCTCCCTTCGAGATTCCCGATGAGATCTATGCCGGCTGGGATGCGAAGGAGAAAGGCAAGGCCGCGGAAGATGCCTGGGCCGAGAAGTTTGCCGCCTACAAGGCTGCCTACCCCGAGCTGGCTGCCGAGTTCGAGCGCCGCATGAACGGCGATCTGCCCGACAACTGGCAGCAGGTGGCCGATGACTACATCAAGGCCACCGACGAAGCGGCGGCCAGCCCGGCCACCCGTCAGGCTTCCCAGAAGGCCATCACCGCCTATGCCGCCGCCCTGCCCGAGTTCCTGGGTGGCTCCGCGGATCTGACGCCTTCCAACCTGACCTCCTGGCCGGATGCCAAGACCATCACCGATACCGTGGCCGATGGCAATTACATCTCCTACGGTGTTCGCGAGTTCGGCATGTCCGCCATCATGAATGGCGTGGCCCTGCACGGTGGTTTCATTCCCTTTGGCGGCACCTTCCTGATGTTTTCCGAGTACGCCCGCAATGCCTTGCGCATGGCGGCTCTCATGGGCATCCGCAGCCTGTTCGTGTACACCCATGACTCCATCGGACTGGGCGAGGACGGG
>CAZWRE010000158.1:0-3483 GCA_964636335.1 uncultured Sedimenticola sp. | reverse complement strand
TGGGTCAATTACTGCGTTATATCGGCTGGGTCCGGCGCCACCTGGCCAAGGAGGAGGAAGAGGTGTACGGACTGATTCTTGCGCAGGACGCCGACCCGCGGCTGCTCTACGCCCTCCAGGCCCTGGACCAACAGCGGGTTCGAATCATGCGGTATCGGGTGAGGTTTCATTTGGAACCTGTCCCATAATGCGCCTTTTATGCCTGTATCCAGAGCGCGACGTCGGGTAAAATCCTTTCAAAGGAGTTGAATATTGGAACGACCTGCGAGATACACCACCCGGCTTCTCAAAGGCGGTGCCCTGCTCCCCCAGATGCGGGTGCTGGTACGGGTCTGGAAGGAAAACTTTCCCCCCCGTCAGATGCTCGTGGAGGTAGAGCAGCGTCAGATTTTGGGGAACCTCTCTCGCCGGCGCGTGCGGGATATTTTGGAGAGGGTTTTTGTGCCCCGTTATGTCCGCGGTCGGCCGCCTCAGGCCTGGCGTTACCTGCGCCCTTTCGAGGACGTGGAGGCCCCGCTGGATGTGGTGCGTCCCCTGTACTACCTCTACGCCGCGCGCGCGGAAGCCCTCATGGGCGATTTCGTGCGAGATGCGCTGTACACATGGTATGCCCAGGGCCAGCGACGCGTGGGTGTGATGGACGGGCTTCGCTTCATCGCCCGGGCTGAAACCGAGAAACGAATTCCCGAACCCTGGAGCGAATCCGTCCGGATAGGGGTGGCCCAACATCTCCTGACCGCGCTGCGGGATTTCGGCATCCTGGAAGGCCGGGCACGCAAACGTATTGCGGTGCCTTACCTGCCGGTGATGGCCTTTGCCCATGTGGCCTTCCTTCTGAGCCGGGAGCGTCGGGGCGCGGCCATTCTGGAACATCCCGATTGGCGGCTGTTTCTCCTTTCCCCCAACGGCGTGGAACGACTGTTCCTGGAGGCCGATCAGGCCGGCTTGCTGCGTTACCGGGCTGCCGGTTCCATCGTCCGCCTGGAATTCCCCACGGAGGATTTCGATGCGTACAATCGATTCCTCGCTACACGAGCGACTCAAACATCTGGAAGATGATCTGGCCTTCCGGCCCCCGCGTTTCGTGCGGGTGCAGAGTATGCCCTATGCCCTTTTTCACTACCATCCCCGGGATGAGCGGGAACTGCGCCGGGCCCTGAACAACCTGGCCACCCGCCTGCGCCATAAGGGCTGGCGGGTGCATTTCCTCTCGCTGGCCCGCTTGCTGTGGAAGGCCATCGAGGAAAACGAAGGCCTGGAGGCCCTCATGGAATTGGAACGCACCGAAGGGTTCCAGGTCGTCCAGGAGCAGGTCTTCACCTACCTCACCGACGACCTCTGGAGCCCCTTGCCCCGACTGGTGGCAGAAGCCATTGCCGGGCTGCCCGCGACCGACCCGGCACGGGACCTGGTGTTCCTCTACCGGGCCGGTGTCTTCGCTCCCAACATGTATCGCATCTCCGGCCTGATTAACGAACTGGCCACCTACCGGGTGGTCGTGCCGGTGGTGCTGTTCTACCCCGGAACCCGGGAAGGCACCTTTGGACTGCGCTACATGGACCTGAAGGATCGGGAGGTCTCGGGCAACTACCGCGTGCAGGTGTACTGACCCTTTCCCCAGGAGGTAGCCGTGCGGGGACTCTCCAAGACCCAACGCCAGGCACTGCACGATTTCGCCCTGAAAGCGCGCGAGGTCCTGCTGGAAGACATCGCGGCCCTGCTGGAAAGTGAATACGGTCTGCATACCAATGGCCACCTGGAGCCAGAGGACCATCTGCCCCATCTGGCTGAGGCCCCCCAGGCCCGGGAGACCTATCGCCTCCTGCAGGCCTACCTGGACGCGGAAAAGACCCGGGGCCATACCCCGGCCGAGGCCGTGACCGCCCTTATCAAGGAGACGGCCTTCACCTGGCTCAACCGACTGGTGGCCTTCAAAATGATGGAAGCCCGGGGCCTGTTGGGCGAAACCGTGGGCCGGGGGATGGAATCCGCAGCCTTCGGGTATTTTCTGGGCGAGGATGACGAGGCCTACACGCTGTATTCCCGCGGACAGGTGGATGCGGCCTACCGCCGCTTTCTGCTGCATCAAAGCGCCCGGGTGGCTCAGGATATCAAAGTGCTCTTTGACCCCGATAGCCTGCCCTCCCGGCTGATGCCCCGCCCCAGGGCCCTGCGGCAGTTGCTCGGCCTGCTCAATGCCCCCAGCCTGGCCCAGGTGTGGCAAACCGAGGAAACCATCGGCTGGGTGTACCAGTATTTCAACGAGCCGGAGCTGCAGGCCGCCTATGCCACCCTGCGGCGGAAGCAGAAATTCGGACGGCCTCATATCCCTGCGGTCACCCAACTTTTCACACCGCACTGGGTAGTGCGCTTCCTGGTGCACAACACCCTGGGTCGGCTGTGGCTCCAGATGCATCCCGATTCCCGCCTACGGGAGCGGCTGGACTACTTCGTGCCACCGGTGGAGCCCCTGCCCCCGCGGGCCGTGAAGCCCGTGCGGGATATCACCCTGTTGGATCCGGCGTGTGGTACCATGCATTTCGGCCTGGTGGCCTTTGACCTTTTCTATGAGATGTACCGGGAGGAACTGGAGCGGGCTGGCGAACCCGGCTGGCCGGAGCGGCCCTCGGTGCCCCGGGAAGAGGACATCCCCGCCGCCATCCTGGAGCACAACCTGTACGGCATTGACATCGACCTGCGCGCGGTACAACTGGCCGCGCTGGCTCTGTACCTGAAGGCGAAAGCGTACAACCCCCAGGCCGAGATCCGACAGACCAACCTGGCCGTGGCCGGGGTGCGCCCCCTGGATGGCTCCCGGCTGCGCGCCTTCTTGGCCCGTTTCGACCAGGATCGTCCCTTGCTGGAACGGGTGCTTACGGCCCTGTGGAAGAGCCTGGAGGATGCGGAGTGGTTGGGCTCGCTGTTGCGGGTGGAGCGCACGCTGCGGGGACTTATTGCCGCGGAACGAGGTGGCTTTCTTCCCCTGCTGGCCGGCGTGACGGGGGAATACGAACGCGAGGCCGCGGAGGAGGAATACTGGGCCCTCCTGGAGGTCAGGGTACTCCAAGCCCTGGACGAGTTCGTCCGCCAGACCGCGGCCCAGGACCCCACCCAGACCTTCTTTGCGGGCGAGGCCGTGCGTGGCCTGCGTCTGGCCCACCTCCTCCTGAACCGTTACGACGTGGTGGTCACCAACCCGCCCTACATGTCCCGCCGTAACATGGCGCGGCCCCTGGCTGACCTGGTGGCCGAGGAATATCCCGAGGGCAAAGGCGACCTGTACGCGGCTTTCATTCAGCGTTGCATGGAACTGGCTGACGAGCATGGTTATGTAGGTATGTTGACCATGCAGTCCTTCATGTTCATCTCGTCATACGAGAAATTGCGCCAAGCCTTGGCCGAGCAGGCTGTGGTGGAGACCATGGTGCATCTGGGCCCCGCTCTGTTCGAGACAGGTAACCCCGGCACCTTGCAGACCACCGC
>CAZWRE010000157.1:0-1977 GCA_964636335.1 uncultured Sedimenticola sp. | reverse complement strand
TTTTTTCTTCTCGGCGATGGTGCGCGCGGCGTCCGAGCGTACCTCCACCAGGGTGTCTTCCATTTCCTGGATCACCAGGCGGATGATTTTTTCCGGGTTTTCCGCCTTGTCCAGCATGGCGGTGATGTTGGAATTGATGATGTCGTGCAGTCTGCTGAAGATGCCCATTTTTCGCGTTCCTCTATGCTTGAATATATGTGTAAGGTCAGGGATGGGTTATCCCGGCTGTCCGGAAACCTCCAGGTGTTGCCGGTGGGTTATTTTTATCTCCATGGCCGGCACGGTGCTCCATGGGAGTAATTGCCTGGGGGCATTCGGTCATGACGGCGGTTTTTGGAGTGAAGGTCTGTTCCGCAATCTGTTCAGCCAGTTGCCGGGAAACCTGCTGGCTCCAGTTCATTTCATGAACCAGGCGGGCGCTCATGGCTTCGAGGGCCGTGTTGCCCTGTTCGATGATCTCCTGTTGCAGATTGTCCTGTGTTTCCGCGGCGGCGGTTCCCATGGGAGCCGTGGCTGCAATCATGCCCGTAAGGAACATGGCCTTTGCTGTTCTGATGTTGTTCATGTCCTTCTCTCCCTGGTGAAAGTGGTATTGGTAACGCTTGTCTATGGATATACAGGAAGTGTGCCAACTGGGTGTCGTGTGTCGTAACCACATGATTTTATTTATTATTACGGGGTATCCTGAATTTTCCTGCCCGGAACAAAATCATGCTATTGCATCAATAAGTGATTAATATAATCAACTATTGTTTATTTTCATCATATTGAGCTACACTTTGATCATGACAGCCCATCAACAGCCCATCGGTCAGTCCTCCGCATTCCTGGAAACCCTGGAGCGGATTTCCGCTGTGGCGCCCCTGTCCAAGCCGGTGCTGGTCATTGGGGAGAGGGGCACGGGCAAGGAACTGATGGTGGAGCGCCTGCATTTCCTGTCCTCCCGCTGGGAGAATGTGCTGGTGAAGGTCAACTGCGCCGCCCTGCCGGAAACCCTGCTGGAATCCGAGCTTTTCGGTTACGAGGCGGGGGCCTTCACGGGGGCAGGCAAGCGCCATGCCGGGCGTTTCGAGCGGGCGGATGGCGGCACCCTGTTCCTGGATGAGATCGCCAGCATGTCCCTGCGGCTTCAGGAAAAGGTGCTGCGGGTCATCGAGTATGGCGAGTTCGAGCGGCTGGGTGGGGATGCCACCCTGAGCGTGGACGTGAGGGTGGTGGGGGCCGCCAACGTGGATCTGCCGGCCATGGCGGCGCGGGGTGAGTTTCGCGCCGATTTGCTCGACCGCCTGAGTTTCGATGTCATCACCCTGCCGCCCCTGCGTTACCGGGAGGAGGATATTCCCCTGCTGGCCGAGCAGTTTGCTCTGGGCATGACCCGGGAACTGGATCGGCTGTATTTTGCCGGCTTTTCCGAGGAGGCCCTGGCCCGGATGCGGGCTTATGAATGGCCCGGCAACGTGCGGGAGCTGAAGAACGTGGTGGAACGGGCGGTGTACCGGACGCCGCCGGATGAGCCGGTCACGGAGCTTGAATTTGACCCCTTCGATTCTCCCTGGAAACCCGCGGCTGCCGCTGAAGAAGGTGAGCAGAAAGTGGAGGGGGGAGATTCGCCGATGGAGGCTCCGGAGCTGGCGGAGCTACCGGGGGATTTCAAGGCGCATGTGGCGGCTTATGAGGAAAAGCTTCTGCGCCGGGCTCTGGAAGTGCATCGTTTCAATCAGCGCCGCACGGCGGAAGCGCTGGGGCTCAGTTACGCCCAGCTTCGGGGATATCTGAAGAAATATCAGATATCCACCAAATCCCCGGGGAAGCTCCGGCAGCGGGCCGATTGATCGCGGTGAGGCGATTTATTGTGGGAGGTCCGCCCTCGGGCCGATTTGTCACAGCGGGGCGGACCACCCGTAGGAGGCCCGCCCTCGGGCCGATGGGCCGTGGCGGGGCGCCGCTGCTGGTTTGAACCGGAAACGGGCTTTTCCT
>CAZWRE010000156.1:0-85496 GCA_964636335.1 uncultured Sedimenticola sp. | reverse complement strand
CCCTGGACTTGAGCTTCATCTTCAACTGCCGGGGAAGCAGCTTCAAAACACCGCTGCCACGCAATATCTTGATCAGTTTTTCCATGTCCATTCCGGTCAGAGACTCTTTGAGAACGCCTGAAGCTTCACAGTGTAACCCCCTCTCAACCCGTTTCCAAACGACAGCCAAGCTGGAATTCTTTTTCAATCTCATGTCTGATTGAACCAACCTGCCTCTGCTAGAATATCGGCATACTGGATGTATCCGCCAGGCTGCAAGGATCAAGCCCATGAAAAACCACGTATCAACCTGCTCCCGCAACTCGAAGAGGAAACGACATGCACATTCTGCACGTTGTTGAAACCCTTCATGTAGGGGGATTGGAGCGAGTCGTAATCGACCTGGTGCTGCAACAGGCAGCCCTGGGACATGAATGCATGGTTGTTTGCCTGTTTGAAAAAGGATCACTCTCCGGTGAACTGGAAGACAAGGGAATACCGGTATCCTGCTGCAACAAGAAGAACAACCTTGACCTGAAAGCCGTACGGCGCCTGGCAGAAACCATCAGAACCTTCCAGCCCGACATCGTGCATACTCATAACATGTCCTGTAACTACTATGCGGCGCTGGCCCTGCTGAAAGACAGGAGGATCCGCCTGATCAATACTCGCCACGGAATCGGCGAAATGCCCCGTAAACAGAGGTGGTTGTTCGGCATGTCCCTGTTCCGCACGGCATACCTGGTTGGTGTATGCGGCCAGGCCACGGAACTACTGCGCACGCGGTTTCCCCTTTTCCGTCACAAGATGAAGACCATCCCCAACGGCATTGTGCTGGACAGGCATCCCCCGAGATCAGAGCAACAACACCGGCAGTTGACCAGCAGCCTTGGCCTACCACGGGAAAGCCTGCTTGTTACGGTAGTAGCCAGGCTCAATCCGGTCAAGAACCACAGGATGCTCATTGAAGCCTTTGCCCAGACGGCCGAAAAAGTGCCCTTGGCCAGACTCATAATCATCGGGGATGGTGAACTGAGAACCGGGCTGGAAAAGCTCGCACGGGATCTGGGTGTCGAGGACAAGCTGTTGTTCCTGGGAGACCGCAGAGATGTAGCCGAGCTTCTGGCTGGCATGGATCTTTTCGTATTGCCATCCACCCAGGAAGGCCATTCCATATCCCTTATCGAAGCCTGCGCCAGCAGGCTGCCTATCATCGCCACCAACGTCGGAGGAAACCCCGAGATCGTCAAGGACGGCATCAACGGGCTGCTTACGGAAAGCAACAATGTCCGCGCGCTGGCTGACAAGATGGAGGAATTATTGCTGGACAAGGAAAAACGGGAAAGATTCGGGCAAAATGGGCGCACTTGGGCCGAAACCGAAGGTTCTGTTCAGGCCATGGCACAACGCTACCAGAACATCTATACCAAATGACTGACGAAAGCTTGCAGACCCTGAGGGAAAAGTATCGTATTTCAGTTGTCATCCCCAACTACAACTATCAGCAATACGTGGGAGAGGCACTGGACAGCGTACTGGCCCAGAGTTTTCCCGCCTACGAAATCATCGTGGTGGATGACGGTTCCACGGACGACTCCGTCAATGTCGTTGCTTCCTACGGAGACAAAGTACGCCTGATAGAGCAGCGGAACCAGCATCTGTCCGCCGCGAGAAACACCGGCATCAAGGCGGCAACAGGAAACTGGATTGCACTGCTGGATTCAGACGACCTCTGGCATCCACTGAAACTCGAATTCCAGGTCCGCGCCCTGGAACAACATCCGGACTGGGCCTTCGTCTCCTCGCAACCGGATGAAACCAATGGTTTTCCCCAACCCCTGAACCCTACCCCGACTCCCGAAGCGCGCGCCATCGATATCAGGGATTTCATCACCAAGAACCAGATGTCGGGATCAGATGCCCTGATACGGAAAGACTGTTTCGACAACACGGGACTCTTTGACACATCATTGAAGTCCTGCGAAGACAGGGATATGTGGCACAGGCTGACGCGACTGTACAAGGGCGGACAGATTCAGCTTCCGCTTTACCAATACCGCAAACACCCATTGCAGATGAATCACAATATCGAAGTAATGATAGCCACCCGCAAGACGGTGATCAATCGGCTGTTCGAGAACAACCCGGATCTGAAGCAGTTCGAAAGACAAGCCTGGTCCAACCATTTCTTCGAAACCGCCGTCTCTTACCGGGATCATGTGAATCGCCCATTTGCTGCACTGGGAAATGCCCTGATTTCACTGTTGAAATATCCCGGCAATTACTACCCTGGCATTACGAAAAAAAGAATCAAGTTTCTGGCCGTGACGCTTCTGCGCATCATCATACCGGGCAGAAGAGGAACCTGATTTACCCGGAGGAAAGACTCGTTGAAAAGATCACTGAAACAAATCGCCTACCACACCGGGCTACTGCACCAGCACCACAGACGGAGAAACAGGAATGCATTGACCGTCGTACTTTTTCACAGGGTGCTTCCACCCGGCAGCCCGGAATGGAAGGGAGCAGACCCGGAATGGACAGTAAGCACCGATTTTTTCGAGGATTGCCTGCATTTTTTCGACAGGCATTACAAGGTTGTCAGCTTCCCCCAGGTCATGGACAACTACCTGGAACACATTCCCCTGCCTGACAATCCGTTATTGATCACCTTTGATGACGGCTGGAAATGCAACCTCCGGCATGCAGCTCCCTTGCTGCGGAAATTCGGCTTCCCGGCCATACTCTTCGTTACCACGGGCGCAATGGGAAAGCCGATTCTTTCCTGGCAGGAAGCATTGTATGCCCTGTGGAAGACCGACTCCCTGGACCAGGACAGAATCCAGAGGCTCGGAAAACTACTGGATACGGCGTTGCCATATCCTGTTGCCGGCGAAGCCAATTACGAGAAGCTTCTGGGCATTCTGCGCGGCCTGGCACCAGCCATACGAAGCCGGATCGACAAACTGCTCATGGAATGGATTGAAGACCTGCCCGGCCTTCCCTACATGCTTACTCACGAGGAATTGCTGAAACTGCAGAAGCAGGGCTTTCATCTCGGCACCCACGGAGTCAGCCACGAATCCCTGGTGCATGTGGACGATGCACAGGGCGAACTTCGCATTTCCCGGGAAACCCTGCAAGAGATAACCGGCGACCAGGAGCCCGTACATTGTTTTTCACCACCCCAGGGGTTGTACAACCAGGACACCTTGGAAAATGCCGAAAGAGTCGGTTATCTTTTCGCCTGCACTTCCCGCAAAGGATTGAACTCCATCCAAAGGCCCAAGGGGTTCATCGACCTGGGACGCATAAACATCAACCAACTGGCCCTGGCAAACGCCAACGGAAGGCTGAACAGGCCGAAGCTGGCGGCATTACTGTTTCGTCAGCCCATTTTGTCATACTAGCCCGGATGTTTCATGAGAATGCAGGGTTTTGGGGAAATCCCGGCGAGGCAGTTTGTTCCATTCACCGAAAAGCATAGCCGTAGCTATCAGGCGAATCGGGCAAAATGGCCGCTGAGATTTTTCCAAAAACTGCACAGCAACGCTGGTGACACTTTGTGCTTTACTAATATTCCGGCATTATTTATATAAATCATGGCGTTATGTTTTATCCGCAGCGTTCTTGTGAAATAGTCGGGCTAGACTTGGGATATCGTGACGAGGGCGCAGGGAAGCAAGGAAGATTTTCGTGCATCCCGGGCCGCGGACACGGATTCCTGAGCCATTCGCTTACTTTCCAGGTCGTGCTTCAGTGCAACCGCGCGACAATGACTCTTGCATCTCCATGGGCATCCTCCACGGCCCTCACCTGGCCATAGTCGGGAAGCTTCTCCACCTGTTTCCGCATTGCTGGTCCCTGTCCCAGTCCAACTTCGAACACCAGGTGGCCACCACTACGTATGAATTCAGGTGCTTCGGCAATCAGCCTGCGCATCAGGTTGATGCCGAACACACCGCCATTGAACGCCATTTCCGGTTCATGTTCGGATATCTCGCTCGCCATGGCCGGCACCTTGGCCGAGGAAATATAAGGCGGATTGCAGGTAATCATATCCACCCGCCCCCGGAGCCCCAGATTTCGAAAAGGTTCCAGCAAGTCTCCCGCATACAATGCTACCCGGTCGGACAGATCATGCATTTCCGTGTTCATTCTCGCCAGGCCCACGGCTTCCTCGGAAAGGTCACTGGCATAGACCCGGGCATGCTGAACGGCCTTGGCGATGGCCAGCGCCACGTTACCGGCGCCGGTGCATACATCGATGACCTTCACTTCCCCCTCATCATCCCGCCGACGGAGAATATCTATGGCGCTGGCTGCCAGCAGTTCGGTCTCCTTGCGGGGAATCAGCGCTTCCGGGCCCGCAAGCAGCTCCATCCCCATGAAGGATTGCCGTCCGGATATATGCGCCAGGGGCACTCCATCCAGGCGCCGCTGAATGGTTTTTTTCAGATCTTCCTGCTGGCGGGAATCCAGGTCGGGCAGCTCCCGGCTCATGGCCGATGCCACTGACATGGGTTCACCCGCAACCAGCATCCACAGCGCCCTGAGAGTACTTTCCGGCGTTTCTTCAGGCTTGTCCGGCAGCGGCACCAGCTCCCTGGACAGTTTGTCCAACAGATCATCGAACAAGGCATGCTGGTTCATGACAGATCCTTCTTGCTGATTTTTCCCGTGCTGGTCCTTGGAAGGGAAGCAACGATTTCTATGTATTTCGGCACCATGAAATTCTCCAGCTTCTCCACGCAGACCTTGCGTACATCACGAATGCCGAGATCGCAGCCCTGTTCCGGCACCACGAAGCACTTTATGGCCTGCCCCAGGGTTTCATCCTCCACGCCAATGACGGCTACTTCCCTGACACCCTGTACAGTACTCACCACATTCTCGACTTCCAGGGGGCTGACCTTTTCCCCCCGCGTCTTGATAATGTCATCACTCCGACCCTTGAAATACAGGTCTCCATCCTCATCCATGGTGAACCAGTCTCCCGTGCGCAACAACTTTTCTCCAGGCAGGCGGGAGTCGATCAGAACACGTTCCGAAAGCTCGGGAGCGTTCCAGTAGCCAAGCATGAGATGAGTGCCGCGAACATGCAGCATGCCGACCTCACCGGGCGCCACGGGATTTCCCTGTTCGTCCAGAATGCACACTTCGGTTCCTGGAATGGCCTTGCCAACGGAACCCGGCTTGATATCGATGAGCTCCGGCTCCAGATAGCTTACTCGCTTGCATTCGGTCAGGCCGTACATCTTGAAGATGAGCGCATTGGGAAAGATTTCCTTCAGCGCCGGAATCTGGCCAGCAGGCAATGCAGCCGCCGTGTTGGTCACCCGGGTGACCGATGGGAAGCATAACGGCTCCCGGTGGTGCATGGAAACCAGCATGGCATAGATGGTGGGTACGGCGGGAAATACCGTGACCTCGTATTCACGAATACGTTCGAAAATCACCGCGGGATATGTAAAGGAACGCTCCATCACCAGGGTCGCCCCGAGATGCACACTCATGAAGAGCTGGTAGAGACCATAGTCAAAGGCAAGGGGCAGCATGAGCAGGAGGCGATCCTGCCTGGACAGGCGCAGGTATTCGACCAGGCTCCCGAGCACGAATGTCATGGAAAGGTGGGTATGCATGACCCCCTTGGGGTCCCCGGTACTGCCGGACGTGTAGATAAGGGCTGCCAGGTCTTTCTGGATCGTGCCGGATTCCTTCATCTCGTCCGCTGGCAACAGGGCATCCGCAAAGGCCACCACCCCGGTTCCCTCCAGCCTTGTCAGGTCACCGGAGCAAATCACCCGTTCCAGCGATTCGCTGCTTGCCACGGCGGGAAGAAATACGCGGTGCAGGTGGGCATCCGTAATGAGAAACCTTGCCCGGCAATCATCGAGGATGTAAGTCAGCTTGTCCTGCTTGGTCTGGGGATTGACCACCACGAAGACAGCGCCCGCGGCCAGTACCGCATAGATGGATATGGCGCAGGCGAGAGTGTTGTCCATGAATATGACACAACGATCCCCCCGACAAAGGCCCTGTTGCTGGAGAAAGGCGGCAAGGCCGGCGGCCTTTCCAGCCAGTTGCGCATAAGTGATTTCCTCCCCTTCGGCAACCACGGCAACCTTGTCGGGAAACAGCTTCGCCGACCTGAACAGACCTTCATGCATCAGCCGTTGAGGACGTTCGGGTTCCATGCTTCAGTCTTCCTCCATCCGGCCCGGTATCGGTAAACAACCATCAACTGTTCCGCACATCACCCGGTATTCCGGAGCGCGGCCAGTCACTCCTGCTGCTTTCTCTCTATGAACGCGACAATCCTGTTTACCGAGTCCAGGTTGTCCGGCACCATCTCGTCATCCCTGATCTTGATGCCGAATTCATCCTCTATGAAGAAAATGATCTCCAGGATGCCGGTTGAGTCCAGTATCCCCTGGTCCAGAAACGAATCATCGTTGTTCAGCTCCGACTGGTCATCAGTGAACAGGTAGTTTTCCAGGATGAACCCTCTTATCTTATCTTCGCTAGACATTGACCTTTTCCAGAATAAGCGAACACGATGGCGCGCAAAACCAGCCGCCCCCTTTGGCATAGCCTCGAATCCCACAGGCGCCCTCGCCGATCAAGTGAAGGCTTCGGAAGAATATCCCTGAACAAACATCTTATCAAGCAACATGGTGGACAGGATACCCACAAAGGCCATATTGTCGGAGAAACCTATGACCCGGCCAGCAGCACATTTCTTCAGCAGCTTCTGCACGGCTGCCGGATTGAAATACCCTGCCCTGCGCAACTCCGCATCACTCAACAATTCCATGACCCAGTCAGCAGCCTTCCCATCCCGAAAAAAGGACTGGCTGTCCGGCGCCCGATAGGGCTGCTTGCTGCGCCTGCGTATGCTCTCCGGAATCAGCCCGGCCATGGACTGCTTGAGCAGATACTTCTCGTTCAGAACCTTTATCTTGTAGCGTGGCGGAATGCCCGCGGCAAACTCCATGACCCGATGATCGAGAAAGGGAAACCGCCCCTCGATGGAGTTGGCCATGGCCATCCTGTCCCCCTGGGAGTTCAACAGGTAGCCGGACAGCAGGGTATGATTCTCCACGTACTGGTCACGGTTGAGCGGTTGCCAGCTATCAATATCCCCGGGCAGCAGGGGAAGTATGGACTCAAAGCCGACCCGGCCCGATACGGCTGCCTTCAATTCCTCCGAGAAGAATTTCCAGCTCCGCTGCGTGGTCGTCCAGCGGGGTACGTGCGCAAAGAAGGGCTGGTCGATATATTCCATGCCCTGGCTGAAGAACTGCTTGCCAAAGGCCCCACCCGAAGCCGGAGAATATTTCAGGTAGGGATACAACCGTTTCAGTATCAGCGGGCGCAGGACCGAATCCGGAAAACGGTGGCAGAAACGGCGGATCTTGGCTTCCTTGAAGATATCATAACCACCGAAGACCTCGTCCGCCCCTTCACCTGTCAGCACCACCTTGTAGCCACTCTCCCTCACATGTTGCGACAGCAGCATCAGGGGCGCGGGCGCCGTGCGTAGTATGGTGGACTCGGCATGCCAGATCACCCGGGGGAAGATGCGGCCAATGTCTTCCCTGGTACAGGTAACATGGGTATGGTCCGTGTCCAGATATTCCACGAGCTCTTTCTGAAAACCGCTTTCATCGAATTCCTCATCCTCGAAGCCAATGGAAAAGGTACGCAAGGGCGTATCGGTAAAATTGTGTATCAGGGAAGTAATGACGGATGAATCCAGACCACCGCTGAGATAGGCTCCCACAGGCACATCCGAGCGCAGGCGCAGGCGCACGGCATCTATCATCAGCTCCCGAAGCTCTTCAGCCCAGTCTTCCACAGGCCGTTCATCATCGATGCCATCCGGAGGAAACGCCCAGTCCCAGTAGCGTTCAATCCGCAGCTTTCCCTTTTCCACGCTGACACGGTGTCCCGGCGGCAGGGACTGAATCTCACGAAAAAGGCTGTGCGGCTCCAGGGGGGACCAGAAAGTGAATACTTCCCCCAGGGCCACGGAATCCAGCCCCCGGGGAACCGCCGGCTGGGTAAACAGGGACTTCACCTCGGAAGCGAAATAGAGACGCCCATCGGCCACGGTGTAGAACAGCGGCCGAATTCCCGCCCTGTCCCGAACCAGCAGCAGACGCTGCCGGCGCACATCCCACAACGCAATGGCAAACTGCCCGACAAGGTGGTGAACGAAGTCATCGCCGTATTCCTCGTACAGGTGCACGATGACTTCCGTATCGGAACGGGTGTAGAAACGATGCCCCCGGCTCTCCAGTTCTTCCCTCAATTCAAGAAAGTTGAATATCTCACCATTGAACACCACCTGAACCGAGCGGTCCTCATTGTGAATGGGTTGGTTCCCACCTTCCAGGTCAATGATGCTCAGGCGGGCATGCGCCAGGCCGACGGGACCCTCCAGCAAGAAACCGTAGCCATCGGGGCCGCGGTGCCGAAGCGCATGAATCATCCGTTCCAGCTCCTTTCGGGCAGGTGCTGGCCGATGATCGAGGTTCAATATGCCGGATATTCCACACATGGTGCCTACTAGCCTGTTCCGTGGTCTGGGAGACGCTCCTGTCAAGGGCGCCGGCCTGGCTGCAAATATAGCATGAACAGGTTCCTTACCCTTCTGGGCAGCCCCGAATTGAATGGTTCTGCCCAGCGGATTCTGGCAAACTATGAATGGCGGACGAAAGGAAACAGGGGACTATACACGATGGGAAACAGCAACATCGATAAACGTATCAGAAACGGGTTAAAGCTCGACCTGGAACAGGAAGCAGCCCGGATATCCGATTTCATCCGCACTTTGCTGCGAGCCCGCCTGCATCGCCGGGGGCTGGTTGTCGCCGTGTCCGGCGGCATTGACAGTTCGGTGTGCCTTGCGCTGGCGGTCCGGACCCTGGGACCCGGCAAGGTGTTCGGTCTCATGTTGCCGGAAGCCGATTCTTCCCCGGAAAGCGTGACCCTCGCTCAGCAGATGGTGGATTTCCTGGGGGTTTCCCACGAGATCAAGAACATCGCATCCACCCTGGAGGCCATCGGTTGCTATGAGCAGCGCGATGCTGCCATCCGTGAAGTCTTCCCCGATTACGACGGAAGCTGGAAGAACAAGATCGTCATCTCCGGCGGCCAGGCCGGCGCCATCAACCATTTCCACCTGGTGGTACAGAAACCCGACGGCGAGCTGCTGCGGGAGCGCCTGGCACTGAAACAGTATCTGCGGATCGTCGCAGCCACCAACTTCAAACAGCGCATACGCAAGAACCTGGAATACTTTCATGCCGACCGGCTGAACTATGCTGTCGTCGGCACACCCAACCGCCTGGAGTACGATCAGGGTTTTTTCGTCAAGAATGGTGATGGCGCGGCAGACATCAAGCCCATCGCTCACCTGTACAAGACACAGGTCTATGCCATGGCCAGACACCTTGGCCTGCCGGACAATATCTGCAGCACAACACCGACCACGGATACCTATAGCCTGGAACAGGGTCAGGACGAGTTCTACTTTGCCCTGCCCTACCAGCAGATGGACGCAGCCCTGTGGTGCTACAATCACCAGGTTCCGGCCAGAGAGCTGGCGGAATACCTGGAGATTCCGGAGGAGCAGGCCAAGGCTGTGTATCACGATATCGAGTCCAAGAGAAAAACCACCGCCTACCTGCACATGCCACCCTGTGTCATCGAAGATATTTTCTAGTTCACGGAGAGAACCATGCGCCTGAGCAACACCACGGCAAGCGGCATCATGCTGCCATTGATCATCATTGAAGCCATTATCTTCGGCGGTTCCGTGTACGTGGCCGTTGCCGTACGCTTCATGGGTGCGACGCACCAGGAAATCGCCGCCAGCGTTGGCATGATCCTGCCGGAAGCCGTGACCTTTGCATCCGTCATGCTGCCTTCCATGGCGGCCATGGGACTTTACCAGGCGCGCTCCAGGGAAGAGCCCATCGGCATGTTTGCCCGGGTACTGGCGGCCTTTGCCCTGGGAAGTATTCTGTCCATTGTGCTTTTCTACATTTTTCCGCAACTGTATCTGGGCCGTGGGGTATTCGCACTCACCCTGCTGTTCTCGCTACTGGCGGTCGGCACCATACGCCCCCTGTTCTTTCAGTTCGTGGATGAACATTCTCCCGGGATACGCCTGCTCATCCTCGGAGCCGGTGAAAAGGCTTCCAGCATTCCCACCCGCATGCGTCGCCGCGCGGACCGGCGCGGCATACAGATAGTAGGGTTTCTTCCCGCCGCCAAGGAAGAGGTTCGTATCGACAAATCCCTGCTGCTCTCTCACTCCGGTCATCTGATGGATCTGGTCAAGGAAAAGGAGATCGATGAAATCGTC
This sequence comes from uncultured Sedimenticola sp., assembly GCA_964636335.1. GTDB lineage: Bacteria > Pseudomonadota > Gammaproteobacteria > Chromatiales > Chromatiaceae > Thiolapillus. The sequence goes on along the minus strand of CAZWRE010000156.1, from coordinate 75,139 downwards.
ATCGCCCAGGATGAAAGGCGCTCGAACATGGACATGCAGCAGCTCCTCGAATGCAAACTTGCCGGTATCAACATCATCGACCTCCCAACCCTTTTCGAGCGTCAGACGGGACAGGTAAACCTGAGCCTGCTGACCCCAAGCTGGCTGATATTTTCAAGACGCTTCCGCCTGGATCCACTGTCGCAGATGTTCAAACGTACTTTTGATCTCATCATCGCGTTGATCATCTGTATTCTTGCCTCGCCCATCATGCTGTTGACGGCGCTGGCCATCTGGGTGGAAAGCGGATTCAAGGGCCCCATACTGTTCCGCCAGGAAAGGGTGGGAGAAAACGAAAAACCCTTCAAGGTCCTTAAATTCCGCAGCATGAGAACAGACGCGGAAGCGGACGGCAAGGCACGCTGGGCAACAGAGAACGATGACCGGGTAACCCGGGTGGGGCGTTTCATCCGCAAGGTGCGCATAGACGAACTGCCCCAATGCTGGAATGTCATCAGGGGCGAAATGAGCTTCGTGGGGCCACGCCCGGAACGGCCGGAATTCGTGGAAAGGCTGAAGGAAACCATCCCCTACTATGACGTCAGGCACGTGGTGAAGCCGGGACTGACGGGATGGGCCCAGCTTTGTTATCCATACGGAGCCAATGAAAAGGACGCTGCGGAGAAACTGAAATTCGATCTCTACTACGTCAAGCACCAATCCCTGCGATTCGACATGATCATCCTGCTGAGCACCGTGGAAGTCGTGCTGTTCGGCAAGGGAGCCCGCTGAACGAAACCGTCTCAGTCCGCCCGAGCGTCCGGCTCAGCCACAGCCAGTGGACGCAATACCGAACTGTGCCAGCGAACCACCTTGCCGTCTCTGAATTCGATAAAGGACGGCCCGTAGTCCCAGCGGCGGTCGGATTCCATCAACGGTTTTCCCTGAATTTCCAGGACATCTTCCTTAGTGTCTCCAAGGTAGATCAAGCGACGCTCTCCGTCCTTTTCGCTTCCCGGAACCCTTCCCTTGGCAAGCAAGGGATTCCTGCTGTCGTGCTCCCAGCCAACAACATGGCCATCTTCAAAAAAGATCCGTGATTTCCCATAGAACCAGGTGTTACCCGATATCGCGGTCGGCTCTCCCTGTACATCGACAATCTTTTTCCAGGTATCCCCATAGCTGAAAAACGGTTGCTCTTTCTGTACCGGCACTTCCCCCCGTACCTTGGACGGCGCAACCTCTTGCGGAAAAACCATCGGCTCCACATCACCATCACTATCACTATCGGAATGCGAAAAAAGAAACACTATCACCAGCAGGATGACACCACCAGGAAAAGCAAAAACCATCCATTTTGAAACCGGCAGATCCAGAAACGACCATCGACGCTCTACCCGAAGCTGCTCCTCCCTTTCCCTGAGGTTGGAGGTATCCTGGAACTGCCAATCGGTATGAGAGGAAGCGCCCCCCAAAGGCAGGCGTTTGTGCCGCCTGTGGTAATCCGCCAGGATCTTGTAGGCAGCGTTCAGTTCACGAAGTTTTGCTTCCACGGCCCTGAGGGCATCAGCATCTCCCTGATAGCGATCAGGATGACAGTGCTGGGCAAGACGCTTGTATTGCTTCCTTACATCTTCCCAGCTGGTGCCCGCCTTCAGCTGCAATACTTCGTAACAGCGGCGATAGTTCACGCTCATGACAGAGCAAGGCAAAAAGTAATCAAACGCGGAAAACCGGCCTAGCGATCATACCTTACCATCAGGATTATTCCCCAGTCTTCATATTCGGCACTGGGCGAATTGCTGTCCCTACGCTCCCAGTTCACCCCCATGCGATAGGAGATGTTGGGTGTACTGGCATAGTCCACCCCTGCAAACAGGAGATAGGTCTTGTCATTGCCACCATCATCATAATCCGCCCAATCGAAATCCCCCGACAGACGGCTTCTCCAGCCACCGCCAAGACTTCTCGTCCACCCCACCGAGGCAGACACGAGATCCCGGTCCACCTCTCCATCGGTAACATAATTTTGCCGCTCGTAGCTGCCTGCCATGTCTATGGCCGAAGCCGCCCACGAAAACGTGTAGGCCAGATCCAGGGCCGTTACTTCATAAACATCGCCGGAAATCACATCAGTGCCTATGGTCTCCGGGTTGATGGCGGTAGCAATGGACAGAGCTGCATCCGTGAGCCCATGGCGCCCGTTGACGGTCAGGGAAGAGCTGCTGGAGATTACATGGTTCCATTCAAGAACCACGCGCCAGCCATTCTCGTTATCGGACTCGTCAAAATCGACATTGATGACGCCAAGTTCCGCACGCAGCACGGAGTTCTCTCCCGTGCGTCTTTCCCAGGCGGCAAAAAGACTTTGTCTGCGATAATCCTCCTGATCCTCATTCTGGTCAAAATCAGTATCGTAATAGGTAGCATGAAGCGATACATCATCCGCAGCCGTCAAACCGTAAATCCAGCTTGCTCCGGCAAACCAGCGGTTTGCCTTGAAGGTATCGTCTTCGTCCGCCCACGAATGCATATAGCGAAGATCTGCCCGAACACTGTTGGCCGCATCAAACTGATAGACAAGACTTGGGCCCGTGGTAAACACGTTGGTCTGTTGCAGGTTCACGGGTGTATTGGGCGCTCGTGCATCTATGGGCTGATTGGTCAGAGAATCGGTAACCACCCAGAACAGACGATCTCTGACCAGAGCCCAGCGCAAGTCGCCATCGATGTACAGCCAGGTCTCATCATCGAAAGCCCCGCTGGGATAATTGATGTACTCGACACTGGCGTCAACATTGCCATCGAGCCGGGTGCCGTGTTCTTCGTAGCCGATGCCGGCGGCCAGGGTATGGTATGCCCCGGAGGTGCCTCCATCCGGCGCCAACTCCAGGTTGTCCGAATAACCAAGTTGATAAGAGCCAAAGTAATCCCAGGTTCCGGCCGCATGGCCAATAGACAGGCTTGCTGCGCAAACACAGAACGCCAAACCACCTTGTGCCCATTTCAATTTCACGGATTGCCCTCCGTAAAGATGACACCAACCAACTTGTCATTGCCGAACTCTGCCGCCACCTGGGCGATTTCACTGCGCGTGGACTTGCCGTGCGCCACGCACAGCACGACCATATCCACAAGATCCGCCAGCACCATGGCATCAGGAGACTCGACCAGTGACGGAGCATCCACGAATATAAAACGATCCGGGTATCGATCACGAACTTCCGTAAAGAATGCTTCCATATGGGCGGAAGCCACATATTCCAGGGAGGCTTCCCGGCGTTTTCCCACCGGCACCAGCGACACTCGCTTGATCCCGGTGGGATAGATGATGTCGTCAACAGACCAGCCATCCGGATCCAGGGTTTCAGGATTCTCGATATAGTCCGTCAGGCCAATAAGATCCCGGTTTCCTCCCACGCCGAAACGCTTGTGCTGTACCGGATTGCGCAGATTGCAATCCACCACCAATGCGGTCTTGGTATCATCCAGGGCAAAAGCAGCAGCCAGGTTGGTCACACTGAAACTTGCTCCGCTGCCGGGAGCCACCGACGTGAGCATGACGATGAAATTCTCACCATTGCTGATCTGCAACAACTTGGTTCGCAACCTTCTGAAAGTATCCAGGACTTCCCGGTCCTTCATACCAGGATAGATAATCTTGCGCGCCTTGAGCTGTGAAATGCTCTGCGGCAAGGGCTCCTTCATCATTGCGATCTGTCGCGCGGACATCAGGCGCTTTTCCAGACTGGCACTTCGCCCCTGAACCATGGCCGTTTCCCTGGCCTTCTCGCTGTTCTCTTCTTCAGCTTTTTCAGTCATCGAATCCATGAGTATTTCCTGTTCCACTCTTCATGCTTTTCGGATATCAGCTCGCTACCAGCGGAAGAATCAGCAGCTTGTCGGTATACCTCATGTATCCCACATATCCATAGGTTGCAAACACCGCCAGAACTATCACCGCGAGAACAAGGGTAACAACCCGATTGAATACACGCTGCGATGGAGTATAAAGGGGCGGAATTGAAGCCAGAACCCGCAGCCCCAGATCCTGGCGTATGGTGGAGGGCAACCGCACCTTCGGGTTCACCTGCACCAGGAAAGCAAGATATCCCAACGGCAAGGCGACACCCAGCATCAGCCCGGCCACGGCAAAATGCAACAGTCTAAGCCCCTTGGGCTTCAACGGCAGACTGGCCGGTTCCCGAATACTGAAAGCGATACTCTGCCCCTTCATGTCCAGTTCCATTGAGACCCGGGCATTCTCACGGCGACGAAGAAGATCCTGATAGATGTTGCGATTGACTTCATAGTCACGCGTCAGTTCCGCAAGTTGCGCTTCTGAATTGGCCACCCTGGCGCTTCTGTCCAACTCTTCCGACAAACTTTGCTCCGTGAGCCGCAGACGAGTACGCAAGGTCGCAATCTGCGTGCGGGTAGCCGCCAACTGTCGACGCAGCTCCTGATAGAGCGGACTGCGTTGCACGGCCTTTTTCCTTTCCGCTCCAGCAGACATGTTCTTGCGTGCTTCCATCTCCTGCTTCAGCGCCTGCTCCAGTTCTTCGATCTGATGAGTGAGACTGACCACGTCGGGATGGGTTTCGTAGTAGTTGAGCAGCAAATTGTCCTTCTGATTCTGAAGCTCGGCAATACGATCCCGGATCTGCTCCTCCTTGCCCAGCTGCACACTGAACGCAGACTCTCCCGAAAGCTGCTTCAACAGGGATCTCTCACGCTCCTGTTCTTCATTGAGGCGCAAGCGGGTATCACTGATCTGCTGACGTAACTGGCTTATCCGGTTGTCCACGTCCGCCTGGGAGCCTGGACGGGCATCGACACTGCCGCTACGGAATTCCTTCAGCTTCCTTTCCGCTTCCAGCAGTTTCTGGTGATACTGGTTAACCTGATTCTGGATGAACTCGAAGGCCTCCCGACTCTCGCTCCTCTTGGTGTCTGTGCTCTCACGGATGAACAATTCGGCGTAACGCCGGGTAACGCGAAAAGCCCGCTGGGGATCACTGTCCGAATAGGAGATCTTGAGCAGGTTGGCGCCAACATTCTGCACCCGTGTCCTTTCCATGATCTTTTCCATCAGCGCCTCTACCTGTACGGGGGACAACTGGCTCAGATCCCAGCCGCCAGCATCCAGGATCTCCGTGAGCACACGGCGGCTTCCCAGTATTTCACGGGCATTGCGGCCAAAACTGCGCACGTCCGTCTGCACTGCCCTGCCTTCCATGAGAGGTTCTATAATGTTCTTTTCCCCGATGAGTATGGTCGTGGACGACTCGTATTTCTTGGGCACGTAGAGCCCTACGGCCAGGGTCGCCAGCGACACCATCGCAAACATCAGCACAAGCCTTACCTTCTGACGCCGAAACTCCGTCACCAATCCGTGCATCCAATGCTCAAACGTCAACTGCATTGCTGACTTCCTCCTTCCTCTACCGCTACTCGATCAATCAGGCCTGGATATATCACTTCAGAAACTCCGCTCGGGAATGGAAATGATATCCCCGGGAAGCAGTTCGTAATTGGTACTCAGGTCGCCTTTCTGCAGGATCTGTTTCAGGTGAATGGGATAGGCATTGATCTTGCCATCAACCTTGCGATACAGACGAGCATTGTCGGGAGCGGCAAACTCCGTCACACCACCGGCCTCCAGCACCGCGTCGAGCACCGTCATGCCGGGACGATGAGGGGATGAAACCGGCTGCACCACGGCACCTGTCACACGCACCCTGGTCAGATAGGCATTACTGACCAGGCGGGTCACACTCACCGCCACCTGGGGGTTCCGGATGTACTGGGAGAGACGATCCTTGATGTCGCCCGCAACTTCCTCGGGCGTCTTGCCCGCGGCAAGCACGTCACCGATTACCGGAACGGTGATCATGCCATCAGGACGAACCACGGCATTCACCGAAAGTTCCGGGTTGCGCCACACCGATACGGAAAGCGTGTCATCAACCCCAATCTGGTATTTCTCCACCACTTCCGAACCACCAGGCGGTGGTCCCTGGGTCACTGCTCCCGGTTGTGTTACACAACCCGCCCCTGCCAAGACGCCCAGAACCATGGCCACGAGACCCACCACACGCTTCATCAAATCCATTTTGTCAACCCCTGAATACAAGAAATGTGAATCACTTCAACGATGACATATTACCACATGGATTTAGTGTAAGATATTCTCCGCCAAAGAAATAGGGAGCTTCCGGGGTTAATCTGGAAAAATCCCTGATTGGCATCGAAATTCCGGGCCGGGGACACACCCCGGGGATCCGTTTCGGGCGGGACTGATGCTCCAGAAAACTGCTACAGCACCGGCGGACAAGACTCGACGACACTCTCACGACGACTGAACAACAACATGGAATCGACAATTGATCATGCGCTGCGCCCAGCCTCCCGGAACCACCCTTGCGTGGAAATCTGCTCACCGCCCCGATGTGCCTGTTTCCGGCGTTCCAGGCAGAACGCTTTTCCCCAAGCCAACATTCTTTGACAGGTCCGGTAGTCTCGATGGAGAGAATTGCAACGGAACGCATCACCGGGGATCCCGACACCAAGGGAGCTGAAGTCTTCCCCAAGGCGCGATCCACACCCCATGACCAGCCCGCAAGGGCAACCTTCGTGCTGCTGACCATCTACGTGGCGATGATCTTCATCCGCCCGCAGGAATGGATTCCTTCCATGATGGACTGGCCCATCATGCCGGTACTCATTCTTTCTGCTTTCCTGTTCTGGCTGTTTTCCGCCAACAAGGCACTGGACGCACCCCAGTTCTACCTGCTGGGAGCACTGATGCTGTTTTCCCCCCTGACGGTAGCCCTGGCCGGAGAAGGACTTTCCGCATCCTTTGAGACCATCATCAAGCTTGCACCACTGTACCTGACATTCCTGCTGATAGCTGCTACCGCCCTCTCACGCAAGCGGTTGCATGTGATGATGTGGCTCATGGTTGGAGGAGCGGTGCTCATGAGTGTACATGGCATACAACAGAAGCTTACCGGCACCGGCTGGACCGGCGAGGTCCCCATCCTTGGGCGCATGCGCTACATCGGCATATTCAATGATCCCAACGACGTGGGCCTCTCCCTGGTCACAGCTCTGCCCATGGCCATGCACCTCATGCGCACCAACCGGCGCCTCATCATCAAGCTGCTCCTGCTGATCTGCGTGGGAATCATTCTCTGGGGCATAAAGCTCACCGACTCCCGGGGAACCATTCTGGCCCTGGGCGCCATACTGGGCATCTACTCATGGCGGCGATTTGGCATCTTCCGCACCCTGGTAATGGGCATGATGGCAATACCCACCATGTTCTTCCTGAGCAGCCGCCTGGACACCATCAGCCCGGGAGAGGAATCAGCTTATGGGCGCCTGGATGCCTGGTACGAAGGCATACAGATGCTTATTGACAACCCCGTGTTCGGCGTGGGCTTCGGTCTTTTTGGTGATCATAACCTGTTGACTGCCCACAACTCCTATATCTTGGTGCTCGCCGAACTGGGCATTCCCGGGTATTTTCTCTGGTTCTCGTTCTTCGGTTCCTGCATCATGATGATGTATCTGCTGCAGAAACCGCGCAAGAAAATTAAGCCGGCATGGCAAATACTCACCGAGAACCGCCTGCAAGGCAGGAGCGACGGGCCGGAGTTCACTGCGGACGAAGAACTTCCCGCAAAGGACGACCTGCCCCCGGAAGACCGCGCCATCGCCCGGGTACTGTTTCTGTCTTTCGTGGGCTTCGCCACTGCATCCTTTTTTCTGAGCCGCAGTTATTCCATGCAGCTTTTCCTGCTCTGCGGGATGGCTGTGGCCCACTATCAGGGAACGCGTCTGCGCACCCCCCGGGAACAAGCCTATAGCTTCTTCAAGCATTTCTGGTTCTGGGCCTTTACTTCGGGCGCTTCCGTAATCTTCCTGTATTTCACCGTCCACCTGCTGCTGAGTCTGGTCTGACATGAAACCCCGCCTGCTGATCATCACCAATCTCTATCCCACCCCCTGGGATCACCAGCGGGGCACCTTCAACTTTCAGCAGTTCAACCATCTCGCGGAACACCTGGATATCCAGCTCATCGTGCCCGTGAGCTGGAAAGAGCGTCTTCACCATGGCAGACAGAGAGCCACTCCTCTGCCCCCCCACCCCCTGGAAGGAAAGGCGGTCTATCCCTGGTACTGGTACACACCGGGATTGTTTCGCGCTTCCTACGGCAGATCCCTGCAAGTTTCCCTGGAGTTGCAATGCGGCAAGCTGATAAAGTCATTCCGGCCCGACCTGCTGCTCTCGTCATGGGCCTACCCCGAGGGCAGCGCCGGCACTCGCATTGCCGGCAAGCTGGGCATACCGGCTTTTGTCAAGGTACATGGCAGTGACATCAACGTCATCGCCAGGCAGGCATCGATACGGAACCAGATCCGGGCCTGGGGAAAACAGGTAAGAGGCGTCGCTTCAGTCAGCGCCGCCCTGAAGAAGAAAATGGAGGCAATGGGCGTTCCCGGGCAGAAGATCAACGTCATCTACAATGGCATAGACCACCAGCGCTTCCACCCCCTGCCCAGGGAGCAGGCCCGAGCCACTCTGGGCATCGGGGACTCCCGGATCATTCTCTACGTGGGCAATCTGAAAAGAGAAAAGGGTTGCGTCGACCTGGTAGAAGCCTTCGTACGCCTGGCCCCGCAACACCCGGACCTGAAACTGTATGTAGCCGGTTCTGGCGCCATGCGGGAAACCATGGCAGCCACCGCCGCCCATGCCAACCTGGAAAACCGTGTGATTCTCCTGGGCAAGGTAAATCATGCCGACCTGAACCACTGGTACAATGCCGCAAACTTGGTGTGCCTGCCCAGCTACAATGAAGGCGTGCCTAACGTGCTACTGGAAGCCATGGCTTGCGGCACGCCGGTTGTCGCTTCGAACGTGGGCGGCATTCCCGAGGTAATTGGAGACAATACCGGGTTGCTGTCGGAAGCTGGCGACATACAGGCGCTGTCGAAAAACCTGGGCCTGGCCCTGACCGGTTCCTGGAACCGGGAAGCCATCCACGGTCATGCGCTGAAATTTTCATGGGATGAAAACACCCGGCAAATGCTGGACATGTTCAATATCGAGGGAAACAGGGAACCATGACCATACTGCTGATACTGCTATTACTCACAGGATTCGCCGCTGGTCTGATTCTGCTACGGGAAATCCGCGCCAAGCAGATGCATATCTGGCTGCCCGACTATATCAGGCACAGGCATCGCCCTTCCCATTCGGGTCCCACCCATGTCATGTTCTGCTTCGTGGATCACTTCGAGCCGCGCTGGTCGAATGCGGACTACGAGACAGAGGTAAGAAGGGTGGATCGCTGGGCGGAAGGCTATCCCGCCCTGGCACGCCGACACCAGGATGCGGACGGCTGCCATCCAAAGCACTGCTTCTATTATCCGGAAGAGGAATATCGCAAGGAACACCTGGACAAGATAGAAGCCATGTGCCGCGAGGGCTTGGGGGAAATCGAGATTCACCTGCACCACGACAGGGACACGGAAGCCGGATTGCGTGACAAGCTTTCCCGTTTTACCCGCAACCTGCACGAAACCCACGGCGCCCTCAGCCGCTGGCCGGGCGGAGATGGCCTGGCCTGGGGATTCGTGCACGGCAACTGGGCCCTGGACAACTCGGAACCAGACGGTTCCAACTGCGGCATCAACAACGAACTGATCATTCTCAGGGAGGAAGGCTGTTATGCGGACTTCACCCTGCCTTCCGCACCCAGCGCCACCCAGACCAGCAAGGTCAACGCCATCTACTATGCCAAGGACAACCCGCGGCAGCCCAAGTCACACGACCGGGGTCGGGACGTTACTGTGGGAGGCAAGCCCTGGGGCGACCTGATGATCGTCCAGGGGCCGCTGATGCTTAACTGGAAAAACCGCAAGTGGGGGCTGCTGCCTCGTATCGAGAACTCCGATATCCGCGCCAGCTATCCACCCACTCCAGATCGGGTGGACCTGTGGGTGAAGGCCGGCATCCACGTGAAGGGACGCCCGGAATGGTTGTTCATCAAGGTACATACCCACGGCACGCAGGACTGTGACTTGGACGCGCTGCTGGGTGAGCCCGTGGATGCCATGTTCCACTATCTGGAAACCCGCTACAACGATGGCGAAAATTATGTGCTGCACTATGTTTCCACCCGGGAGATGTACAACATCATCAAGGCAGCGGAAGCCGGAGAAAAAGGCAATCCCAATGATTTCCGGAACTATATCCTGCCGCCACCGGCAAACTGCCCTTCATGAATCCGGCGGACAACCACCGGGAAAGAGACTGATCCTGTAGCGGCCCCGTCCACCACCGAATTCCACCTTCCAGCCTTCACGGAAGGTTTCATATTCCCGCTGCACCTCCGGCCAATGGACGATGCGCACCACCGGCTCAGCCGGCTCCAGGGGACGTATGCAGAGTTTCCCCGCAAGGATGTCCTTTCCCCTGCGGCGGGGCTTCTCCGGCACATTGATCTGCCAGAAGGCCTGGACCGACGCATCCACCTGGTATTCATCGACAACAACCACCTCTTTGTTCCCGAAGTCCAGCTGCCGGATCCAGCGGGAAACCAGGGGACTGGACTCATAGGCGGGTGACAGGTCAGCGTGAATACTCAGCCTGCCGTCCTTCTCCTCAATCCGCAGGTGGTTCTCGCTGAACCGCTGCCCTATATCCCCCCCCGGAGCGACAAAACGCAGCATATTGTGGACATCCGTACCCTGCTGTATGCCGCTATGGGTGAAAACGTTTTCCGTGACCGCCAGCCACTTGCGTTGAAACAGGGCAAACGCCCCCTGATCCTGGTGGGCATGATCCTCATCATACTTGCCGGCAACAAAGGACAACCACAACGCATCCTTGTTCCAGGCCGTACGGGCAAACAGATGCCCCGCCCCCGCGGAGTAATACCAGAGTGACCGGGGCGGTGTTTCCCGACCCACGGGCAGGAGATCGTAGCGAAAGTTTGCGCCATCCTTCATTTTCCCGACACTGATATGCTTCAGCCACCAGGCCGCCTGACGGGCTTCCTCACCCTCCGGCACCAGGGCATGAGCCAGCAACATCAACTTACGGTGGTAGTCGTACATCACCGGCATGGATACCCTTGCCTGATCACCAATGGCCGCCACCATGTCCAGAGTGGGCACCGTGGCATGCAGCCAATAGCTCATGCTTTCCCGGGCCAGCCGATCCAGAACAGGAATGGGCGCCTGTCCCGCTCTCCTCCAGGCACGGTAAACCTCGAACAGCCGTGCATGCGACAGTCCGTAAGCCGTGCCTTCCCGGCTGCCGCCGCCATGATAGCCATCGAAATAGGCAGCCACCCGGGGCCACTTATCTTCCCGCAGCAGCTTGAGCCATCGCCGGGAACCACTGGCCAACGCCCAGTATTCCGTGGCCTCAAGAAAACTGTAATAGTAGTTATTGCCCGGGTTGTCGATGCCCCAGCCTGACCAGGGATGAGCTTTCCCTCCCCAACTGGCATCCGCGGGATTCCACACGTTGTCCAGGGTCTGCTCCGCATAGGCCGACCAACGCGCCTTCTGTTTCTGCTTCAGCAGATCACCACACCAGTCCATGGTTACCGCCAGATCCGCCAGCATGGGACCGACCTGCAGGTAGGAGTCTCCGGATATCTCCGGCCTGTCTCCTGCCGCAATGGCCTGTTCCGCCATGGCAACCTGTTCCTCCACCATGGCAACAGCCAACTGGCAATAGAGTTTTCTGCCCGAAAGCCGGCCCGCCAAAGCGGCATCCCTGGCCCGGAATCCGTATGGATCCCTCCCGGACACGGCATCGCGCACCCAGTTTTCGAAACGGCTCCATGCCCGCTGGTTGTCTCCCGGCTCATCGACCAGGGGCGGAACAGCGGCGCACAGGCCGGTGGGCAACAGCAGCATTGCCACACACACCTTCCACCAGCAACCCTGTCGTCGGCCAATCATGAAGCCCGCCTCTGTATTTCGCTTGTTCTCCACCTGCGTCCAATCATACGCCAAGGGACAGAAAATGGTATTCTTCGAAGCTGCCAGGGCATGGGATCAAACAGGCTTTCACCCTTCACTTCCCACCACGCCAAGGTCTCATCCTGACCATACAAGGGATCTGAACGACAGAATGAGCATAACCCGAGAAGTCGCCCATTCCCTGAAATGGGTGACGGTTTCCAAGTTTGCAGCACAGATCATCCGCTGGGGTGTGACCTTTCTGGTCATCCGCATCCTCAACCCTGACGACTACGGCCTCATGGCCATGGCCGGAGTGGTGCTTTCCTTCTTCGAAGTCTTCGCCAGCGCGGGGCTGGGCACAGCGCTGATCCAGGCTGCATCCTTCTCCCACCGCCAGGTGCGGGAAATCTTCGGCCTGTTGTTGCTGGTCAACCTGGTCCTTGCCATGGGAATGGTGTTGCTGGCCCCATGGGCCGCCGAGTATTACAAGGACGAGCGTCTGATACCCATTCTTCACGTACTGCCCCTGGTACTGATGATCTCTTCCCTGGAGACATTGCCCAGCGCCATGCTCACCCGGGAAATGCAGTTCAAGCGCCGCTCCCTTTCCGAGCTGGCAGCCTCCGCAACCGCCGCCCTGTTTACCCTTTGGCTTGCCTGGCGGGGACTGGGAGTGTGGGCACTGATCTGGGGTTACATGAGTGAAGTCGCCCTGCGTGCCTTGCTGCTCAACCTGGTCAACCCCATACTGGCGCTGCCCCGCTTCTGGTTCAACCATTCCCTGCCACTCATCTCCTTCGGCGGCGCACAGACACTTACCACCTTTGCCTGGTTCATCTTCTCGAGCATGGACGTATTTATCGGTGGTCGCCTGTGGAGCACGGAAATGGTGGGCATCTACGCCATTGCCATCCAGCTTTCACACATCCCCCTGAACAAACTCACACCTATCGTCAAACAGGTGGCACTGCCCGCCTACGCCAGGATTCATCACCAGCCTGGGGGGAAACTGAATGCCTATTACCTCAAGGCCAACGGCCTGACCATGCTCATTGCTTTCCCGATATTCTTCGGGCTGGCAGCCATATCACCCGTCTTGATACCCACGCTGCTGGGTGAGAAATGGCTGGCAGCGGTACTGCCGGCAACGCTCCTGCCGCTGATTCTTCCCTTCCGCATGTCCCAGGAACTCATGGATCCCGTGCTGGAAGCCATCGGCAAACCCCGGGAGGCGCTGAAAAACTGGATGATAATCATTTCCATTACCACCCCTTCCCTCTATGTCGGCGCTGTCTGGAACGGCATTCTGGGGCTGTGTATCGGCTGGCTGGTAAGCATGCCACTATCCTATGCCCTTACCTCCCGGGTTACCATCAGAAACCTGGAGATAGATTCCCGGGCATTTGCCAAAACGGTATTTCCCCCGTTAGTCATCGCGGGCATCATGTTTGCGGCCGTTCGCACCATTCACATGGTGTTCGTGGACGACCTGGGCAGAATCACCCTCCTGATACTGGAAACCGGCATCGGAGCAGCAATCTATCTCTCCCTGGCATGGCTGTTCTGCAACAGTGAATTCCGCTCCGCCCTGCATATTCTCGGCAAACTCAGAAAGCACTGAGATCCGGCTTGCCGGTACGACAACTCCCTCACAAAACGCCTGTTTGCCAACCACCCCTTGTGCTCCCCATCACATAAGCGCCGGTTATTCCCGGAAAAGAACAAAAAATGGGGATAGTCTTGGCACTGAACAGGAATTTCGTGGTCAAACCTGACGTTTGCGTAATCCGGCCACCCTCAACTCAACTACAGCAGTAACCCAAACATGAAAAGCAGGTCTCGATTTCCGATCCGTCACGCACTTTTACCGCTGCTGATGCTGGTTTTTTTCTGGCTCCACCCGGTGGTTGCCGGCGTAAATGCCAGCCACCCCCGCATCTGGCTGGACGATGCCACCATCAACAGGCTGAAAGCCAATGCCGCAGCCAATACGCCCGAATGGCAGGCACTGAAAAACTGGTGTGACAGCCATATCGGGGACAACATGCCCGACTACTACCAGGGGCTGGACTGGCAACGCTACATGCTGAACTATGCCCTGGCCTATCGGGTCACCGGCAATGCCACCTATGCCCAGGAGGCCATCATCTACCTGCGCGCGCTCACCTACGATGCCGGAGGAGGTTATGGATCCGGAGTCATAGGCAACGGCCAGGGTGGAGCAAGCTCGATCACCCATGATTCCGGCTACGGGGCACGCAGTTACGGAATGTCCCTGCCCGTGGGCCGCGACTGGCTGGACGGAGCACCCGGACTGACTTCCACACTGATTCGTGACATCAACACCCGCCTGGACGAATGGATTACCTGGGTGTTCACCAGTCCCGACGCCTTTTCCCCTCATGATCCGACGGACAACTACTACGCCGGCTTTTTCTCCATGGTCTATACCGCGGCCATCGGGCTGGCAGGCGATCCCGGCTACCAGCCGGCATGGTTGAGCCGCGCGGAAACCATGTGGGCCACCGAGGTACTGCCCCTGATCAATGGCCTGTTCGACGGAGGTGAATGGCAGGAAGGCTGGAACTATGGCCACTGGGCGGTTCGTGAATACCTGCTGTATCCCACTGCGCTCACCAGCGGCACAGATCTGAACAACCACTGGAAGGAAACCAACTGGCACGAAGACCTGGTAAAGAGCCAGCTTCATATTCTTTATCCCTCACTGGACTATGTCTCTGACAACGGATCCTGGTCCGGTGATACCAAGGGCGATCCACGAGACAGCACCCTGCGCTTTCTTGCTTCTTTCACTCCCGTCAACTCAACACTACGGGGAATTGCCCAGTGGGGTGCGAATCACATGCAAGCGGAAACCTCGGAGGAATTGTGGGAAAACTTCCTCTTCGCCAATCCTGACATTGCGGAGATTCAGCCAACCAGCGCCAACATGGGGGGCCTGCACTATGGCATGAAGGGGCACGGCATGGCCCGGGGTGACGACTGGAACAACACCATGGCGACCTATGTGGACGTAATTGGCGGCCTGCAAGAAAACGACCAGGGCGAGTACAACCTCGGAGAGGTCAAGATCGGCTCCCGGGGGGAAATCCTCCTGGTGGATGCGGACACATGGCAATGGGAATCAGAATTCGCCAATATCCTCACGATCACGGGTGACCATTACCACGCCCCTTATCAGGAGAATGAGACGCCGGACGTCACCTTTGATGTTACCGGAATAGCGCACAAGTTCGCCTACTTCCTGTCCGACAAGCTGGAACAGGCCTATGACTTCGATTACGGCAATTACACGGACGGCGGAGCACCTTCTGCCTCCTCGTACCGCAGGGAAGTGGCTTTCCTTCCTCCAGACCATATCATCGTGCTGGACAACATTCAGCCAACCACAACGGCCAACAGGGTAACCCTGCAGTGGCATTTCGCTGAACTGCCCACGGTAAGTGGTGACCTGGTAAGTATCAGCCGTGGCGCGGCAAAACTGTTCCTGCGTCCTTTCGGCACGACATTCCAAATCTCGGTATACGACGCTTCCGCGGAGCGTTCCAGCAGCATCCCCCCACTCGATGTGCACAGGGTGGAGCTGGAACAGGTCAATGGATCCACGGACCTGCAGCTGTTCTCGGTATTTCAGACAGCTGACAGTTCGGCAGGACAGATGGATCCGGTAGCGGAAATAAGCTCCACTACCGGCAACATGAAAGGCATCAACATCGATGCCGCGGATGCTGCCCTGGTGGCGATGTTCTCGAAAAACACGAATCTGCAGAAAGAACTCATCTACAACCCGCCGCACACCCAGACCGTCACACGCCACCTGCTTACCGGCATGGAGCCCGGTATCTACGAGGTCTATGTCAACAACAGCCTCTATGCGTCAAATCTCGGCACGGGGGAAAACAACACTCTCTACTTCGAAACCGGCACCGGCACATCCTTCCATGTTGCCAAGTCCGGAGAGCTGCAACTGCTGTTCTCCAGCGATTTTGAATAGACCACCGGAAGAAACCGATCCGGCCACGCCGGGGGGCCGGATCGACAACAAGGCCGCATCAGCGGCCTTTTTTCACCCGCCTGCCACCAGTTCATCCATAATCCGTAGGATGCGCTCACCATTTCTGATCCAGGTATGACGCTCACGAACATCCTTCAATCCGCGGGCACCAACAGCTTCACGCTGAACGGGATCCGCCAGCAAGGCTGACAGGCGCTCACGGAAGGCTGTCCTGTCCCCGGCGGGAAACAGGTAACCATTGACACCATCCTCAATCACATCCCTCACCGGACCAACATCCACCGCCAACACGGGCTTGCCCAGGGCCATGTATTCGAACATGACAATGGGGGAACCAAAGGGGTTGGAATGGGGCAGGACGCAGATATCCATGGCATCGATGTAACCCACCACATCCGCACGCTCCACCGGACCGGTCAGGGTTACCGCATGCTCCAGGGACAGGCGCGTCACCTGCTCCCGCAACTCGTCCATGAAACGGCAGGGGCCGACAACAAGAAGATGCAGATCCGGCCATTCCGGCCGCAACCGCGCCATGTCATCCAGGAGAAGATCCAGCCTGTCCCAGCGCACGATCTGGCCGACAAAACCCACGACCGTGCGTCCCCCCAGGCCCAGGCGCTCACGAACCCTGGCGCCGGGCTGGCTGCCATCCGCCAGTGCATCTTCACGCACGGCATTGGGAATCACGTGAATCTTGTCTCCTGCCACACCCCGTTGCACCAGGGTCTGCTTGAGGAAGCTGGAAACCACCAGGATGCGGTCCGCACGCCGAAACACCGCCGCCTCCATCCTTTTTGCCAGCCAGGGCAGGGCCTGCCCCCTGGCTCTCTCTATACCGGCAATTTCATTGACTTCGAGAACCGAAGGGATATTCCGCCGCCTGGCCAGCCAGGTGCCTATAAAACTGAAGAACGCATAGCGTTCATAAAAGACATCAACCTGCTCCCGGCTCATACGCCGGGATAGGTGGCGCCAGGCCCACAGATTGTAGGCCAGTTCCGCCACCTCGAAAACAAACTGGGGCGCATGCCGCGTGAGATAGCGAAAAAACCGGGAATACAGGGAAGGCGCGGTTTTATCTGCCGCCGGTACCGCCCTGGTCTCCGTGGCATGCATGACATCGACACCCGGCGCTTCCTGCAAAACCACCTGGCAGCCCAGCTTGCGCAGGGCGCGTACCACTTCCCGGATATGCACACCCTCGCCCCCCCGCCCCTGGGTGCGATGATGGTAGAGAATACGTGGCTTTCGGCGACCGTCTCTTTCCCGTGCAGTATCCATTCCTCGTTTCCTCACAGCTCCTGGCATCGGACCAGGCCGAATTCCCTTTTGCCGATTATCCGCAACAGTTGCGGCAATGCTTCCAGGGTGTGCCGGTAATCCTCATGCAAAAGCACCACATCGCCAGGCACCAGGGACTTTCGGGAAAAACCTTCGACCAATTGTCTTGCATCCTCCACGCGTGAATCATCGCTGTCCACGGACCACAACACCATGCGGTAACCTTGGCGGATCAGGCCCAGGAACACCCTGGGATGGACGATTCCATAAGGTGGACGGAAGCTCCTTCCCAGCTCGCATCCACAGATATCCTCCAGCAGTTCCTGGCAGTGCCGGATATCGGCGAGATAGTCAGCCGGGGGGCTGTGTTCCAGGCCATAATGGCTATAACTGTGGTTTGCGACCTCATGCCCTTCATCCAGCATGCGCCTCACCAGCATCGGGTACTTTTCCGCCTCCTCCCCGACAACGAAGAATGTGGCCTTCACCCCGGCCTCGCCAAGCACATCGAGAATGCGCGGCGAATGTTCCGGATGAGGCCCATCGTCGAAACTGAGCGCAACTTTCCTGCCCGCCGGCCTGCCACGAAACAGCAACCAATGAGGCGCGACAAAGCCGGTGAAATGCTTGATCCGACGTCCTATACCCACGCATCACCTACCAGGCAATCTTCTGGGCGCCGCGCAGGTGGCGCCATAGACCCATGACGGCTGCCGCGTTGAGCACCACAAAAGTACGCGCCAGTCTCCCGAGGCGTCCGGCCTTTTCCCCCAGGAAGGACAGCAGGTAGAAAACCACCTGGCCTGCCAATAATATTCCCGCCGTCACTCGCAGGAAATCCGGCTGCCGCGCGTCAAAACTCAGAAAGGCGCTGCTGAACAGTAACGCAACCAGCGCCCAGGGGCACACCAGCCGCAGCAACTTGTGAGACATGAATTCGAACCAGACCGGGTTTCGCCAGGGCAGCAACAACGCCGGCAGGCGCGAGATCAGCTGGTAATTTCCCGCCAGCGTGCGAATCTTGCGTGCAAATTCCCGGCTGTCCGGCATGGCCTGATCCCAGGCTATGGATTCCGGCACCAGGATCACCCTGCGTCCTTGCAGCAATTGCAGGGATGGAACCCACACGTCATCCAGGATAATGTCTTCAGGAAGATCCCGCATGTCGGTAGCAGCAATCACGTACAGCGAACCGGAAACGCCGGTAACACCTCGAAACGCCGATTCCGACAGGCGTATCCTGTTCTCATACTTCCAGTACAACCCCGCGCCTGTCTTGCCACGCAACAGCAGCTGGCCACCAGCTACCCCCACCCCGGGATCGGCAAGTCCCGCTACGAGGTGGGCAAGGCATTTCCGATCCAGGGGCTGGCGTATGTCGGTCATCAGCAAGACATCGCCCCTGGCCTCCCTTCTCAATCGATTGAGAATGCCCGGCTTGCCGGTGCGCGTATCCATGCGAAAAACCTTCACCTTTTCGGGATTCGCCCGCGCGCAAGCATCCAGCAGTTCATCCGTACGGTCACTGCTGCAGTCGGAGCAGATCAGAATCTCCAACTTGTCGGAGGGATAGTCCTGCATGAGCAGACTGTCCAGTTTCTCCTGGATGAAGGCTTCACCATTGAACACAGGTATCAGGGCGGAAACCATGGGCACATCTTCCCGTTCCACGGCCCGGGACTGGCGGGGAAACAACCATGCCAGCATGGTAATGACCAGAGGGTAGCCCACATAGGTATAGGCCAGAATCATCAGGGAAACGGAAAAAGCGGATATCATGGGGTCCTGTCAGCGGTCCGTGCCATCGAGAACGTCATCATAACAGGACAAGTAACTGCGAATCATGCTGTCGAAGCTGAACTGTTGCAGAACACGATCTCGCCCGCCCTGCCCCAGGCGCTCGGCCAGACCATTTTCCGTGAGCACCCGCACCAGTGCTGCCGCCTGCTCCCGGGGGCTGGAATGCGGCACCAGTATTCCCGCTTCGTCGCTTACAAGCTCATCCACACCCGGGATACGGGTGGCGACCACGGGACAGGCGCTGGCCATGGCCTCCAGCAGTGAAATGGGCAGGCCCTCGATGAGCGAGGAGAGCGTGAATACATCGAACAGTTGAAGCAGCTCCGGAATATCCCGTCGCACACCGAGAAAATGTACATGGTCACCAATGGCCAATTCATCCACGAGATTGCGCATATCCGCTTCCAGCGGGCCCTCACCAACGATCAGCAACCGTGCTTCCGGCACCTGCGGCAAGACATCAGCGAGGGCGCGTAACAAGGTGGCATGATCCTTGGCCTCCGTCAGGCTGGCAACGATACCGATGATCCTGCTGGAGGGAGGCAACCCAAGCTCCCGCAATTTCCGGTCCCGGTCGATATTTATCTGGTAAGGCTCTGGGTCGATGCCATTGTAGATATTCCGGATGCGTGAAGGGGGAATGCCGATATCCTGCTCCAGCGAGGGTATGAGATGCCGGGCAACCGTGGTTACCAGGCGAGTCTTTTTTCCCAGCAGTCTCAGGGCTCCCTTCAGATGCTTCTGCTGGGCCGTCTGGAACTTGGCCAGGGAAGTATGCTCGGTATAGATCAGGGGGCGCCCCGAAAACAATGCTCCCAGGCCGCCATAGAGCCATGAAACCTGGTTGTGGGCATGCACCAGCTCATAACCTTCCCGGCAAATCAGGTTGCGCATTCTGAAGGGCAGAAGATAATCCCTGGATCTTCGTTTCTGAACCACATGTACCGAAACATCGATGGCCTCGAACTCCTCCTGCAGCTTGCCACCAGCCTCGAACACGCAAATACCCGGCCGGTAACGATCACCGGCCATCATGGCCCGCGACAACTCCAGCAACAGGGTTTCTATGCCGCCCATTTCCAGGGAATAGTTCACAAAAAGCAGCCTGCGGGGCTTCATTGTGACTTGCCCGTTCACAGATCTATCTCTCCGTCGGTGATGTACCAGTCCCCTTGATCAAGAATCCCGGCCCAGTCCCTGTCCTTTTCCGGGTTGGACAGAATACCTCCCCAGCGAGGGGAAGGCCTGGCGATGAAGCCGGCCTCCTTCATGAGTTTTTCCGTTTCTCCACTTGCCACCAGTCCGACATTGATAACCGAATATCCGAGCCCGTGCATCCTGCGCCAGAAGTGCCTGAACAGGGGCTGGACCCACCGGGCGTGCCGAAAACGGAAGTCATCTACCAGCACGATGTTGTCATCGAATGAAAACACCAGGAAAGCCACCAACTGTTCTCCATCCAGCAGGACGAACAGTTGATAATCCTTGTAGGGACAGTGCGCATATCGCCAGCGTACATAGTCCTCTCCATGCACACCCTGAAACCGCCTCTGCCTGGAATTGGCCCGCCAAAATTCCTGCCATTGGCCGTCCAGTTCATCCATGGACGACAGGATGCGTGTTTCTCCCGGCGCCAATCCCAGGCGGCTCTGCAGGTAAAGCCCTGTATCCAGCACCATGGAAGCGGGAACCGCCAGCCATCCGGGAATCCGTCGCCGGGAAAATATCTCCTTCAACTTGCCACGAGTGCGGATCAAGCGGGAAAAGCGCACTCCGCCACCAATCTGCCTGTAGCCCAGTCGCTTGATGACACCCTGCGCTGCGAGATTGGGAAAGCCCAACATGAAGTCCAGTCCCTGTTCCCAGGCCTTTTCAACCAAGGTACGCTGCAACGACAGTGCCGGGCCAAACACCCGGTAATCGGCATCGATGGCGAAATCGATGGCTATTCCCGCCCGGCAGACTTCTCCATCGAAATGAAAGTCGCGACGCATTGCCGAAGCCGTTCCGACAATCTCATTCTTCTCTTCATGCACGGCCAGGCAGGTCAGGGTATCCCCGGCTGGATTGTCCTGGTACAACCACTCATAACGACCTTCCGCGACAAAACGCAGATTGTCATCCCACAAACGGCGAATGGCCCGGACATGTTCCGGATCGTCCTGGTTTGCCAATATGATTCTGAACCCCACCTTCCCCCCCGAAGGTTTCCCGGGAAACCGGGACTGGCCTGGCACAACGCCCGGCAGTGCTGGCTTCCTCAGTTATTCCCTGCCACATCACCGCCCGGCTGTCCTGTTACCAGCCGCGCAAGAAACGCCAGCAGACGTCCGGCAACAACCTGTTGCCCATAGGCATTCAGGTGTTTGCCATCATCAGTATAAGCCGGGATGAGCGCGGCATACTCGCCACCCAGCACCTTTACCCGGTATTCCCTGCCATCCGGGAAACGCGACTCCCAATCGGCCACGTCCGCCAGATGTCCGCTGGCGGAATATTTGCTACGGATCATTGTATTGTATTCATTTCGCTTGATGTTGGCCTGATCCCCCCAGACCTCCATTCCTAACAGGCGTTTCAAACTTGCCTTTACGCTGCTGTCGAACACCCGCAGGGGAACGGTGGAATACAGAAAAACGGTCTGGGGAAACTCCTCCTGCAGCCTGGACATGGTACCGGCATATTCATCCACCAGCGCCGGTACATCCGTCTCCTTGCCGATATCCAGATAGCAGAATTTCAGCATGGCCATATCCGGGCGACTGTCTCCCAGACGATTTTCCAGGAAAATCTGGAATTCCTTCATCTTGCTGCCCGGATCACCATTGCTCCCTATAGCGGAATGCAACAGACCCGCAGGAGGCACCGGTTCGCCCGGCTTGAGCTCCTTGATGGTGAACAATCCGGGCAGGCCCATGCGGGCCAATACCTTTTCCACACCATCGACTATGTTGTATCCAACAGACTGATGGGCAAAATAGAAGGTCTTGCCTGAAAGCGCCTTGATCTGCTCCGGTGAAAGGACTGGCAGGGGAATGGCTTCCTGTTTCATGCTGTCATCACCACAGGCGCCGAGAACCAGGAAAATGGCTCCCAGGACAACTCGGGCAATCAATGATTTTCCATACCTCATGTTCTCCTCCTTCTGTCAGGACGTTACACCAGCTTAACGGTCCTGACAACGCCAAAGCTGTTGTTCCCCGAAACAGGCTTGGATACCATGATCATCCAGCCACCACGGACAGGACGCCATGATATCCGATCACACCATTTGCCTCATGTACCACTGCCTCTACGAAGGAGAAGATGAGTATCTGGAGCTGCATCCCGACGACAGGCCCTACAGCCTGTCCACCCACCAGTTTCGGCAACAGCTTCAACTGTTGGCGGACAAGGGCATTCCGGTGCTTTCCGCCCGGAGGACGGAAGAAAACCCTCATCAGAGCCTGCGTCAACGACATGCCGTGGTTCTCACCTTCGATGACGGACACCAGAGCTTCCATCGCCATGTCCTGCCCATTCTCGCGGAATACGGGCATACGGCGTTCATGTTCCTTAGCACCGACAAAATCGGAGTGGACAGCCATTTCCTGAACTGGCAGGAGGTGAAGGAGCTGCATGATGCCGGGCATGTAATTGGTGGGCATGGCGCAAGCCATCGCTTCCTGGACGAACTGGATCAGGACCATGCAGGCCGGGAACTGCGGATGTCCAGGGAACAGATCGAATCCTGCACGGGCGTGCCCTGCACCACCATGTCCTTCCCGGGCGGAAGATACAACGCAGTCGTGCTGACGCTTGCAGAAAGCCTGGGCTACAGGAGCCTGTTTACTTCTGAAGTTCGCGCCCCCCTGTTCAACAGGTCTCCCTTGCTTATTGGCCGTTACGCCATACGGCACAACATGAACCTGTCCGAATTCTCAGCCATGGTCACGGGTGATCGCCGCTACGCAATCAGAAAACGCAGTCTGCAGCTGGCCAAGAAAGGACTGCGGAAACTGCTGGGCAACGAGCGCTACCATCGTCTCTACCAGAAACTGGCGGCTCGCCGCTGACCCCGTGTTTCACGGGGCGGAAGCCGGTCAGCCGGCCAGGTGCTCCAGATACCAGCCGGCTGCCTCGTCCAGACCCTGGGTAATGGAATACTTCGGCGCATAACCCAGCAGATCCCTGGCCTTGCCGATATCGGCCAGGGAATGCAACACATCCCCCACGCGAAAGTCCCGATAGACAGGTTCCACCTCGGCAGCGGCGGGATATGCCGGACACACACGATCCCGAATCAGCCTGAACAGCTCGTTCAGCGATGTCCGTTCACCATAGGCCACGTTATACACCTGGTCCACCGCCGCCTCGTTGTCCGTGGTTGCGGCAAGCAGGTTCGCCTGCACGCAGTTGTCGATATAGCAGAAATCCCGGCTGGTGCTGCCATCACCGTTGATGTACAGGGTATCTCCCTTGATGAGGGCGGCAAACCACTTTGGAATGACCGCTGCATAGGCACCATCGGGATCCTGGCGCCGGCCGAAGATATTGAAATAGCGCAGCCCGATGGTCCTGAAATCATAGGTACGGGCAAACACCTGTGCATACAGCTCGTTCACCAGCTTGGTCACGGCATAGGGAGAAAGCGGATTGCCGATACGATCTTCCACCTTGGGCAGACCGGGATGATCCCCGTAGGTGGAACTGGAGGCCGCATAGACAAACCGCTTCACCCCGGCGTCCCGCGCGGCAATGAGCATGTTCAGAAAACCCGTGATGTTGTTCTCGTTGGTCAACGCCGGATCTTCCACGGAACGCGGCACGGAACCGAGGGCGGCCTGGTGCAGCACATAATCCGCATGGGAACAGGCCCGGGCGCAGTCTTCGGGGCTGCGGATATCTCCCTCGATGAAGGTGAAATTCCGCCACTGATCCGATGTCACCAGGGACTTCACTTCATCCAGGTTGTGTTGAAAACCCGTTGAAAAATTGTCCAGGCCCACCACTTTCTGGTCCAGCTTGAGCAGGGTTTCCAGCAGATTGGAGCCAATGAAGCCCGCCACCCCGGTTATCAACCAGATGGCGGGATCCTCTTTCAGACGCACCTGCAGATCCGCATAGGCGCCTTTCGAAGCATTCATGTTCACAACCGCCAGAAATTGGTGTTTTCGGGAATCTGCGCCAGATCCAGCATGGACTTCACGTCCAGCAGGCAACCGTCTTCCGACAGCATGTCCACGAAATCCCGGGCGGGCATGTTGCGGAACTGTTCATGGGGCACGGCGATGATCAGGGCGCCCAGGTTCCTGAAATCGGAAAGCTCGGACATGGTCTTGCCCATGTAGGCTTCGGCCTGCTCCCTGTCCGCCACGGGATCGTACACCATGGGCTCTATGCCGTATTCCTCCAGCTCGCTGATGATATCCACCACCTTGGAATTACGCAGATCCGGGCAGTCTTCCTTGAAGGTCAGGCCCAGTATGCCCACCTTGCTCACCCCGGGCTGATGATTGTTGGACAACATCAGCTTCACCGCCTTCTCGGCCACGAACTTGCCCATGTTGACGTTGATGCGCCGACCGGCAAGAATGACCTGCGGGTTGTAGCCCACGGCCTCCGCCTTGTGGGTGAGGTAATAGGGATCCACGCCGATGCAATGCCCGCCAACCAGACCGGGACGGAAAGGCAGGAAATTCCACTTGGATCCCGCCGCCTCCAGCACGTGCAGGGTATCAATGCCCAGGCGGTCGAAAATGATGGCCAGCTCATTGATGAGCGCGATGTTCAGATCCCGCTGGGTATTCTCGATGACCTTTGCCGCTTCGGCTTCCCTGATGGACGCGGCGCGGAACACGCCCGCCTCGATGATGGACTCGTACAACGCGGCAACCGCATCCAGGCAGGCCTGGTCATCACCGGAAACCACCTTCACGATACGCGTCAGGGTATGCACCTTGTCCCCGGGGTTGATACGTTCCGGAGAGTAGCCCACGTGAAAGTCCTGCTTCCATTTCAGGCCGGACTCTTCTTCCAGGATAGGCACACAGATCTCTTCCGTGAGCCCCGGATAGACCGTGGACTCGAACACTACGACAGCGCCCTTCTTCATCACCTGCCCGGCGGTGCGGGTAGCGCCCACCAGGGGGGAGAGATCCGGCTGGTTGGCCTCGTCTATGGGAGTGGGCACAGCCACGATAAGGTAGTCGGCATCAGACAGATCCTTCGCATTGGTCGTAAAGCTCAGTTTGTCCGCTGCCGAAAATTCTTCATTGGCGACTTCTCCCGTCGGGTCTGTCCCGCCACGGTAGCAGGCGATGACCTCTTCCTTCAGATCCAGCCCTATGGTCTGGTATTTCTTGCCAAACTCGATAGCCAGGGGCAGGCCCACATAACCCAGGCCCACGACGCCTATAACAGATGAAGAATTCACGTTCATTGGTTCCGATTCCTTGTTTATGATGTCGTCCTGCGCCCGAATCCTTCCCGAAAACCGGCGCACCTCGCCGCTGATTGTATCCCAGGAGCAATGTCGGCCACCAACTATTATCCCGCGCGAACGGGCAATTCACATCGACCAGCGGCCCTGGCATCAATGATCCATTCCCGCTCCGGCAGGCTCCAGGATGCCAGGCAAGCGTGAAAAACAGGTTCGATGAGTCTGTTCGAGAAAACTGCGCATGTAGTCCCTCGCCGCATCTTCCTCCCTGATCACCGCATACAGGGTCGCCTGCACGCCTTCGGGTCCCAGGCGTATGGTCTTCAACTGCCCGGCCTGCAGATATTCCTGCAGGGCCCAGCCGGGCAGCACCGCCACCCCTCGCCCACTGGCCACAAGCTGAATGACCAGGGGTGTCAGCTCCACGTGTCTCACAGCGGCGGGCTGAACAGCCGCCGGCAGCAGGAACCGGGAAAACACATCCAGTCTCCCGTAATCCACGGGATAGGTAATCAGGGTCTCGCTCTTCAGGTCGGCGGGCAGCACATAATCCCGCTCAGCCAGGGGATGGTCGGCTGCCACCACCAGCAGGGACTCGTAGCTGAACAGGGGCTGAAACGCCAGTCCCGGAGCCGGGCGCAGATCCGAACTGATGACCAGGTCGATGCGCCCCGAGCGCAGGGCCGGCAGGGGCTCGAAACTGTGAGCCTGGGTCAGGTCCAGTTCCACCTCCGGCCAGGACTCCCGGTAGCTGTCCAGGGCAGGCATCAGCCACTGAAAGCAACTGTGGCATTCAATGGCGATGTGCAGCCGCCCATGCCTTCCTTCACCCATTCTCGCCAGGGTGCCTTCACATTCCTCCAGCCGGGGCAGTACCTCCCTGGCCAGGGAAAGCAGGCGCTCCCCCGCCGGGGTGAACCGCAGGGGACGGCTCTTGCGCCGGAACAGGGTGATCCGAAAATGTTCTTCCAGCCCCTTTACCTGGTGAGAGAGCGCCGACTGGGTCAGGTGCAGGCGTTCGGCCGCGGCCGTGAGGCTGCCGGTTTCCGCCAGGGTCAGCACGCACTGGAGATGAGAGACACGCAGAAACATGAGAAGAATTAATGATTAGTTGATTATTCATCAATTGTACTGATGTTACACCTGAAACAGAATAGCGGCTTTTCAACCACCATGGATCGACATCATGACCACCCTGCACAACCTCGGCTTTCCCCGCATCGGACATCAACGCGAGCTCAAGTTCGCTCTGGAACGCTACTGGCGCGGTGAAGACAACGCGAAGGGACTCGAATCCACCGCCATATCCCTGCGCGCCCGCCACTGGCAACTGCAGAAAGACGCAGGAATGGATCTGCTGCCGGTCAACGACTTCTCTCTCTATGACCAGGTACTGGACAACAGCCTCCTGCTGGGCGCCATCCCCCAGCGTTTCGGCGACCTCGGCAGACACAGCCATGCCGATGCCGCCTTCTGTATCGCCCGGGGACGCGATGCCGACGGCAATCCCGTGGCGGCGGGAGAAATGACCAAATGGTTCGATACCAACTATCATTTCATCGTCCCGGAACTACGGCCGGGACAGGCGTTTCACATCAGCAGCGAAAAGCTGTTCGAGGAAGTGCGCGAAGCCCGCGCCCTGGGGCACGAAACCATCAAGCCGGTATTGCCCGGTCCCCTGACCTGGCTATGGCTAAGCAAGGCCGAGAAGGAGGAATTCGACCGCCTCGAACTGCTGGACAGTCTGGTGGAAACCTATGGCGAAATACTCCGGCGCCTGGCCGACCTGGGCGTGGAGTGGGTGCAACTGGATGAACCCGCCCTGGCGCTGGATCTGCCCGGCAACTGGAAACAGGCCTTCGAGAGTGCCTACAACCGCCTGCACACGGCACCGGTGAAGCTGCTGCTGGCCACCTACTTTGGCCCCCTGCGGGACAACCTGCACCTGGCGGCCCACCTTCCCGTGGACGGCCTGCACCTGGACGCGGTGCGGGCACCCGAGGAGCTGATCAGCCTCGCCGATCACCTGCCCGCCTACAAGATTCTGTCCGCGGGCATCATCGACGGACGCAATATATGGCGTGCCAACCTGAGCAAACTGCTGGAAAAGCTGGCCCCCCTGAAACAGCGACTGGGTAATCGCCTCTGGCTGGCCCCCTCCTGTTCCCTGCTCCATGTCCCCGTGGACCTGTCCTCGGAAACCGAACTGGATGAAGAACTGAAAAGCTGGCTGGCCTTTGCCGTGCAGAAACTGGATGAGCTTTCACTGCTGAAGAAATGCCTGCAGGCCGGCGCCGAAAACCGCAAGGAACTGCTGGCGGACAACTTCAGCGCCGCCGAAGGCCGGCGCCTGTCCCCGAGGATTCACGCCCCCGAGGTTCAGCAACGGCTGCGGTCCCTCACCCCGGATATGGCGCAACGCAACAGCAGCTACGCGGAACGCCGTCCCCGGCAGATCAGCCTGCCCCTGTTTCCCACCACCACCATTGGCTCCTTCCCCCAGACAGCGGAAATCCGCCGGACACGCAAGGATTTCCGCCTGGGCCGTCTGGATGAAGCGGGCTACCGCCGGCGGATGCGCGACGAGATCCGCGCCGTCGTGGAGGTTCAGAAGGCCCTGGACCTGGACGTGCTGGTTCACGGCGAGGCGGAGCGCAATGACATGGTGGAATACTTCGGCGAACAGCTCCGGGGCTTCGCCTTCACCCGTTTCGGCTGGGTACAGTCCTACGGCTCCCGTTGCGTGAAGCCCCCCATCCTGTTCGGCGACGTGAGCCGTCCCGCACCCATGACGGTGGAGTGGTCCCGTTACGCCCAGTCACTCAGCGAACGCCCCATGAAAGGCATGCTCACCGGCCCCGTCACCATTCTCAACTGGTCCTTCGTGCGCGACGATCAGCCCCGCGCCATCACCTGCCGCCAGTTGGCCCTGGCCCTGCGCGACGAGGTGCTGGATCTTGAACAGGCGGGGATCGGCATCATCCAG
Source organism: uncultured Sedimenticola sp. (assembly GCA_964636335.1). Lineage (GTDB taxonomy): Bacteria > Pseudomonadota > Gammaproteobacteria > Chromatiales > Chromatiaceae > Thiolapillus. The sequence goes on along the minus strand of CAZWRE010000156.1, from coordinate 46,639 downwards.
ATTGACGAGGCCGCCCTGCGTGAAGGCCTGCCCCTGCGCAGGGCGGACTGGAAAACTTATCTGGATTGGGCCGTGGAATCCTTCCGCATCACCGCGGGAGGCGTGCGGGACAGCACCCAGATCCACACCCACATGTGCTACTCGGAGTTCAACGATATCATGGCAGCCATCGCCGCCATGGATGCCGATGTCATCACCATAGAGACCTCACGCTCACGCATGGAGCTGCTGGATGCCTTCCGCGATTTCCACTACCCCGCGGAAATCGGCCCCGGTGTGTACGATATCCACTCCGCCAACATCCCCCGCACGGAGGACATGCTCAGGCTGCTGGAAAAGGCCCTGGAACGCATCCCCGCCGAACGCCTCTGGGTGAACCCCGACTGCGGCCTGAAGACCCGAAGCTGGGAAGAAGTGAAGCCCGCCCTGGAAAACATGGTGGAAGCCGCTCGCCGACTGCGGAAGCAATACGCCGGAAAAGAACGCATCCCGGCCTGAGGCCTGTCCAGCATCCTCAGTTCGAAGGATCGGTAGCAGACCGGGCCAGCAGGCGCCGCACCTGGGGCACATGCCTGCGGCTGACTTCCAGCCGATCCTCAATATCCGCGAACTCCACCTCCACGCCACCGGCCGGGCGCTTGTGCAGGGCGGATATCATTCCGGGGCGCACCAGGGTGCTGCGATGGATGCGTAGCAACTCTTCCGGAAAACGCTTTTCCAGGGAGACCAGGGAATCCTCCAGCAGCACCTCGCCATTGCGGTGCCTGGCCACCACGTACTTGCTGTCGGCACGAAAATAATACACATCGGAAAGAGGGATGCGCTGCACGCCACCGCGGTACCGGCTGGTGATCCAGTGTTCCTCCACTTCTTCCCGCTGTGCAAGAGGACGGGTGAGGCGGGTGGCCTTTTCCAGGGCCGCCGCCAGCTTTTCCCTCCGTATGGGCTTGAGCAGGTAATCCACCGCATGCACCCCGAAGGCATCCAGGGCATGTTCGCTGTAAGCCGTGGTGAAAACAATGGCCGGCGGCAGTTCCTGGCGGGAAATCCGCGCCGCGGCCTCCAGCCCGTCCATGCCCGGCATGTGAATATCCATGAACACCAGGTCGATATTCTGTTCTTCACACAGGCGCACGGCCTGCTCCCCGTTCTCGGCCTCGGCCACAACATCGTTGTCCTCCCGCAGTTCCGCGAGAAGGCTGCGCAGGCGTTGGCGGGCCAGGCGTTCATCGTCCACCAAGAGAATCTTCATGTTTTCCTTTCTCCAGCCATGGGAAACCAGATGCGTACCTGGTAACGATCCTCCACCATGCCGGTGTGCATGCCCGCCTGTTCACCGAAACGCATGGCCAGGCGCTGGCGGATGTTCTCCAGGGCCATGTGATTACCCTGACGATGTGATTCACCTTTTTCATCCGCCAGGGTATTGCTCACTGTCAGGGCCACGATACCGTTGCGGAAACGACCGAAGATGCAGATTTCCCCACCTTCCACCGCCGGCTCGATGCCATGATAGACGGCGTTCTCCACCAGGGGTTGCAGCAGCAGGGCGGGCATGGGGGCATCCTCCGGCAATGCTTCCAGGCTCCAGCTCACCCGCAGGCGCGGCCCCAGACGCTGCTTTTCCACCTCCAGGTACTGGCGGGTCAGCTCCAGCTCCCGCCCGACGCTGGACATGCGGCTTTCATCCCCGAGACTGGCGCGGAACAAATCCGCCAGATCCTGCAGCACCTCTTCCGCCCGACGGGGATCCTCCGGGATCAGGCTGATCACCGTATTCAGGCTGTTGAACAGGAAATGCGGCCGGATGCGCGCCTGCAGAGCCTGGAAACGAGCCCGGCTCTCGGCCAGTTCCTTCTGCTTCTGCTGATGGTTCTCGTACAGGTAGCGCAAGATCAATGCCCCCAGGATGCCGCTGATGCCCAGGGTGCGGATCAGCAGATCCTCACGGGAGACACCGGCGAGATATTCCACCGGAACCAGGTGCCCTGTCATGAGGCCGACCAGCAGAGCCGCCAGCATGATCAGCAGCCAGGCCGCGAGGCCCGCCTTTCCGTGATCCAGTCGTCCCAGCCAGCGCCGCAGCAGGCAGATGAAGGCAGCAGCCATCAGGCCTATCCACTGCACATAGAGGGCGCCAATGCTGAAATCTTCCCAGAAGGCGTGGAGGCGATCGGTAGCGGCAAGGGCCAGCACCATGGCCAGCACCGTGGCGCTCACCACCACCGTAAAGATGGTGCGCACCCCGCAGAAATCCGGCAGAAAGCTCTGCCCCCCCCTGTATTCACCCTGTGCCATGACCAGTACAGTATAATGGTTGCCCATCCACAACGGTATGCACTCATCCGCACAATGACAGACAAGAAACTCTGGGCCGGACGCTTCAATCAGCCCACGGACGCCTTCGTGGAGGCCTTCACCGCCTCCGTGGAATTCGACCAGCGCCTCGCCGACTACGATATCCAGGGCTCCATGGCCCACGCCGCCATGCTGGCCAAACAGGGCATATTGAACGAAGAGGAAAAGGACAGCATCATCGCCGGCCTGGAGCGCATCCGCGAGCGGATTGCCCAGGGCGACTTCCCCTGGTCCGTGGCCCTGGAAGACGTACACATGAACATCGAGGCCGCCCTCACGGAAGATATCGGCGACGCGGGCAAGAAGCTGCATACCGGCCGCTCACGCAACGACCAGGTAGCCACGGACGTGCGCCTGTGGCTGCGTGACGAGATCGCCACCATCCAGAACGAGATCCGTCGCTTCCAGCTGGCCCTGCTGGAACTGGCCGAACGCGAGGCCGATACCATACTGCCCGGCTTCACCCACCTGCAGACCGCCCAGCCCGTTACCTTCGGTCACCACATGCTGGCCTGGTTCGAGATGCTGCAGCGTGACCATGGCCGCTTCACCGACTGCGCCCGGCGCATGAACGAATGCCCCCTGGGCGCTGCCGCCCTGGCCGGCACCACCTACCCCATCGACCGGGAGTACAGCGCCGAACTGCTGGGCTTCGACAGGCCCTGCGCCAATTCCCTGGACGCGGTCAGTGACCGGGACTTCGCCATCGAGTTCAGCGCCGCCGCCAGCATCCTGATGATGCACCTGTCGCGCATGTCCGAGGAACTGGTTATCTGGTCCTCGGCGCAGTTCGGCTTCATCACCCTGTCCGACAGCTTCTGCACCGGCTCATCCATCATGCCGCAGAAGAAGAACCCGGACGTACCGGAGCTGGTGCGAGGCAAAAGCGGGCGGGTATTCGGTCACCTCATGGGGCTGCTCACCCTGATGAAATCCCAGCCTCTCGCCTACAACAAGGACAATCAGGAAGACAAGGAACCGCTGTTCGACACCGTGGACAACCTCAAGGGCTGTCTCAAGGTGTTCGCCGACATGGTGCCGGAAATCCGCTGCAATGCCGACGCCATGCGCCAGGCCGCCCTCAAGGGTTTTGCCACCGCCACTGATCTGGCGGACTATCTGGTACGCAAGGGCATTCCTTTTCGTGACGCCCATGAAGTCGTGGGCAAGGCCGTGGCCCTGTGCGTGGAACGCGGCTGCGACCTGGCGGATCTGACTATCGAGGAACTGCAAGCCTTCAGCCCCGCCATCGGCGCCGACGTATTCGACTGCCTGACCCTGGAAGGTTCCGTGGCCGCCCGGAACCACACGGGCGGCACCGCTCCCGAACAAGTGCGCAAGGCCATTGCCCAAGCAAGGGGCGCCCTGGCATGAGCAACAGCGTGCGGGTCAGCGCCACCTTCTCCTTTCGCGGCGAGCTGTTACGGCCGGAAATGCGCCTGGATCTGGACGAAGCCCTGGAACAGGGCATGACACCCGAGAGTATCTACGCCCTACTTGCCGCGAAAAACAGCATCGACCCCTATTCCTATGAATACGAGATGCTGGAAGCCGAGCCCCTGGTATTCGATGAGCCGGAAGGTTTGGCGGAACGCTTCACGGAAAACGGTCGGCTGGACTGGAAGGGGCTGGAAAACGCCTGGAAGGAAAACCGCCTGCTGGAAAAAATCGGCCGGATCGCCAGGGAAAACATGGACATCGACAATCTTGAAGACATACCTGGGCTGAAGAAGACCCTGCTGGCCGTCTATTCCCTGGCAAAAGAATAACCCTCCATCAAATCGCGGCGAGGCGCCGCTGCTCCTTTGGATCGGAAACGGGCTTTCCCTGCCCGTTTCCTCATCGGCATGGGAAAAACGCGGTTTCCCCATGCCTCCGCTTCGCGCCGCACATCCTTGTGTGGGGTCGCGGCGGGGGCGCCGCTCCTACGCCCCCTGTAGGAGGCCCGCCACGGGCCGATCCATGACTACAGCGGAGCCAGGCCCATTTCCTTGAGATGCCGAATCTGATCCCGCACCCGCGCCGCTTCCTCGAACTCCAGATTGCGGGCGTGCTCGTACATGGCGTCTTCCAGCGCCTTGAGCTTTTTCCCCAGCTCCTTCGGTGACAGGCGCCCGTAGGCGGCCTCCTCTTCCGCCACCCGGGCGTATTCCCGGGCGGATTTCTGTCCCCCCGGATAGGCCGATTCCATGATGTCGGCAATCTTCTTCTCCACCGTCTTCGGCGTGATGCCATGGGCCTCGTTGAAGGCGATCTGCTTGGCACGGCGGCGCTCGGTCTCGTCCATGGCCTGCTTCATGGAGCCGGTAATGGTGTCGGCATAGAGTATGGCCTTGCCCCGGGCGTTGCGCGCCGCCCGGCCGATGGTCTGGATAAGGGAACCCGTAGAGCGCAGGAACCCTTCCTTGTCCGCATCCAGGATGGCCACCAGGGACACTTCCGGCATATCCAGGCCCTCGCGCAGGAGGTTGATGCCCACCAGCACGTCGAACTCCCCCAGACGCAGGTCACGGATGATTTCCACCCGCTCAACGGTGTCGATATCCGAATGCAGGTAGCGCACCCGCACGTCGTGTTCCATGAGGTAGTCTGTGAGATCCTCGGCCATCTTCTTGGTCAGGGTGGTCACCAGCACCCGGTCCCCCTGCCCCACGCGCAAATTGATTTCCGAAAGCAGGTCATCCACCTGGGTGGTGGCCGGGCGCACTTCCACTTCCGGATCCACCAGGCCCGTGGGCCGCACCACCTGTTCCACCACTTCACCGGAATGGCTGATCTCGTAGTCCCGGGGCGTGGCGGAAACATAGATGGCCTGGGGGCAGCGGCTCTCGAACTCATCGAAGCGCAAGGGCCGGTTGTCCAGGGCCGACGGCAGGCGGAAGCCGTATTCCACCAGGGTCTCCTTGCGCGAGCGGTCCCCCTTGTACATGGCGCCTAATTGCGGGATGGTGACATGGGACTCGTCCACCACCAGCAGGGAATCGGCTGGCAGATAATCGAACAGGGTCGGCGGCGGCTCGCCCGGCGCCCGGCCGCTGAGATAGCGGGAATAGTTCTCGATACCCGAGCAGTAGCCCAGCTCCAGCATCATTTCCAGATCGAAGCGGGTGCGTTGTTCAAGGCGCTGGGCCTCCAGCAGCTTGTTGTTGTCGCGCAGTTGGTCCAGGCGTTCCTTCAGCTCCGCCTTGATCTGTTCCACCGCGTCCAGGATGGTCTCCCGGGGAGTGACGTAATGTGTCTTGGGATAGACGGTGTAGCGTGGCACCCGGCGTTTCACTTCCCCGGTGAGGGGGTCGAACAGGGCGATGGATTCGATCTCGTCATCGAACAGTTCGATACGCACCGCCTCATCCTCGGTTTCCGCCGGGTGGATATCAATGACATCGCCACGCACCCGGTAGGTGCCGCGATGAAGCTCCACCTCGTTGCGGGTGTACTGCAGATCACTGAGACGGCGCAGGATAGCGCGATGATTCACGGGCTCGCCACGCACCAGGTGCAGGAGCATGGACATGTACTGGCGCGGATCGCCCAGGCCGTAGATGGCGGACACGGTGGCCACGATGATGGTATCGCGCCGTTCCAGCACCGCCTTGGTGGCGGACAGACGCATCTGCTCCACATGCTCGTTGATGGAGGCATCCTTCTCGATGAAGGTGTCCGAGGCCGGCACGTAGGCCTCGGGCTGGTAGTAATCATAATAGGAGACGAAATACTCCACGGCATTGTGGGGAAAGAACTCCCGGAATTCTCCGTAGAGCTGGGCCGCCAGGGTCTTGTTGGGGGCCAGCACGATGGCCGGGCGCTGCAGGCGCTGGATGACGTTGGCGATTGTAAAGGTCTTGCCCGAGCCGGTGACCCCCAGCAAGGTCATGCCCGCCTCGCCGTTGCTTATGCCTTCGGTCAGGCGCTGGATGGCCTCCGGCTGGTCGCCCCCGGGCTCGAAGCGGGAAACCAGCTGAAATTCTCGGAAATCTTTGCTCATGGGGATTCTGGTGGCGGCTGTGTTGGGATATGATAACAACTATAAGAACCAAGGAGCGCAGAACCACAGATGAACTCGAAACTCTCCATGCGTGTACAGGCTGTCAAGCCCTCCCCCACCCTGGCCATCACCGCCCGGGCCGCCGCCCTGCGCGCCGCCGGCGAGGACGTTATCGGGCTGGGTGCCGGCGAGCCGGATTTCGACACCCCGGATCACATCAAGGAAGCCGCCAAGAAGGCCATCGACGAGGGCAAGACCCGCTATACCGCCGTGGACGGCACCGCCAGCCTGAAGCAGGCAGTCATCGACAAGTTCAAGCGTGACAACGGCTTTGATTACAAACCGGAACAAATCCTGGTATCCAGCGGTGGCAAGCAGAGCTTCTTCAACCTGTGCCAGGCTCTGCTGGACCCGGGCGACGAGGTCATCATCCCCGCGCCCTACTGGGTGTCCTATCCCGATATGGTGGTGCTGGCAAGCGGCGCCCCGGTGCTGGTGCACGCCGACGCTTCCCAGCAATTCAAGATCACTCCCGCCCAGCTGGAAGGCGCCATCACCGACAACACCCGGTTGTTCGTCATCAACAGCCCGTCCAATCCCACGGGCATGGCCTACAGCGAAAAAGAGCTGGCCGCCCTTGGCGAGGTGCTGCGCAAGCACCCGCGCATCATGATTGCCACGGACGACATGTACGAACACATTCTTTGGCCGGGCAAGGGCTTCGTGAACATTCTCAACGCCTGCCCGGATCTATACGAACGCACCCTGGTGCTCAACGGTGTATCCAAAGCCTATTCCATGACCGGCTGGCGTATCGGCTATGCCGGCGGGCCGGAGGATATCATCAAGGCCATGAAGAAGATCCAGTCCCAGAGCACGTCCAATCCCTGCTCCATTTCCCAATATGCGGCGGAAGCAGCCCTCAACGGCCCCCAGGACTGCATCACGGAAATGCTGGCGGCCTTCAAGGCGCGTCACGACTATGTGGTGGACCGGCTGAACGCCATCGAAGGCATGGAAGCCCTGCCCACGGACGGTACCTTCTACGTGTTCCCCCGGGTGGAAGGTTTCATCGAACGCCTGGACGGCATCGGCGACGACCTGGAGCTGGCGGAATATCTCATCGAAAAGGCTGGCGTGGCCCTGGTGCCCGGCACTGCCTTCGGCTCCCCCGGGCATATCCGCCTCTCCATCGCCACCAGCATGGAAAACCTGGAAAAGGCCCTGGATCGCATCGCCGCCATCTGAACAGACATATCCTCTTCCTTCGGGAAGAGGCGTGGTACACACCATCTTCGCGAGAATCCCCATGGAACTGAATTCCCTCACCGCTGTATCCCCCATCGACGGCCGTTACGGCAGCAAGACCGAGAGTCTGCGCGGCATCTTCAGCGAGTACGGCCTCATCTACCACCGGGTGCTGGTGGAAGTGCGCTGGCTGCAATCCCTGGCCGCCCACGAGCAGATCGGCGAGGTGCCTCCCCTGAGCGAGCACGCCAACGGTATCCTGGAAAGAATCATCAGCGATTTTTCCCTGGAAGACGCGCAACGGGTGAAGAATATCGAGCGCACCACGAACCACGACGTGAAGGCTGTGGAATACTTTCTCAAGGAAAAGATCGCCGGCAACGACGAGCTGGAAGCTGTCAGCGAGTTCATCCATTTCGCCTGCACCTCCGAAGACATCAACAATCTGTCCCATGCACTGATGCTGCGTGAGGGCCGGGACAATGTGCTGCTGCCCCAGATGGATGCGGTAATCCACGCCATCCGCGAACTGGCCCACGAACTGGCGGACGTGCCCATGCTCTGCCGCACCCACGGCCAACCGGCCTCCCCTTCCACCATGGGCAAGGAAATGGCCAACGTGGTGCACCGCCTGCGCGGTCAACGCGAGGCCGTGGTGGCCGTGGGCCTGATGGGCAAGATCAATGGCGCCGTGGGCAACTACAACGCCCATCTCAGCGCCTACGGGGATATCGACTGGTCAGCCCATGCCCGCCGTTTCGTGGAAAGCCTGGGCCTGACCTGGAACCCCTACACCATCCAGATCGAACCCCACGACTACATGGCCGAACTGTTCGATGCCATCAGCCGCTTCAACAACATTCTCATCGACTTCAGCCGGGATGTCTGGGGCTATATCTCCCTGGGCTACTTCAAGCAGAAGACCGTGGCCGGGGAAGTCGGCTCATCCACCATGCCCCACAAGGTCAATCCCATCGACTTCGAGAACGCAGAGGGGAACATGGGCCTGGCCAACGCCCTGTTCGGCCACCTGTCCATGAAACTGCCCGTGTCCCGCTGGCAGCGCGACCTTACCGATTCCACCGTGCTGCGCAACATGGGCGTGGGCTTTGCCTACAGCCTCATCGCCCTGAACTCCCTGCTGCGGGGCATCGGCAAGCTGGAAGCCAATGCGGACAGGATGCTGGAAGACCTGGATGCCAACTGGGAGGTTCTGGCCGAACCCATACAAACGGTGATGCGCCGCTATGGCGTGGAAGAGCCCTACGAGAAGCTCAAGGCCCTGACCCGGGGCCAGCGCATCGACCAGGCAGGCATGCAGGCCTTCATCGATACGCTGGATATTCCGGACGAGGCCAAGGCAGAGCTCAAGGCCCTGAGTCCCGCCACCTATATCGGCAACGCGGTGGAACAGGCCCGGGCAATTTGATCCGTTTCCAGCCCGGCATGGCGAAATAACATCTTCAACAGCCGGGCGCAGGAATTTGCCAAGAAGGTCACACAGCCATTGCAGGACTGGCGATACCCTTGAGGAATCTGTTCAACAGCTCATACAACAGCATGGCCTTGTCTCGTCATTTCCGGGCACTGGTTGGCGCCGCCTTCATACAGGCTGCGCTGCTTCCCCGCGCTGATGCCGAAGTCATTCTCTCGGATGGCTTTGAAGATCCACCACCGCCAGTTCCGGTAATCGGCGGCTGCCCCATCCTGCCCGCAGACAACATGTGGAACACCCCCGTGGATACAGCCCCCCTGCATCCCGACTCTTCAACCTACATTTCCTACATTGGCCCCGGCACATCCCTGCACCCGGATTTCGGCACGAGCTGGGCCGGGCAGGATATAGGCATCCCCCTGAATATCGTCCCTTCGGGTCAGGCCAGGGTGCCCATCCGTTTCGAATGGTGGGACGAGAGCGACCTGGAAGCCGACCGCTGCGATACCGGCGGCGCCCAGGATACCGGCTGCTACCCCATTCCGGACAACCCCGCCATAGAGGGAGCTCCCCTGGATGAGGGCGACAGGCATGTACTGATCCTGGAACAGGAAAGCTGCAAGCTCTACGAAACCTTTGCCACCACCAATGCGCCGGGTTACTGGATAGGTGGCTCAGGTGCCATCTGGGATCTGAGCCTGAACCAGCAGCGCCCGCAAGGCTGGACATCGGCGGACGCATCCGGGCTGGCCATACTGCCGGGGCTGATTCGCTATGATGAAGTCATGGTGGAGGGAGAGATCCGCCATGCCATACGCTTCACCCTGAGCAGCATCCGTTCCGCTTACATTCCCCCGGCCAGTCACTCGGACGGGCGGGCCGGATGCAGCACCAGCGCGCCTGCCATGGGACAACGTTTCCGTCTGCGCGCGGATTTCGATATCTCCGGTTTCAGCGCTCCCGTGCAGGTCATCCTGCGCGCCATGAAGAAATGGGGCATCGTGCTCACGGACACGGGAAGCAACATGTACATCAGCGGCGAGCATCATGACAACTGGGACGACGAGATGCTGGCGGAACTGAGCCAGGTCACTGCGGGCGACTTCGAGGCGGTCTATACCGGTGATCCGGTAGGGTACGGCTCCTGCCAGTAGCTCCAAAAGGAGAGGAACAGCTCCCTTTCAACGATTGTCGCCCAGACCTGTTGCAGCACGCATGACGTGGTAGATGACATTCTGTTCCTGGACCCCGTGAAACAGCCAGGCCCCCGGACCGCCCGCATAGATAGCCACATCCTCCCCGCCATGGGTCTCGGCTTCCATGGGCACCAGGGCCTGCTGGTGAAAACCCTGATCGGTTGTGTCCATATCTGCCAGATCCATGTCCCTGCCCACTGCAATGGGCACGCCGTAGTGCGTGTCACCACCTTTCTTCAGCATGGCCGCGCCCCGGCCATTGGCGTATGAAAGGGTCGTGTAGGGCTTGCCGTCCGCCGCCAGTTCATATCCCTGCTTGCCGTTGCCCTTGTCCACCTTTCCCAGAATGGGATTGCCCCTCGACGGATAGCCTGCCATGGTGAATACGTGGCTGTGATCAGCAGTTACGATGATGAGGGTGTCATCCCCGGCCTTCTCCCGGGCCAGCTTCACCGCGTTCGACAGCTCGATGGTGTCGGTCAGCGCACGGAAGGCATTCCCGGCATGGTGGGCATGGTCGATACGGCCGGCTTCCACCATGAGAAAATAGCCTTTCGGATTCCGGGACAGGATATCCATGGCCTTGGCGGTCATTTCCGACAAGGAAGGCTCGCCACCGGCATCCATGGGCCGGTCGTGCTCGTATTCCATGTGCGAATACTCGAACAGGCCCAGCAGGTGATCTGTCTTGGCGGGGTCCAGGGCATCGAACCGGGACTTGTTCCAAACGTAAGCGGAATTGGGATATTTCTTCAGCCATTCCCGGGTCAGATTCCGCCCATCCTTGCGCGATCCCTTCCTGCCCTTGTCCTCGGGATCATCCAGGCTATTGGGAAGAAATCCCCGCCGGCCGCCACCCAGGGCCACCTCCAGGCCATCACCGAAAGGAAACTCGATGAGCTGGCGAGCAATATCGCGGCAACCGTTCCTTTTCGCTTCCCTGCTCAGGCGGGAATCGTCCTCCCAGGAGCGGTCCGGCACGTGGGCATAGGTCGCCGCCGGCGTGGCGTGGGTCAGGCGCGCCGTGCTGATCACGCCCGTGGAAAGCCCCGCTTCCTCGGCTTCTTCCAGGAAAGTCTTCAGCGCGGCATCCTTAGCTGACGCACAGTTGCCCGTATGCACGCGTTGGTCAACGGAAATAACGCCCGCCCGGGTCTTGACCCCGGTGATGATGGCAGACATGGTTCCGGCTGAATCGGGAGTTTGCGTGTCCGTGTTGTAGGTCTTGGACAGAGCCAGGTATGGCAGGGTTTCGAAGGCCAGCAGGTTCTCCTCTCCCGTCTCGCCACGCTGCTGGCCTTCGAGAATGCGGGCCGCGGTAACGGTGGAAATGCCCATGCCGTCACCAATGAACAGGATGACATTGCGGGCGGGACGGGTATCCGCCCGCATGCCCGCCGCTGTCTTCACGGACTGCCGGCCCTGTTCGTACCAGAAGTGCGCATCTTCCTCCCGGGCCTGTAGAGCGGTCAGTCCAGGCACGAGGCCCAGTGTGAGAACGAGAGAAAGTCTTTTCATGGGGTATATTCCCTGGTGACTATTCGGGACAAACCTTGCGCCTGAGGGCCTTGATTTTTCCCCGGCGGGTCTTGGCATCCACACGCCGTTGTTTCGCGGCCTTGCCCGGCCTGGTAGGGCGCCTTGCCTTCTGTACCACGGCGGCACTCTTTACAAGCGTTGCCAGCCTTTCCAGGGCATCAGCGAGATTCTTTTCACGGGTGCGGTACTTCTGCGCCTTGATGATGATAACACCTTCACTGCTGATGCGGCGGTCAGAGCGCTTCAGCAGACGATCCTTGTAGAAATCCGGCAATGAGGAAGCCCGGATATCAAAACGCAGGTGAATGGCCGAGGAAACCTTGTTGACGTTCTGGCCACCCGCGCCCCGGGCACGAATGGCGCTGACACGGATTTCGTCATCAGGAATACTGACCGTGTTGGATATCTTCAGCATCCCCCGTGCACTCCGGCATTCAACTGCCGGCAGCGGGAATGGTATAGATGGTCTGGGTCGGGAAGGCAAACTCCAGTCCCGCTTCATTGAAACGCCGGAGAATCTCCAGATTGACCTCCGTTTGTACCCCGAACACGCTATTACCCTTGCTGATGTAGTAGATCAAACGGATATTCAGGGCAAAATCGTTGAAGGCCGTGAAAGCCGTAACCACCTTTTCCTCCGTGTGATCGTTTTCCTGGACGATCTGCCGCAGAATCTCCATGGCTTTTTGCATGTCTTCATGACTGGTGTCATAGGTCAGCCCCAGGTCCAGGGTGATCTTGCGGCTGGGTTCGGAACTGATGTTCTCGATGCACTCGTTGGCCACCTGGGAGTTGGGCAGGGTCACCATGCGCCCGTTCAGGGTTTCCAGACGTGTGCTGCGCACGCCAATCTCGCGCACGAAGCCATCATAACCGTTGAGCAATACACGCTCGCCCACGGTAAAGGGTTTGTCCATGAAAATCGTGAAACTGCCGAACAGGTTGGCAATGGTGTCCTTGGCCGCCATGGCGAAGGCAATGCCACCGATTCCCAGGCTGGCCAGCACGGCGCCCACATTGTAGCCCGCGTTGTTCAGGGCAATGAGCAGGGCCATGACCCACAGGGCAATCTTCATCCCCTTCTGGATGATGGGCAACAACTGGTCATCCAGCTTGCTCTCGGTATGCTGCACCAGGGGCACGATGTAGCGCTTTATCAGGGCATCCAGCACCCGGGAGAGGAACCAGGCCACATCGAAGACGATGAGAATGTAATAGGCCGTGGAAATAACGGTCTGGGTGGTTTCCGAGGTGTGCAGCAGCTTCAGGGAAAACCAGATACCGATAATGACGATGGCGAACACCACCGGTTCTTCCAGCATGTCCACCAGAATATCGTCCAGCCGGTTCTTCGTTCGGCGGGTAAGGCGCTTGATGACATGCCCGATGGCCCAGTATGCCACCCTTGCCAGAACCACCGAGGCGATGATCAGCATGAAGGACAGCATGTAGGTGCCGATGGTATTGCCGTAATAGGTCTTGGTCAGAATGTCCTGGAACATCGTGGATCCTGAATTGTTGTTGATTGGATATCAGTGGTTCGGGTGACGGGAGTTTAACCAATCCCCGTGCGTTACTAAAGCACCATTGCCGCTGGCCCATGAGAATTGCATCATCGACGGGATTCCTGTAGATTCGAGCCACGGATTCAACCCTGGTGCCTCCATGCTGCGTCGCTTCATCCTCGTCTGGCTCATGCTCTCCATATTCGGATACGGTATGGCGCTGGCTGCTGACGTGCATGGAGAACTGTCTGCCGACATCGGCATCAGCCTGGATAATGCAGGCGACGACAACGGCTCCCATGATGACGCCGGTTGTCACCACTGCAGCCATGGTGTCAGCCACCTTCTCGGCCTGAACACTGTTCCCTGCTTCAATATTCACGAAGGCGGCAAGGTGCTGGCCAGCACCTATCGCGTCTCCTTCAATTCCCTCTCGCCACCTTCCCTGCTGCGCCCTCCCATATCCATCTGATTTCCGCCAGTTCATGCAGCTGAGCGTCAGCCCGTCCGGAATGGACGGATTGTCCGGCTGCCGTCATCAAGCTTCACGGAAAACAGATCATGAAGTATTCGAGCCACGCCCGCATGGGCCTGCTGACCTGCACCTTGCTTGCGGGCAGTTTTCAAAGCCAGGCAACGCCACCGGATTTGTCGGTCTATAGCGACGACATCGTTCGCCATGCCATGGCCGCCACCCCGGAGATCCAGGCCGCACATGCCGGTTACAACGTCATTACCAGGGCCTGGCAACAATGGATTTCCCTGGGCCAGGACAGTCTGCGCCAGCGCGCCGAACTGCTGGAAACCCTGTGGCGATCCGGTGAAATGAGCACTACCGACTACCTTCTGCAGTTACAACAGACCCTGAACACGCAGATTGCCGGCGCCGGGCTGCAAGGCGAGCTCTGGCGCGCATGGGTCGAGTGGCTGGGTGCTTCCAATTCCCTGGAAGCCTGGTTGAACAGAAACGACAAGAGCAACGCATCATGAACAAGAAAATCACCCGCTATTCCCTTCTGCTGGCCCTGAGCCTGAGTCTGCCCGCGCATGCTGCACGGGACGATCACGAACACCAGGCAGAACACGATCACAAGGAACAAGCATCCACCCACGATGAACACGGCGAAGATGAACATGGACATGGCGAGGAAGAAAACCTCGTCAAACTGAACAAGACCCAGATGGAAATGGCCGGCATCAGGGTGGAACCCCTGGCCGCCCGACCACTGGCTGAAGAAATCGAAGCTCCCGGGGAGGTGCAGCTCAATGCCTACGCCACCAGCCAGGTGACGCCCCGTATCGAGGCCCAGGTGATGGCCCGCCATGCCCGACTCGGAGAAGTGGTGCGCGAGAATCAGCAACTGGTCACCTTGTCCAGCGCCGAAATGGCCGAAGCCCAGGGAACCGCCCTGGTGGCCTACAAGGACTGGCAGCGGGTGAGCAAGCTGGGCAAGCAGGTGGTTTCGGAGCAGCGTTTCCTGGAAGCCCGCGTGGCCTGGCAGCAGGCCCGGGCGCGCCTGTTGGCCTACGGCATGACTGCCGACCAGGTGAAACGACTGGTGCGCAACACCAGCATCACCAGTGCCGATGGCAGCTTTACCCTGCTCTCTCCCCAGGATGGCACGGTAATCCGGGACAACTTCATCATTGGCCAGATGGTGGAACCCGGTGACCTGCTGTTCGAGATCACCGACGAATCCAGCATCTGGGTGGAGGCGCGAGTCAACCCCGGCGTCATGTCCAGGGTGAAACCCGGTGCCGGGGCACGCATTCTGGCCGCCGATCAATGGATGCCGGGCAAGGTCGTGCAGATTCATCACGCCATGGACGAGACCACCCGCACCATGAGCGTGCGCCTGGAGATTCCCAACCCCGGCGACCACCTGCATCCCGGCCAGTTCGTCGCCACCCGCATCCAGGTCGGAACGTCGGTGCAACCGGCCATCTCCCTGCCCACCAACGCCGTGCTGCGCAGCCCCGACGGAGACTGGCAGGTATTCGTGGAAAAGGAACCGGGCGAATTTGAGCCAGTGGAAGTGGAGCTGGTACGCCAGCTTCCCGGCATCGCCATCATCAGGGGCCTGCCGGAAGGCACCCCCGTGGTGGTGCAAGGGGCCTTCTTCGTACAGTCGGAACTGGCCAAATCCGGTTTCGCCGTGCACAACCATTGATGAGGAGCTGAATCATGCTGAACAGACTCATCGACTGGTCCGTGGCCAACCGCCTGCTGGTCGTGCTGGGCCTGATTGCCGTGCTGGGCGCGGCGGCGGCGCTCATTCCCAGGCTCAACCTGGACGCCTTCCCCGACGTCACCAATGTCCAGGTGCAGATCAACACCGAGGCCGAGGGCCTGGCGGCGGAAGAAGTGGAACAGCTCATCACCTATCCCATCGAGGCGGTGATGTACGCCCTGCCCGACGTGGAGGAGGTGCGCTCCATATCCAAGACCGGCCTGTCCGTGATCACCGTGGTATTCAGGGAAGGCACGGACATCTACTTCGCCCGCCAACTGGTATTCGAACGCCTGCAGGACGCCCGGGAGCAGATTCCCGAAGGCGTGGGCACCCCGGAGATGGGCCCCAACACATCCGGCCTGGGCCAGGTGTATCAGTACATCCTGCGCGCGGACGATCCCCGCAAGCACGACGCCATCGCCCTGCGCAGCCTCAACGACTGGGTGGTGAAACTCCTGCTGCTACCCGTGGACGGCATCACCGATGTGCTTTCCTATGGCGGCGAGGTGCGCCAGTACCAGGTGCAGGTGGACCCGCGCAAGCTGCTGGCCTATGGCATACACATCGACGACATCGCCAGGGCCATCGAGGACAACAATCGCAACGCCGGTGGCTGGTATCTGGACCGGGGCGCGGAACAGCTGGTGATCCGCGGCGTGGGCTGGGTGCGCGCCGGCGAGGACGGCCTGCGTGATATCCGCGATATTCCCCTGAAGGACGAGGACGGCGTGGTGGTTCGCGTGGCCGATGTGGCCGATGTGGCCTTCGGCGGCGAAATCCGCCAGGGCGCTGTGACCATGACCCGGCGTGGCGCCAACGGACAGCCCGAGGCCCTGGGCGAAGTGGTGGCGGGCATCGTTCTCAAGCGCCTGGGGGCCAACACCAAGGCCACTATAGACGCGGTGAAGGAACGCCTGCCCGCCATCCAGCAGGCCTTGCCGGATGGCGTCACCATCGAGCCCTTCTACGACCAGGGGGAGCTGGTGGAACAGGCCGTGCATACCGTGAGCAAGGCGCTGATGGAAGCCTTCGTGCTCATCGTGGTGGTGTTGCTGCTGTTCCTGCTCAACATCCGCGCCACCCTGCTTGTGCTCATCTCCGTGCCCCTGTCCGTGGGCCTGGCGCTGACCGCCATGAGCTGGTGGGGGCTGTCCGCCAATCTCATGTCCCTTGGGGGGCTGGCCATCGCCATCGGCATGATGGTGGATGGCTCGGTGGTGATGATGGAGAACATCTTCAAGCATCTCACCCGCCCGGACGAAAGCCACCGGGAGCAGATCGCCGGGGAGGTGGCGCCGGGGGATCCCCACCCCTTCGACGCCGAGCACGACCGCCATGGCATCGCCCTGCGCATCCAGGAAGCCGCCCGGGAAGTGGGCCGCCCGGTGTTCTACGCGGTGATCATCATCATCGTGGTGTTTGCTCCCCTGTTCGCCCTGGAAGGCGTGGAAGGCAAGCTGTTCCAGCCCATGGCCATTTCCATCGTGTTGGCCATGATCACCTCCCTGGTGGTGGCCCTGGTGGTCATGCCTGCCCTGGCCACCTTCTCCTTCCGCAAGGCTGTGAAGCATCGTGACAGCCCCGTGTTCTTGCCCCTGGAATGGCTGTACCGGCGCAGCCTGGCCTTTGCCATGAAGGCCCGCTGGCTGGTGGTGCTGGGCGCCCTGGCCATGTTCGCCTTCGCCATGTTCCTGCTGCCGCGGCTGGGCACGGAGTTCGTACCCGAGCTGGAGGAAGGCACCATCAACATCCGCGTCACCCTGGCACCGTCGGCCAGCCTGGATACCTCCCTGAAGGTGGCGGCCCGGCTGGAGCAGGAACTGATGAAGTTCCCGGAAGTGACCTATGCGTCCAGTCGCGTGGGCCGGGCGGAACTTGGTGGCGATCCGGAGCCCGTATCCAACGTGGAAATCTACGTGGGTCTCAAACCCGTAGCGGAATGGACCTCGGCGGGCAACCGCTTCGAACTGCAGCAGAAGTTCGAAAAAGCACTGTCCGTGCATCCCGGCCTGTTGTTCACCTTCTCCCAGCCCATCGCCACTCGGGTGGACGAACTGCTGTCCGGGGTGAAGGCCCAGTTGGCCATCAAGCTGTTCGGCCCGGACCTTGCCGTACTGGCGGAAAAGGGCAAGGCCATCGAGGCCCTGGTGCGCAAGGTGGAAGGCACCCGGGCCGTGGAGATGGAACAGATCGCCGGCGAGGCCCAGCTCACCGTGCGCCCGAGGCGCGACGTGCTGGCCCGCTACGGCATACCCGTATCCCAGGTCATGGACCTGGTGTCCGACGGCATCGGCGGCACCGAGGCCGGCCAGGTCATCCAGGGCAACGAGCGCTATGACATCTATGTGCGCCTGGCCAAAGCCTTCCGCGAGGACGTGGAAAGCATCCGCCAACTGGTCATGCAGGCGCCCAGCGGCGCCTGGGTGCGTCTGGGCGAAGTGGCGGAAGTGGCCATCGAGTCCGGGCCGCCGCAGATCCGCAGGGACGACGTGCAGCGTCGCGTGGTCATCCAGTCCAACGTGGAAGGCCGGGACATGGGCGGCCTGGTGAAGGAACTGCGCCAGCGCATAGCCGAGGAAATCGACCTGCCCGCCGGCTATTCCGTGGTCTTCGGCGGCCAGTTCGAGAACCAGCAGCGCGCCCAGCAGCGCCTGATGATCGTGGTGCCCCTGTCCCTGGGGCTGATCTTCCTGCTGCTGTACTTTGCCTTTCACTCCGTGGGCCAGGCCCTGCTCATCATGCTCAACGTGCCCCTGGCCCTCATTGGCGGCATCGCCGCCCTGTACTACACGGGGCAGTACCTGTCCGTGCCGGGCTCCATCGGCTTCATCGCCCTGTTCGGTGTGGCGGTGCTCAACGGCGTGGTCATGGTCAACGCCATAAACCAGAACCTGGAAGCCGGTGAGAAAATGGAAACAGCCGTGTTCAATGGCGCCCTGTCGCGCCTGCGGCCGGTGCTCATGACCGCGGCCATCGCCGCCCTGGGGCTGATACCCATGCTGCTGTCCCATGGCGTGGGTTCCGAGGTGCAGCGGCCCCTGGCCACGGTGGTGGTGGGCGGCCTGGCCTCCAGCACCCTGCTCACCCTGTTCGTGCTGCCGGTGCTCTATGCACTGTTCTCCCGTGGTGTGTCAAAATGAGGCAGGAGCAGCGCTTTGCACCGCTCCTGCGATTATTGTCAGGAAATTGATGAAAGCATGACCAGCTTCTTGAACAATCTGCTGGATCTCTACCTGGATGCCGCGCCCTGGCTGGTACTGGGTCTGGTGGCTGCCGGGCTCATCAAGGCCTGGCTGCCCGCGGAGCGCCTGAATCGCTGGCTGGGCGGCAACGACCTGTGGGCCGTGACAAAGGCGGCCTTCATTGGCGCCCCCCTGCCCCTTTGTTCCTGTGGGGTGCTGCCCGCTGCCCTGGGACTGCGCCGGGCGGGGGCCTCTCCAGGCCCCACCCTGTCCTTTCTCATTTCCACACCGGAAACAGGACCGGATTCCATTGCACTGTCCTATGCCCTGCTGGGCCCTTTCATGGCCGTGGTCCGTCCCATTGCCGCCATCTTCAGCGCCATATTCACGGGTTTTCTGGGCCTGTTCATTCATGAACCCGCCCGGCCCCTGCTTTCCGTGGAGGACATGCCAGCTTCCGGGTGCTGCACAGGCGGAAGCTGCTGTAGTGAAGCCGAACCGGAGCCGGTGGGATTCCTGAAGAATACCTGGCAAGGTATCGTCCATGCCTTTACCGACATTCTGGATGACCTGGTGCTATGGCTGGTTATCGGTCTGCTGCTCGCGGCCCTCATGGCCGTGCTGATTCCTCCCCTGGCCATGGCCGAATGGGGCAGCGGTCTGGATGCCAAGCTGCTCATGCTGCTGGCCGGCATTCCCGTCTATGTCTGCGCCACGGCATCCACCCCCGTGGCGGCGGGACTGCTGCTGGCCGGCATCTCTCCCGGCACGGTGCTGGTGTTTCTCCTGGCCGGCCCGGCCACCAACATCGCCACCATCGGCGTCATACACAAGGAAATGGGACGGGCAGCCACCATCGTCTATCTGCTGGGCATCAGCCTGACCAGCGTGGGTCTGGGAATCGTCACCGACACGCTGGTTAATGTCCTGGATATCGATATGGTGGCGGAACTGGAAAGCGGCGGTGAAGTGCTGCCTCCATGGCTGGCGGCTGCCAGTGGCGTGCTACTGTTGATCATGGCCGTGCGCCCCCTGGGACGCGGGCTGCTTGGCGCCTTGCGAGGCGGGTCATGAATCGACAACAGCAAGATCTTCGGATTGTCGCTGGGCATCTTTGTCGTGCTTGGGCACGTCCTTCAGATCATACAGCAGAAACCGGCATGGATCGGTGAACGTCATGGGCAGGTAAACTCATGTACTGAGGTTCTTCCACATGTCGTAACGAAAGCCGTTGTCCCGTGCCTCCGCGAAGGAAACCGGGGCAGCGGTTTCACCAGTTGAAAATCACGCCCAGAAGTGGGCCGCTGAAGTTCATGTTATCCAGTCCGTCTCCTCCGATGTCCCATTCCAGGTGCCGGTAGGTCAAGGCAACATCCACGTGCTTCGTTGCCTTGTAGGATATTCCCCCGTTTGCCTGCCAGGTGAAATCAGACTGGCCCGCACCCAGATCGGCGTAATACAGAACCGTCCAGTTCGGCGCCAGTGCATAGCTACCCTTCATGCCAATGAAGGCGTCCAGCACACTTCCGGAGGCGGAGGCCTTGTACTCACGTTCGCGATTCAACAGGGACAGGTCGGCGGAGAAACCCGTATCCAGTTCAAAATACCGGGCGCCGACAAGAACGTCGAAGGAAGAGCGTTCATCCGAGATCAGATTGTAACCGCCGGCTGCCTGCAACACCCAGCCGCTCAGATCCAGTTTGGTCCTGGTGTTCAAGCGTATGGGCGGCTCCGTGGGCAGGCCGATCTTGTTTCTGTTACCCGCCGAGATGTCGAGGTAAAGCAGATCCGTGATGATAGACCATTTGCCCTTGCGGGCTTCGAAGGAACCCATGAAGGCC
This sequence comes from uncultured Sedimenticola sp., assembly GCA_964636335.1. Taxonomy (GTDB): domain Bacteria; phylum Pseudomonadota; class Gammaproteobacteria; order Chromatiales; family Chromatiaceae; genus Thiolapillus. The sequence continues at coordinate 26,116 of CAZWRE010000156.1, read as the reverse complement.
ATGTCGAGGTTGTCCAGCAGGTTATCGAAGGAAATACCCAGATCTGCTTGGGAAATGGCATCCTGGGCATCACTTTGTACGGTGGTATCACCGCCGATGCTCGCACCCCACAGGTAGATTGCCGCCTTGTATTGCCAGTCATCCGACAGGGTGCCATCAGCCTGCGCCGCTGTGCTCAGCAGCATGCTTCCACAAAGGGCGGAAGACAGGAGTCTTGGGGAAATGTGTTTATTGGTCATTTCTCGTCCTCGATTTTGCGATAACCATGGTTTCCCCATCATTCAGGCAGATAAGAATCTGAAGAAATCCCGTGTTTTGGTAAAGATGCCCGATGATATCCACGCATTCCCGTACTGAACAACACCATGCCATGTCTTGCCTGTTTTGACAATCGCCAGGGAAAGCCGGAAGCGCCCCCCACTACTCGACGCTCAACTTCACATCGTCTATCCACCCCTTTCCCTCATCCAGCAGCATCACACCGATGGACAGCTTCCCGGTTCCCTGGGGGATGGGTTCGACAATCTCAACACGTGTCCAGCCGGTATCTCCCCTGACCGGCTTTGAGCGTGCCTGGGATATGATTCTGCCATCGGGAGTCGCCAGAAAATTGACCACCAGGCCCCAGCCACCCTTGCCGACTTTTTCTGTACGGAGCATGGCGGAAAAGCGCAGTTTCTTTCCCTTCTTGTCCTTTGGCAGCTCGACGATCTGCCGCAGGAGCCCGAATACCTGCTTCTTCTTCCGTTTCATGCTGAAGCTGTGCTTGCCTTCCTTGAACACCTTGTCATCGATGGCGGTTTCATAGGCTGCGGCGCCGGCATGCTGCAACATGGTCCAGCCCACGGGTTTTACTCCGGAAGCCTCGAAACCGGGATTGTCGATTTTCAGTTTCCCGGCCCAGGCCGGGGACATGGACAGGACAGACAGGGCGCAGGCACAAAGGACAGAATGTTTCATGAAGGCTCCGGATTCAGATGTCTAGAAAGTCAAGGAAGCTCCGAACACGTCATGAACCCGCATCCCGGGCCCAAAGTACCCCGATACTGTGTTGCAAGTCTTCGCCATAGCCCCGCTATTGCATGCGACTTGCGCCTGGTATCGGAACACCTTGAATCCCGATCTGCTTCGCTCAAACCTATTGACAACTTCCTTGATCGAGAAAAATTCCGCTCATGATACCCGAGACCCGGCCCACCGAGAAACCACAGACCCGGCCCGCACAGCAAAAACTTGTGATTTCCAGCATCCACCCCCATCTTGTGTCACCATGAACACAAAAGAAGGAACGAGGAGTCAGGCAACATGAATCAGAACAATTTCTCCCTGGGCGGCGGTAACCGGAAACCCGACATCGAGATCAACAGGACCAGCAGCCCGAAGTTCTGGCAGAGCCCGGGCTTCAACTTCATCATGTACCTGCTGTTCATCTTTCTGTCCTTCCAGATCTGGCAGGGTTACGAGCAGGCAAAACAGATCGAGATTCCCTACTCCGAGTTCCTGCAACACGTGAAGAACAAGGAAGTGAAGGACGCCGTGATCACGGAAAAGGTCATCTACGGCACCCTCACGGTGCAGGACGAGAAAACCCTGCAACCGAAGAAGTTCATCACCACCCCCCTGTGGAACCTGGATCTGGCCACCTTGCTGGAGGAGAACGGCGTCAAGTACGTGTACCGGCGCGGCAGCAACTGGCTGGGCAATTTCTTCATGAACTGGGTGCTGCCCTTCGGCCTGCTGTTCCTGCTCTGGGGCTGGATGGCCCAGCGCATGGGCAACATGAGCAAGGGCTTTCTGAACATCGGCAACAAGGTTCACATCCATCCCGATTCCCTGCCGCGGGTGACCTTCGATGACGTGGCGGGCAACGAGGAAGCCAAGGAAGAGCTGCGCGAGACCATCGAGTTCCTTAAGAACCCCCAGAAGATCCAGCGCCTGGGTGGTCGCATGCCCAAGGGCGTGCTGCTGGTGGGACCACCAGGCACGGGAAAGACCCTCATGGCCCGGGCCGTGGCCGGAGAGGCGGGGGTGCCCTTCTTCAACATCAGCGGGTCCGAGTTCATCGAGATGTTCGTTGGCGTGGGCGCGGCCCGGGTGCGGGAAATGTTCGAACAGGCCCGGGAAAAGGCCCCCTGCATCATTTTTATTGATGAACTGGACGCCATCGGCCGGGCCCGGGGAGCAGGCCCCGTCATGGGAGGTCACGACGAACGCGAACAGACCCTCAACCAGCTGCTCACGGAAATGGATGGTTTTGATCCATCCACCGGTGTGGTGGTCATGGCCGCCACCAACCGGCCGGAGATACTGGACAAGGCCTTGCTGCGGGCGGGACGTTTCGACCGGCAGATCCTGGTGGACAAACCGGACCTGGAAGCACGGGAGCAGATCCTGCGCCTGCACGCCCGCAAGCTGAAACTGGCCCCGGACGTGGATCTCCACGTGGTGGCCCAGCGCACCCCCGGTTTCGTGGGCGCGGATCTGGAGAACATCTGCAACGAGGCGGCCATCCGCGCCGTGCGCCAGGATCACGACCAGGTCAACATGAAGGACTTCGAGGCAGCCATTGACCGGGTCATCGCCGGACCGGAGAAGAAGCACCGCACCCTCAACGCTGACGACCGCCACCGGGTCGCCTTCCACGAGTCCGGCCACGCCCTGGTGGCGGAAACCGTGCCCACGGGAGAGCCGGTGCACAAGGTATCCATCATCCCCCGCGGCGTGGCGGCCCTGGGCTACACCCTGCAACTACCCGTGGAAGAGAAGTTCCTGTCCACGGAACAGGAGCTCAAGGATCAGCTGGCCATACTCCTGGGTGGCCGGGTGGCAGAGGAAATCGTTTTCGGCGAAGGCTCCAGCGGCGCTTCAAACGATCTGGAACGGGCCTCGGACATCGCCCGGGACATGGTCACCCGTCTGGGTATGAGCCAGCGCCTGGGCCCCCTGGTCTGGGGCAAGCGCCAGGAGTTGCGGTTCCTCGCCGGGCAGGAACAGGAAGAACGCAATTACAGCGAGGAAACCGCGCGGCTCATCGACGAGGAAGTGAAGAAGCTGGTGGAAGAAGCTCACCAGCGCGCCACGGAGATTCTCACCAGCAGGCGCGAACTGCTGGACCGGCTGGCCCGGCGATTGGAGGAAAAGGAAGTGCTCAGCGGCAGCGAGGTGGAAGAAATCATCGGACAATCCGCATAGGAGCAACACTATGCCTTGGCAGGTCGGGCAAGGCACAGCGTGTCCGATGAACGAGCATGTCAGGCACGTCAACACCTTCCTTTGCCCAAGCTACCGACTTGCCGCACAATGTTTACGGGAATGACGCTGTGCGTCGCCCTTGCAATGGTTACAGGTAATTCATGGCGGACAACGGCGAAAAACTCGATCTCAAGGAAGTCATCGCCATGGGCGTGGGCGGCATGGTGGGTGGCGGAATTTTCTCGGTGCTGGGCCTGGCCATTGCCCAGGCCGGGCACGCGGCGCCCATCGCCTTTGCCCTGGGGGGCATCATCGCCCTGCTTACGGGACTGTCCTACGCCCGGCTGGGCCTGCGCTTCCAGTCCGACGGTGGCAGCTTCACCTACCTGGAAAAGGCCTTCCACAACCGCAACGTGGCGGGCATGGGCGGCTGGTTGCTGTTGGTAGGCTACGTAGGCACCATGGCGCTCTACGCCTACACCTTTGGTGTCTATGGCGCGGCCATGCTGGGAGACAACGGCGGTCAGAATCCGGCCATGCACCATCTGCTGGAATCCCTGGTACTGCTTTCCTTCCTGGGCGTGAATCTCTATGGGGTGAAGGCCAGCGGCACCAGCGAGCTGCTCATTGTCACTATCAAGGTGCTCATCCTCGGCCTGTTCGCCATCATCGGCCTGTTCCATGTAAAAAGCGACCACTTGCTGCCGGTATTCAACCAGGGTGGCTTTGGGGTAATCATGGGTGCGGCGTTAATCTTTGTGGCCTACGAAGGTTTCGAGCTTATTCCCAATGCGGTGAACGAGATGAAAGCACCCGAACGCAACCTGCGGCGGGGCATTCTCTGGTCCATTGCCATCACCACCTTCATCTATGTGCTGGTGTCCCTGGTGGCCGTGGGCAACCTGTTGCCGGAGGAGATAAGGAAATATGGCGAATATGCCCTGGCGGAAGCCGCCAAACCCTTCCTGGGGGAAGCCGGCTTCCTGCTCATCGGCCTGGCGGCCCTGTTCTCCACGGCCTCGGCCATCAACGCTACCATGTTCGGTACGGCGCGCCTGGGCATGGTCATGGCCACGGAGGACGCCCTGCCCGCGGTTTTCGGCTTTCGCCGCAAGCAGAACGACATTCCCTGGGTGAGCCTCATCGCCATTACCGCCTGTACCCTGGCCTTCGTGAATCTGGCGGATCTGACCATCATTTCCTCCTTTGCCAGCTCCACCTTCCTGCTCATCTTTGCCGCCATCAACCTGTCTGCCTGGCGTCTGCGCGAGGCCGTTCCAGGCAATGGCTGGCTCTCCCTGACGGGGCTCATCCTGTCCCTGGCCTCCTGGGCGACCCTGCTTGCCTACCTGTGGCAGTCATCACCCCATAGTCTGTACTGGATAGGCGGTATCTATGCCGTGGTGATTGCCGCGGAGTTCCTGTTCAGCCAGCGGCGGTTGATCATCTAAGAACCTTTGACACCAATCGTAGGGTGCGTTGAGCATCGCGAAACGCGCCATTGAGTGACGGCCATCATTATCCATGGTCCGATTCACTGCGCTCATTGCATCCTTCCCCCTGTGGATTCTGATGTGGCACCGGGGCTGTTTGCGGCGCGCGGTCCCGCCCCTGCAATCCGGTTCTTGGCAAACGGGGCAACACCCTGCGACCATGAAGGGTCTGTAGCAGGAATTCCATTCCCGCCGCCACTGCCACGAAACCCACCAGCACCTGCACCACGGTGTCCGAGCGCTGGCCGACGTAGATCAGGGCCAGCCCCATGGCCACCAGGGACAGCAAGGCCGCAATCCCTACCAGCAGGCGGGAGGCGCCGGTTTCCCTGGCCAGGCGCAGATGCCCCAGGTGAGTGATGGCATGCACAAAGAGGATGGAAATGGAACCGATGGAGGCGATCTGCGAGAGATCGAACAACAGGGAGAGCAGGATCACCAACAGGCCGCTGATGACCAGTCCCTCCCGACTGTGGCCGATGGGTTGCCCAAAGGCCGCGGGCAGCTCCCCGTCCCGGGCCAGTTGGTAGGTGACATTGGTCACCGCGTACAGGTTGGCATTGATGGACGAGGCGGTGGAGATGAGTGCCGCCACGGCCACCACCACAAAGCCCAGGTGACCGAAAATGGGCAGGGCTGCCTCTGCCAGGGCATAGTCCCGCGAGGCGATAACCTTGTCCGTGGGCAGGTTGCCGAACACGGCAAAGGCCACGGCCACGTACAGCAGCATGACCAGCAGGATGGCCGCCGCCATGGCCCTGGGCAGGGTACGCGCCGGATCCGGCATGTCCTCCGCCGTGTTGGTGATGACCCGGAAGCCTTCATAGGCAAAGAAGGTGATGGACAGGCTGAAGAAGATGTCCTTCACCGGCGGGTACAGTGATGGCGACAGCAGTTCCGGCTTGACATAGACGATGCCGGCAATGGCCAGCCCGGTGAGCACGGCGAACTTGATGGCCACGGTAAGGCGTTCCCAGATGGCCACGTCTTTCGCTCCCCGCAGGTTGATGATCACGAACAGCAACACGATGCCCACGGAAAAGGCATGGTGCCACAGGGGATTCGTGCCCTCGGGCAGGAAGGTGAAGGCATAGTTGCCGAAAGCCTTGGCAATGAGGCTCAGGGATACCACGGCCGCCAGGTAGAGCATGATGCTCATGGCCCCGGTGAAGAAACCGGAACCCCAGGCCTGGCTCAGGTATTCCACGATGCCTCCCGCAGCGGGATAGCGGGCGCCCAGCTTGCCCAGGGAATAGCCGCTGAACAGGGCGATAATGCCGCCGATGAGGAAGGAGATGTAAACCGCGCTGCCGGAAATGGCACTGGCTTCGCCCAGCAGGGCGAAAATGCCCGCGCCCACCATGGCCCCTATACCCATGGAAACCGCCGACCAGAAACCGATGGGCTTGTCTGACGTATACATCCCTTATCGCTTCGAGGAGGGCCTGGCTATCAGCACATCGGCCCTGGCACTGTTGGCAATGGCCGCGGAAACCGAGCCCAACAGGCGCCCGATGCCATGCCGCCCATGGGAGCCCACGACGATGAGATCCACATTCTGCGCCTCGGCATAGGAGATCACTGCGGATTTCGGCGTTCCCCACATGACCTCTGTCTGGACACCATCGACATCCAGGCTGTCTGCCAGACGCCTGAGCTCGACATCAGCCTGCTCGAAGCGTTGCCGGTCCAGTTCAAGAAAATCCACGGGATCCGTCATCAGTACGTCATAGTCCAGCAGGGGCGTGCCCATCATTTCCACGGCATGAATCAGGGACAGGCGCGCGCCATGGCAACGGCTCAGTTCCACGGCCCTGGCCACAGCCAGCCGGGAAAGGGAAGAAAAATCCACTGCGGCCAGTATATGCCGCCAGGGAGGAGGTTTGTCATCCTCGGCGGATTCCGGGGTGGCGGCCTTATCCCCTTTCGTCCCCTCGCGCAGCCAGTCCCAGGCTTCCTGGAGCTGGTCACGGTTGAAGAAACGGACGCTGGTGTCGGCAAATGCATTGCCCAGCATGGTCATCCACTTGTGCCAGGTCTTTTCCCCGACGATGGCAACGCGTTGAAAATCCTGGTCGTGTTTCATGCCGAACCTGAAGTCATCCCAGGCTGCCTTCGGCTCCCAGCCATGAAAATCCTCCAGCTCCAGAAGCAGGGAAATGGTCCTGAACTGCCCAATGAGATCCTCTAGCTGGGGAAGAAACTGCTGGTAGTCCGCATCCGTCAGCCTGCCGCTGACCTTGACCGCGAAGATGTTGTCTTCCGCAACGGGGATGAACTGAAACATGGCCGTACCTCGCTTGTCGGGAAAGTACATTACTATTTGCTAGTATCCCCCCGGTACCCGGGAACATCAATGATATTTGGCAGCAGGAGATGGATTTGCACTGAACATTGGCCGTGACTGAATTATCATGGGCAAACCCAGTCCTGGCCGGAGCACCAAGCATGACACCACTGAAACTGCGCAAGGTCGCCATCGACACCTACCGGGAGAACGTGGCCTACCTGCATCGCCAGTGCCCCCTGTATCACAGCGAGGGCTTCCAGGCCCTGAACAAGATCGAAGTGCGTGACGGGCCGGAAAAGCAGCCCGTGGTCGCCGTACTGAACATCGTGGATGACGAGAACTGCCTGGCGCCGGATGAACTGGGCCTGAGCGAACAGACCTTTGCCCAGTTGGACGTGCCCGAAGGCACTGCGGTCTTCATCGACCATGCCACCCCGCCGGGTTCACTGGAAGCCGTGCATCACAAGATTGGTGGCGAACCCCTGGATCGGGGGGAATTCCTGCGCATCTGCCAGGACATCGTCAACAACCGCTACTCCAAGATCGAGATCGCCGCCTTCCTGGTGGCCTGCGCCGAGTCCGGCATGGAGCGGGACGAAATGCTGTTTCTCACCGAGGCCATGGTGGAAACCGGGGAGCGACTGGAATGGGGCGAATCCCTGGTGGTGGACAAGCATTGCATCGGTGGTATTCCCGGCAATCGCACCACCATGCTCATTGTGCCCATCGTCGCCGCTCACGGCATGCTCATGCCCAAGACATCCAGCCGCGCCATCACGTCCCCAGCCGGCACGGCGGACACCATGGAAACCCTGTGCAAGGTCAACCTGGAACCCGGCGAGCTGCGCCGCATCGTGCAGCAACAGCGAGGCTTTATCGCCTGGGGCGGCACCGCCCGGCTGTCCCCGGTGGACGACATCCTCATCTCCGTGGAACGTCCCCTGTCCCTGGATTCCAAGGGACAGATGATTGCCTCCATCCTGTCCAAGAAGATCGCCGCCGGCTCCACCCACCTGCTCATCGATATTCCCGTGGGCCCCAGCGCCAAGGTGCGCACCCAGGCCGAGGCCCTGCGCCTGCGCAAGTTGTTCGAATACGTGGGCGACCGCAGCGGGCTGGAGCTCGAAGTGGTCATCACCGACGGGCGCCAGCCCATCGGCAACGGCGTGGGGCCGGCCCTGGAAGCCCGCGACGTGCTGCAGGTGCTGCAAAACGACCCGAAGGCGCCTATCGACCTGAAGGAAAAGTCCCTGCAGCTTGCCGGGCGCATCCTGGAGTTTGATCCCGATGTGCGCGGCGGTCAGGGCTACCGCCTGGCCCGGGATCTGCTGGAATCCGGCCGGGCCTGGCAAAAGATGCAGGACATCATTCAGGCCCAGGGCGCAAATCAGGCTGAACCCCAACCCGCCGCCCTGCGGCACGAAGTCCCGGCCCCCGCCGATGGCGTGATTACTGCCATCGACAACCTGCAGATCGCCCGCATTGCCCGCCTGGCCGGCGCTCCCATGGACAAGGCCGCCGGTGTGGACCTCCATCGCAAACTGCATGACAGGGTGAAAAAAGGAGATCCCCTCTACACCCTGCACGCCGAATTTCGCGCCGATTACCAGTTCGCCCGCAACGCCATCGCGCAAAACAACGGTTACACCATAGGATGAAACCATGAACATCGATACCCTGATTCTCGGTTTCCCCGAGTACGCGGATCAGACCGAACGGCTGGCGCAGGCCGCCAACCTGCCTTTTACGGTTCTGGACATCCATCATTTTCCCGACGGCGAAAGCAAGGTGACGCTGCCGGGAATGCTGCCCGAGCGAATCATCCTGGTACGCAGCCTGGACCATCCCAACGACAAACTGATCGAACTCATCCTGGCCGCTGCCGGGGCGCGCAAACTGGGTGCCGAAAAGGTCTGCCTGGTAGCACCCTATTTGTGCTACATGCGCCAGGACAAGGCCTTCCATGCCGGCGAAGTGGTCAGCCAGCCCATCATCGGCGCCTGCATCGCCGCCCATTTCAACGGCCTGCTCACCGTGGACGCCCACCTGCACCGGGTACACAGCCTGTCGGATGCCGTGCCCGTGCAGCCCGCCATCAACCTGACGGCGACGGACCCCATGGCGCACTTTCTCAAGGACAAGGTGGACGACCCATTCCTCATTGGCCCCGATGGCGAATCCGAGCAATGGGTGGCCGCCATCGCCGCCCACCATGGTTTCGACTACGCGGTGGCGAAAAAGGAACGTCTTGGTGACCGTGAGGTGAAAATCAGCATGCCGGACTGTGGTTACACCAACCGCAACCTGGTGCTGGTCGATGATGTGGCCAGCACGGGCAGAACCCTGGCGGAAGCCGCCCGTCTGCTACAGATCCACAATCCGGCCTCCATTTCCGTACTGGTCACCCACGCGCTGTTCGTCGGCAACGCCCTGGAGGAACTCCGCGAATCCGGCGTGGCAAACATCTGGAGCTGTGACGCAATTCCCCACACGACCAACGCCGTGCCCCTCGCCAGCCTGCTGGCCGGAGAACTGGCACGCTGTTTCACCTGAAAATTCACGGATGAAACAGTATACTCTGCCGCCACTTCATTCTCGCATTTCTTCATTCCCATCATGGACTGGAAAACCCTTGCCCTGATTTTTGGTACTGTTTTCGTGGCGGAGTTGGGCGACAAGACCCAGCTGGCTACTCTGCTGTTTGCCGCTGACAAGGCCGTAAACAAATGGCTGGTATTTTTCGGCGCTTCCGCTGCCCTGGTGGCCACATCGGCTCTGGGCGTACTGGGCGGCGCGCTCATCTCCCAGTACGTTTCCGAACGCACCCTGCACCTGGTGGCGGGCATCGGTTTCATACTCATCGGCCTGTGGACGGTATTCACCCGCTGAACCATGGAAGCCGGGCTGCGCAACTACCTGGTCGTCACGGGAGGCTACTGGGCCTTCACCATCACCGACGGCGCCATCCGCATGCTGGTGGTTCTCTATTTCCACCTGCTGGGCTACTCGCCCCTGGAGGTGGCCATGCTGTTCCTGTTCTACGAGTTCTTCGGCATGGTCACCAACCTGGTTGGCGGCTGGCTGGGCGCACGCATCGGCCTGAACCTGACCATGCACCTGGGCATGGGCCTGCAGGTGCTGGCATTGACCATGCTGACCGTACCCGATGCCTGGCTGTCCGTGCCCTGGGTAATGTCAGCCCAGGCCCTGTCGGGCATCGCCAAGGATCTGAACAAGATGTCGGCCAAGGCATCCGTGAAGGCTCTGGCGGGCAGCGGTTCGGAATCGCGCCTGTTCAAGTGGGTGGCCGTGCTCACCGGCTCCAAGAACGCCTTGAAGGGCGCTGGCTTCTTCGTGGGCGCCGCCCTGCTGGAATGGATCGGTTTCCGCGCCGCTTTGCTCTGCCTGGCGGGGATGCTGGCTGTCGTGCTGCTGGTTACGGCCTTCATGCTGCCTTCCGGGGTGGGACGCATGAAATCAAAACCCGGATTCCGCCAGGTATTCTCCCGCGTTGCCGCCATCAACCAATTGTCCGCCGCCCGCTTCTTCCTGTTCGGCTCCCGGGATATCTGGTTTGTCGTGGGCCTGCCGGTATTCCTCTATGACGTTCTGGGCTGGACCTTCATGCAGGTGGGCGGTTTCATCGCCCTGTGGATCATCGGTTACGGAATCGTACAGGCCGGGGCGCCCCGCCTGCTGGGCCGGACGCGTCATGGGCAGGGCCCCCAAGGCTCCACGGCAAGGAACTGGGCCTTCATCCTGATGCTCTTCCCGGCCGGCATTGCCCTGGGGCTGCAGTCGGATCTGCCGGCGGCTGCCGTGCTCATAACGGGGTTGGTTCTTTTTGGCGTGGTATTCGCCATCAACTCGTCCGTGCACTCCTACCTGATCCTGGCCTACTCCTCCCACGACAGGGTTGCCATGAACGTCGGTTTCTACTACATGGCCAACGCCGGTGGACGCCTGACCGGCACCCTGCTCTCCGGCTGGCTGTACCAGGCCTGGGGGCTGCCGGGCTGTCTTTGGGGGGCGGCCATCTTTGCCTCCATCGCAGCCTTGCTCTCGCTCCGGCTTCCTTCCACAAGGAATACCGCGGAAAACTGACCACCATCCCTGTCAATCAGCGAAGGCCGACACGCGGTTGCCGCCTGTATCCCGATGGAGTCAACCCAGTCAAGCGCCGGAAACCACGGCTGAAATGAGATAGGTCGCTACAGCCCGGACGGCGGGCAATCTCTGTAACGGTCATATTGGACAGGTAACAGCAGCCGCTTGAAAGCGGCAAGCAAATCTCCGGCAAGAGGAACCACTATGCTTCCATCCGCCGCAATGGCGCCTCATGCGTCATGAATGGCACTTATTGGCAAGCAGCGGCAATGACCGGAGATTATACTGTGCGTGATTGCCCGATCCATGTATACTCGACTGGCAACCGGATGGATAGAAACCCGATCAACAAGCGATGGATTGTACACCAGGAATTCCCCCGCACGGCCGGTATAGCCGGCACCCCGGCCATTTGTTCCTGACGATATTTCAGCGTCCACATGAACCGGGACATCTCTTACCATGAACTCTCCGCACACCTGCGGTCCAGGAAATCGTCAAATCTTCAATAAGGAGTGACACCATGAAAAAGATATTCAAGAATCTCACAGCCATTACGGCTTTCTGCATCGGCACCAGCACCGCATTGGCCGGCGGTGACTGGGGCGCGACAGATTTCCAGAAGCGCATCCCCGGCCCCAAGAGACTGCCCATGATGCAGGCCGATTATTCCGGTGCGGTAAATACCGATCCGCAATTCATTGCTGATCGGCAGGCCATTGTCAATCACGTAACCGCTTATTCCTATCTCATCGACGAAGGCCGCTGGGACGAGTGGTTCGAGCTGTTTACCGACGACGTCAGTTTCGAGACCACCACGCCCTGTTTCGGCACCATCATCGCCAAGGGCAAGGAGGCATTCAAGGGGGTAGTGGATCTGCGCTATCGCGGCCCCGGCAGTGAAAAGAACACCACCGTGCGCCGCCACACCATGGGCAATATCCACGTGGCCAAGCAAACCAAGGACACCGCCGAAGTGCGCACCTATCTGTTCATCTCCTCTGCCGAAGCCAACGGCAAGTTCAGCCTGCTGACCTCCGGCACCTATAACGCCACCCTGAAGAAGAAGGATGGCAAGTGGAAGATCAGCCGCTGGTACATCGAAGTGGACGCGCCCTTGAGCGCCTCTGCCCTGCCGGAGAGCGGCAGCGCGAGCAAGGCCATCCAGTTCATCCCCGACACCCGGGAGATGTGCAAGAAAAAAGGCTGAACGACGCCCATCAGCTCAACCAAAACGGCTGGCCCACATGGGTCAGCCGTTTTTTGTTGTTCATGGAGAAGTCGGAAAGAGGCGCTGGGCGGCCGGTCAACCCAGCCAGGTGGCGCCGGGCAGCAATTCCTCGGTGAACTCGTCCGGCAGACTGCCCAGCAAGGCCATGCCTTGATCCAGGGGCAGTTTGCACTGCATTACGCCCTGACTATCGGGATAGAGCAATTCCACCACCATGTCCTTGCCGGACATGTAGAACTGCAAAATGTTGTCATTGGCGTCCAGCACGCCAAGATAGTTGTCCTGAGCGGCGAACAGATGCTCCGCCAGGGGCACCAGGCGATCTGCCGCCAGAAACTCCGGCCGGGAAGAGCTGATGGAAGAATCGTGTACGAAATCGCAGTAATAGATGCGAAACCCCCGTTCCTCCTCCATCATGATTCACGCCTCCAGGTGGTGCCGTTGGCGCCATCCTCCAGGATCACCCCCTTCTCCTTGAGCTCGTCGCGGATTCGGTCGGCCTCGGCCCAGTTCTTTTCCTTGCGCGCATCCAGGCGTTGCTGAATCAGGGTCTCGATTTCCTCGTCTGACAGGCCTTCTCCCACCCCGCCCCGCAGCCACTGCTCGGGATCGTCCTGGAGTATGCCCAACACGGCGCCCATCTGTTTCAGGGTAGCGCCCATGCGCGCGGCCCTGGCTTTATCCTCACTGCGTGCCTTGTTGATCTCGCGCACCAACTCGAACATGGCGGCCAGGGCTTCGGGCGTGTTGAAGTCATCATCCATGGCCTCGTTGAAGGCATCCAGCCACTGATCGGCATCACCGGGCTCGGCTTCGGGCAGGCCCCTCAATGCCGTGTAGAAACGGTTGAGGGCCTGGCGGGCATTGAGCAGATGCTCCTCGTCGTAGTTCAGAGGGCTGCGATAATGGCTGGTGAGGATGAAATAGCGAATCTCCTCCGGCCGATAGTGCCGCATGATCTCGCGGATGGTGAAGAAGTTGCCCAGGGACTTGGACATCTTCTCGTCATTCACGCGCACGAAGCCATTGTGCATCCAGTAGTTCACGAAGTGATGGCAGGTAGCCCCCTCGGACTGGGCGATTTCGTTCTCGTGGTGGGGAAAGGTCAGGTCCGCCCCACCACCATGAATGTCAAAAGTGTCGCCCAGGGCCTTGGTGGACATGGCCGAACACTCGATATGCCAGCCGGGCCGCCCCCGGCCCCAGGGCGAATCCCAGGCCGGTTCACCGGGCTTGGCGGCCTTCCACAGGGCGAAATCCAGGGGATCGCGCTTTTCCTCGCTGGACTCCACCCTGGCGCCGGCCTGCAGATCCTCGATGGACTTGCCGGAGAGCCTGCCATACTCGGGAAAACTGCTGACCGAGTAATACACATCGCCACTGTCGGTGACATAGGCATGACCGTTGTCGATGAGCTTGCGGATCATCTCAAGGATCTCGTCGATATGCTCGGTGGCCCGAGGTTCCATGCTGGGACGTTCCACGCCCAGGGCATCCAGATCCTCGTGCATGGCGTCAATGAACTTCCCGGTCAGCTCGTGAAAGGGAATGCCCTGCTCGTTGGCGCGCTGGATGATCTTGTCATCAATATCCGTGATGTTTCGCACGTAGGTGACGTCATAGCCCCTGGCCTTGAGATAGCGATACACCACATCGAACACCACAATCATGCGCGCATGGCCCAGGTGACAATAGTCATACACCGTCATGCCGCACACGTACATGCGGATCTTGCCCGGTTCGATGGGCTGGAATTCTTCTTTTCGGTTGTGCAGATCGTTGTAGATACGCAGGCTCATGATGGACTGGCCAAGGGTCGCTGGTAATCCGGCAATTTTACCCTATGCCTTGGGCCGATCACAGTTGTATCATAGGCGCCTTGTGCAAATACCGAGAGAATCGAGAACATGAGAAGAATCCTGTTTTCCCTGCTGTTGCTGACCAGCCTGAGCGGCACCGTACTGGCCGAGCAGGTCAAGGTGCTCATGGAAACCAGCAAGGGCGATATCGAGCTGGCCCTGGACAAGGACAAGGCCCCTGTCACGGTGGAGAACTTCCTGCGTTACGTGGACGAAGGCTTCTACAACGGCACCATCTTCCACCGGGTGATTTCCGGCTTCATGATCCAGGGTGGCGGCCTTACCGAGGACATGCGGAAAAAGCCCACCCATGACCCCATCAAGAACGAAGCCGACAACGGCCTGAGCAACAAACGCGGCACCATTGCCATGGCCCGCACCAGCGAACCGAACTCGGCCACCAGCCAGTTCTTCATCAATCACAAGGACAATCCCAATCTGGACTATCCCAGCTACGGTGGCTATGCCGTATTCGGCAAGGTGACCAAGGGCATGGACGTGGTGGACGCCATTGCCGCCACGCCTACCGGCGTGAAGGCCGGCCGCCGGGACGTGCCCGTGGAAACCATCTTCATCAAATCCGTCAAACGCGTGGAAACCGAAAAATGATTACTCTGAAAACCAACAAGGGCGACATCGTCATTGAACTGGACGAGGAAAAGGCGCCGATCACCTGCGCCAACTTCAAGCAGTACGTGGAAGATGGCTTCTATGACGGCCTGATCTTTCACCGGGTCATTCCCGGGTTCATGATCCAGGGCGGCGGCTTCATGCCCGACATGATGCAGAAAGCCACCCGCGAGCCCATCGAGAACGAGGCCAAGAATGGCTTGAGCAACGTGAAATACAGCATTGCCATGGCCCGCACCATGGACCCCCATTCCGCCAGCGCCCAGTTCTTCATCAACACCAAGGACAACAGCTTCCTGGACTATCCCGGTCAGGACGGCTGGGGTTATGCCGTGTTTGGCAAGGTGGTGGAAGGCACGGACGTGGTGGACGAAATCGAGAAGGTGCCCACGGGCAACAAGGCCGGTCACTCGGACGTGCCGGTGGAGCCGGTGATCATCGAAAAAGCCGAAGTCAGCGACTGATTCCCTGCCGGCGGGATGTCCCGACTCCTTTTCATTTCCGACCTGCATCTTTCCCCGAACACCCCGGAACTGAACGAACAGTTCCGGGGTTTTCTGCGGGGCCCGGCACGTGATGCGGATGCCCTGTACATCCTGGGGGATCTGTTCGATGCGTGGATCGGTGACGACGATCCATCCCCTTTTGCCAGCCAACTGAAAGACAAGCTTGCCGCCCTGACCAGGCACACGCCCGTATTCATCCAGCATGGCAACCGCGACTTCCTGCTTGGCCATCGGTTTGCCGAAGAAACAGGAATCACCCTGTTGCCGGAGGAATTCGTGCTCCAGACTCCGGCAGGCCCCGTTCTGCTGACCCATGGTGACCTGCTATGCACGGACGATACGGACTATCAACAGGCCCGCAAGCTGTTACGCAGTCCCGCATTCAGGGCCCAGGCCATGTCCATGAGCATTCCCGAACGCATCGAAAAGGCCGCCGAGATGCGTCGCATGAGCGGTGAAGCCCTGGCTGCAAAAGCGGAAAATATCACGGACGTGAATCAACAGGCCGTGGAAGAAACCATGCGTCGACACGATGTACGCTGGATGATCCACGGGCACACCCACAGGCCCGGAGTTCACGAATTTACGCTGGATGGTCACCCGGCACGGCGGGTGGTGCTGGCGGACTGGAAGAAGGAAGGGAGTTTTGCCATGGCCCTGGACGACAACGGCAAACTGGATCGCCTGGCCATTCAGCCCCCGTAGGCAAGAGCATCGGCAACATTGCGCGGAATGCCGGCTCCGCTCAGTTTCCATCCAGGGGAGGCGGAACCACCCTCTCGTAGTTTTCCGGCACCAGGAACAGTTCCTCCCGGACAGAATGGTGGCGGCGGAAATCCACCAGCAGACGCCGCTTCTCGCCCATGACATCCCAAAGAGGAAGCCCATGCTCCCATGCCCGCTGCGGCGCATACACGAACTCGCTGAGTTCGCATTCGCTCATCTGATTGCCGGGCATGTGGGCCGTGGGATACTGGACTCTTGCCAGTGCCTTGTACAGTTCCCGCAGGGCATCCATTGCATCCACCATGCCGTTGTCTATCACCAGGAGTTCCCGGCAGACCTTTTCGTTGGCCAGCAATCTGACGCTCACAGGCTGTTTTCCCTCCACCCGGGGAGCCTTCTTCTCCACCTGTGTCTGAATGCCCAGTTTTATCGATTCCGGTGGCACCGGCTGGAGCGGTGGTGGTTCGAACACGATCACCGTTTCCTCCTCCGGATTCACGTTGAAGATCAAGCCTGTCTTGCGATCGTAGATGGTATATCCCCCCGTATCACTGCCCTCGTCCATGCGCAGGCGTGTCGGCGTAACCAGGATACGGCTGAAATAGTTTTCCACCCCCGGTTCCTGAACCTTGTACACAAGCAGATCGGCCTCACCCGCCCGGGCGGCCAGGGAAAGGCAGGCAAGCAGCGGAATCATCCAGCGCATAGTGCCTCCAGGTGATTCAACTCGCTTTCGGAGAAACCGGCGGCCTTTCTCGCTTCCTTGTGCAGGGGGCAACTCATGTGCCCTGCAAGATACTGTTCCATGAGGGAAAAATAGGTGGATTCACTGTCCAGTCCCCGCTGGTCGCACAGATAATGGAACCAGCGTGAACCGGCCTCCACGTGCCCGATCTCGTCCCTCAGTATGACCTTCAACACATCCACTGTCTGCTCATCGCCGATATTTTCGAATTTGCGCATGATATCCGGCGTAACATCCAGGCCGCGGGCTTCCATGACACGGGGTACCATGGCCATGCGCACGAGAGGATCATGCGCCGTCTTGCGCGCCAGCTCCCACAAGCCGTTATGCGCGGGAAAGTCACCGTAATCGAAGCCCAGATCCCGAAGGCGTTGGCGTACCAGCCCAAAGTGATAGACCTCCTCTGATGCAACACGGATCCAGTCACCGTGAAAATCGGCCGGCAGATCCCGGTAGCGGCAAACCGCATCCAGCGCCAGGTTGATGGCATTGAATTCGATATGGGCGATGGCATGCAGCATGGCCGCCTGTCCCTCGACGCTGCCAAGCCTGCGCCGGGGCACATCACGAGGAGATACCAGCACGGGGCGCTCGGGACGACCGGCATCGAGCACGTGATCCATGGGCTGCGGCCAGTCCAGCGTCAACCGGCCGGCTTTCCAGTCCTTTTCCAAGGCCTCCACGCAATGCATCTTGCCATCGGGACTGGCTTCCAGCAGACACTGCAGGGCACGGGTCTGAACACTGTCTTTCATGGAAGGATTGTAACAGCCGGAGCCCGTCCCATGTAGCGCCATCACCAACAGCAATCCACTCTCGGATTACTCGAACTCATCGGCAAACAGCGGCTGGCACTCCAGATCAGGACAATATTCATAGGCCCCCATGTCCGGGGCACTGGTCTGGGAACGGGGATCTACCGCAGCATGTTTCACGTACTGCAGGGTTACGGGATAGGCCGCGGCATCGGCAGCCAGGGGGGCCGCCTGGTCGATGACAGGCGAAGTGGATACGAGGCTGAAATCCTGCGCGGCCGCATCCCTGAAGCCGGGAAGGACACCCTCGATATTGCCGCCATAGTCGTTCACCTGGCCGGAAAGATAATCATGGCTGTCCACCCAGCCCGAGGAAAACCAGTTGTTCCGGATATCGGCAATGCCGTCTTCATCGAGCAGGCCCAGCGCACTTCCGCCTGCCGTGGCATAAAAGATGTTGTTGCGGATATCCGCATGTTCATCGTTGGTTGAAAGACGCATCAGCGTCGTATTTCCCGTACGGGTGGACACCACGGTATTGTTGTAGAAATACAGCATGCCCTTGCGGTAGATGGCGGTGTTTCCGCTGTCTCCGCCATAGTGAAGAACCTGGCTGTTTCCGGCGCCATCAGGTTCGATGAGGACATTGCCATAAACATAGGTTCTGTCATAGGAAGGGTCGTTGACGATGACATCGGAGTCCTCCGCATCCACCAGGTCAAGCTGGCGATTGCCGGATTCGATCCAGTTGTACCGGACCACCAGCCCGGCAGAGCGGTCTTTCAGGTTGTTGCCATCCGCCCCGGCGCGCAGGGGGCCAAAGTAGTTGTTCTGGTACACCATGCCAATGGCAGAGGTATAGGCATTATGCTGGTATATGGAACCATCGATGCCATTGTCATAGATACGGTTTCCCTCCACCAGGATATCCCTGGTTTCACCATCGAAGGCGCTGATGAACAGCCCGTTGCCTGAATCCCGCAATATGCAGTTGCGGATGGTGAGATGCTGTCCCACCTCCACGTAAACAGAGGCCGCGTTACTGGCGTAGTTGCTGACGGAGCCATTATCACCAGTGAACGAATAAGCCGGCCTTCCGGAGCGGATATCCAGATTTTCCAGAATCACGTACTGGGGAGGCGCTTCATCGGCATTCATGTCACCCCCGAACTTGATTACCCCCCGCGATTCATTCCAGAAGCTGACATTGGCCGGCGTGACCGCATCCCTGCCATCAATGACCGGCAGCTCACCGGAACTTCCCGGAACACCGGAAATGACCACGGGCTGGGAAGCTGTTCCCCTGGCGGAGATAATCCATTTTTCCTTGTAGGGATCGGAACGCCAGTGAATATAGACATGATCTCCCGGTTGAAGATTGTCCCAGGGAACCTGGGCAATGGCGGACAGTGCCTGCCCGGGGCCAACATGATAATCGGCCGCAAGAATGGAACAGGAAAACAACAGACCGGCGGCAAGGCCCAACAGCATTCTATACAACATGAATGGCACTCTCGGTGATTGACGACTTAAGCAGGAATGGCAATAAGAACGCTGAAACTAGCAGAAATTCAAGCTGTCGGCCGTGAACTGCCCGGCAAAGCCGGAGAACACCAGACAGGTCACACTTTTCCGGAATTTTCTTTGGAAACAGGCACACGCAAACCGATCAGGAGGTCCATGACATTTGTGCCCGTGAGCCCGGTGTGAACCAGGTCACCCGTGGCCTCCAGGAGACTGCCGCTATCCGCAACTGCCAGAGCATGGAGCGGATCCAGCCCTTCATCGGCGGCCCGCTGCCAGGTTCCACCATCGACAAGGGCACCGGCATCATCGCTCGCACCGTCACTGCCATCGGTTCCCGCCGCGAGGATCAGGATATCCTCCCTGCCCCGAATCTCCCCCGCGGCTGCCAGGGCCAGGTGCTGACTCCTGCCGCCGCGCCCTGGTGATGGCGGCAGTTTCACGGTGGTTTCTCCTCCCATGACGTACACGCCGGGCTCCGCCTGGCTCATGTACCTGCCGAATGCCCTGCCCCTGTCTGCCGCATCTCCTTCCAGGAAAGGAAAGCCGGCAGCCGTCTGATAACCCAGCCTGCGGGCGGTCTCAACGGCAGCGGCCACCGCTTCTGAGTTTGCGGCAACGATATGGTGGGGAATTCCTGTATCTTCCGGGAAACAGGGCTCGACAAGAATATCGCTCAAACTGGCAGGAAGTCGTGGCAGCGAGGCTTCACCCGGCGGCGGATACAGCAGACCGGAACCGACAAAGGCAGGATCATCCCCGGGCACGTCGGAGATAAGCAGCGCCCGCGCTTCCCTGCCATCCAGGAAACGGCTGAGCTGCCCACCCTTGATCCGGGACAGCCGGCTGCGTATCAGATTCATGGAACAGATATCCAGCCCGCTGGCCAGCAGCCAGCGATTGAGAGCCTGCAGGTCTTCCAGGGAACGATCTTCCGGCAGTACCTCGACAAGGCTGGAAGTTCCACCGGAGAGCAGAAAGAGCAACGGACGATTACCGGGCTGGGAGGCAATGAAGTGCAACAGATGTTCCCCGGCTTCCAGGCTGCTTGCATCCGGCACGGGATGCGCCGATTCCACCTGGACAATTGCCGGGTTTCCCTGGAGGCGCGAATCGACATGGCCCTTCCGGGTGATCACCAACCCTGCCGCCAGCCTGTTCCCCAGCGCCTTGCTCGCACCAAGCATCATCGCGGGGGCCGCCTTGCCGATGGCCACCACAGCCCGGGGAGTGGGATCGGGCTCATGAGCTTTCAGCCACCGGAAAACGGCCCTGTCACCCGCCACCCGCGCCAGGGCCGCCTGGTAGATGGCCAGGAGATCCGCCCTGTATCGATCCGGCTGGCGGCTGTTGGCAGAATATGTCTCCATGTGCGAAGGATCTGTGGGATCCCGGGGCAATGAGAAGAAAGCCCTTCTTGTACCAGAAACCTTGGTCTCCTGCACGAGCACGCTTGATGTGCTACAAAACCGGGCAGATCTGTTTGTTGCTAACAATTGCTAACAGCCGTTTTTGCGCCTCGGGGGGATGTTTTGTATAATGACAACCGACTCAGCCGATTCACGCCACAGGGATGGTTTCCACTGATGCTCTTCAGTCTTTCCAGTTTGAGGCCTTTGCTGGCGACCGGCCTCCTGCTTTCTGCAGGGCTGTTGCTGCACGGCTGCTCCGGGATCCCGGAATCAGACAGCAATACCACCGCACGGATTCTCACCGCCATCACGGAAACACCCACCCATAGTCATCATCCGGGGAAATTCATCTGGCATGACCTGTTGACTCCGGACGTGGCAGCTTCAAGGGATTTTTATGGAAAGCTCCTTGGCTGGACCTTTTTGCAGAAGGGCGATTACGTCGAAATCTACAACAACGGGCACAAGATCGGGGGTATCGCCCGCGTAGCGCCAGGCAACGGTAAGCAACCTCCCCCTTCCTCCTGGCTCGCCAGCATGTCCGTGGCCGATGTGGATGCCGCCGTTGCCAAGGTGCGCGCCCAGCGGGGCAAGGTAATCAATGGCCCGATGGACATGCCCATGCGAGGAAGAGGCGCGCTGATCAGTGACCCGCATGGCGCACACCTGGTATTGCTGCATGCCAAGGGCGGCGACCCTGAAGACCGAGAACCCACCATGGGAGACTGGCTCTGGAACGAGATCTGGACCAACGTGCCCGAGGAGACCATCGCCTTTTACAGGAACATCGGAAACTACAGCGATGTCAGGAAGGGGCAGGACTACGCCATCCTCGTCAATGAAGGAAAATGGCGAGCGGGTGTACGCTTTTCTGACGGCGACATCAGTATTCGATGGGTTCCGGCCATACGGGTTCCGGATCCAGGCGCCATGCTTCCCATGGTGGAAACACTGGGAGGCATCGTTTGGGTGCGACCTGGCGATATTCCCGGCAATCCGGGGACAGCGCTGATTTCCGACAACACAGGCGCATTGCTGATCCTGCAGCAATGGAACATCTCCAGTGGAAAGGGAGGGCGCTGACATGAAGACTGCTTCCAGACTGCTGCCGGGTGTTTTTCTCTCCTGCCTGCTGGCCTTGTCGGCAGGCTGCTCGACCTCGTCAGGGCACAGCAGCGTGGGCTACTCGGTATATGCCGGCTATGGATACCCTTACTACGGCCCTGGCTGGGGTTATCCCTATCCCTATCCTTGTTGTGACGACAAACCGGACAAGCCCAACAGGCCCAAGCCACCGGGTGGCAAGCCGGACGGCCCGACCATACAACCCACGGAGAACCCCTTGTTCAACCGGCCACGTCCACCCAGCAATATTGGTCGGCCAGCTACCCGGCCCACGCCGCGGCCAACACCACGCCCACGCCCCATGCCCAGAAGGGCGCGCTGACTCTGAAACATGTCCCGGCCGGCCTGTTGAGCAAGCAACAGCCCGGGACATGTTCTTTGGAAAAAAACACCAGCCATCATCTCCAGGAGAATCTGGCCATGCACATTTCCATCAGTGGATTTCCAGCAGAAACAACCGAGGAGGAGCTTCGCGAGCCTCTGGAAGAATTTGGCGCCGTGGTGCGAAACATCACCATTGAACCATCTGAAGACGAACACAATTACATGGCCATCATCGACCTGGATACCGATGAGACAGGCTGCAAGGTGCTCGCGGAAAAAATCAATGGCCGGGTATGGAAAGGACGTAAACTGCGTGCCCGATACTTTTTGTTTATCAAATAGGCACATCCAGACCAATCATCATTTCCGGCATTTTCCTGCTACCTCAACCAGGCACTGCCCACCTGCACGTAGAAGGCCACGTCCTCTGGTCCCTTGGCAATATCCAACCCCATCTGCAAACCCAGTTTTCTGGCAACCAGATAGCGGAATCCCAATCCACGGGACCAAAGGCGTTCATTGACAGCCTCATCACCCGCACGCCATGTTGCCGCCAGGCCGGCGAAACCCACGAGACTCCAGCGCGGATGAAATGACCAGCGCAACTCCATTTCTCCCAGAGCCACCTTTTCTCCCTGATAGCGCATGACCTTGATTCCCCGCATGTCCACGTACGGATACTCGTAGAAAGGCGCCTCTCCTTCGATCCCCTTGCCGTCCAGGCGCAATCCCGCCACCCAACGACTGCCCAGTCTCTGATACCCTTTGAGATAGGCGCTGTACTCATTGAATTCATCATCACCTCCCCAAATTTTTCCGTAATTCCCGAATTTGATCTCCACATCCAGTCCTTCATTTGGCGTGAAAATGTTATCGCGACTATCGTAGTTGAAAGTCAGCGTCAAGCCGGCGGAACGACGATTGAAAGTAACGGACGGAATCCCCGGGGTGGGCACGGCACTGCCTACATGAAAAACATTGTCGGTATCCACCAGGCGGTAGCCCAAGCCCGCGAAGAAATGGCTGTCCGCTAGACGGAAGCTGACTTCCTGCACCAGAGCGAAGGCCTTGCTGTTGAAGTTTACCGGTCGCTGCAATTCCCCCTGGCTGCCGTAATAGTCCAGATTGGCATCGGCATATCCCACTCCGCCCAGATAACGGATACTGTCCTGCCGCCAGACGCCAAGGTGGCCCGCACCGGCAAACCAGGTGCCGTTCTCCGTTCCCCCCAACGCGATAGCGGACACACTGGGAGGCACCCGGCGAGACTGGCCATGATTTTGGCGAGCTTCCACTGGCTGACCACTGAACTGACCGTGAAAGAAGGTCAGCGCCACCCCGCCTCCATAACCCACGGCCGGTTCGGTGATAATGATGGGAACCGGCAAGAACCCTTGACGGGTGGCCAGCCAGTCACTGGCATCCAGAAATCCATCCTGGGGATCCATGAAGCTCTCCACCAGACCGGCCGCCATACCGGCGCTCGACAATCCCGTCAAGAACAACGAGATCAGCCGCCGGCAAAGTACCGCTGTGTGTGTGGTTTTCTCCCCTCGTGGCCGCACTGGGGTACAATCGCTGCTGTTCAAAATAAACGCTTCCAATCCATGCATTCCGTAATACTGCAAATGGCAGCCCTCATTCTATGTGGCGTGGGTTGGCGGCTGCTCAAGCCCGGCGCCCTGGACGCCGATACCACACGCAAGGTATTGACCTCGGTAGTTTATTATCTGCTGCTGCCCGCGCTGGTATTGAAGGTCCTGTGGAGCGCGCCCCTGGGCATGACTTCCGTGATGATCTCATTTCTGGCCGCGGCCGGTGTGCTGGCCGCCATGGGAATCAGCAGCCTGATCTGTACCGCCTGCCGCCACCAGGGAGCCATTGCCGGCGCTGTCATCCTGGCGGCGTCATTTCCCAATGCCACCTACATGGGCTTGCCGGTTCTGGAAAGCATCCTGGGTGAAACCGGCGCCAATATCGCCATTCAATACGACCTGTTTGCCTGCACCCCCCTGTTGCTCACCGTGGGTGTCTTGTTGTCCCGTCACCACGGCGAAAACCGGGAACAAGGCGCGGTACTGACGGTATTGCTCAAGGTACCACCATTGTGGGCTGCGGTGTTGGCGGTGCTTTTCAACACCAGCGGGATTTCCCTGTCATCCTGGCTGGATCAATGGCTGGGCATGTTGGCTTCGGGCGTGGTGCCCCTGATGCTGTTTTCCCTGGGATTGAGCCTGCGCTGGGATACCTGGCATCCCTCACAATTGCCCGCCCTGCTGCCGGTGTTGCTGTTACAGCTCTTTGTTACCCCCTTGCTGATCTGGGGGCTGGCATCCTGGATCGGACTGGAACGGGAGCTGCTCACCGGCGTGGTCCTGGAAGCAGCCATGCCCAGCATGGTGCTCGGCCTCGTGCTCTGTGACCAGTACAGGCTGGATACCGGCCTCTATGCCGCGGCCGTTACCCTGACCACGGCCCTGAGCCTGTTGACCCTGCCCCTGTGGTTCGACCTGATTGCCTGATCAGGGCTGTTTCCGGTGAAACACCGTGCCATGGCATTTGGGACAGGGAGGAATGCGTCCAGGGTGATAGAAATGCAGTTCCTCACCACACTTGTCACAGACCAGGGTACCCGGGCCGGTTATCTCGCCGGTATGGTAACCGGCGGCCTCCGCCTGCTCCTGCAACTGCTTGAGCTCGATGGTCGTCTGGTCTGCCGCCTGAACAAAAAGTTCCCGCAGCCTGTCACCAAGCAAAGATAGATCAAAACCCAGCCAGGCTCTGAAATCATCGCCTGTTTCCACGATAAAATGCGCTGCGTCACGCAGATCGCGTTTCAGGTATTCGGAAACCTGATCGATCTCTTCCGCAGTCAGTTCACTCAGGTCGGACAGTTTCTGCCGCGCCTTGTCGATCAGCCGGTGCAGGGCCGGCCCGCTCTTGTCTTCCAGTTTCCTGGCGTCTTCCATGGCGGACTCCAGCAAGCGCTCGTACGCCTGGCCGATGAGTTCCACGGGGTCTTTGGGATCTGGCAGGTCTTTCATGATCGCGCTCCTGATTCCGGATTCTGACAATCCAATGGTAGCCTACTGGCGGGTGCCGGGCGATTGACCAGGCTCAAGGGACTTCCTTGAGCTTGCGGATCTTGTTCAGCAGTTCCGGGGCGTCCCACTCCCGGCCGCCCACGGCACGGTATATCTTGCGTCCCCACTGGTCGATGACAAAGGTCGTGGGCAGCCCCTTCACATCCCAGGCTTCACTGACACTGGATTCCGTATCCAGCAGGATGGGGAAGTCCACGGGATAGCTGGCGGTGAATTCGAAAATGGCGTCTTCATCCTCACCTACGTCAATGGCAAGCATCATGATGCCCTCTTCCCTGAGCTGCTCCCAGGCGCGTTGCATGGAAGGCATTTCCGCACGGCAGGGCGGACACCAGGTGGCCCAGAAATTGACGATGACCACCTTGCCTTTCAGATCACTGAAGCGATAGCTGTTGCCATCCACATCCTTCAGTTCGAAATCCGGCACCGCCGGCTTGTCATCGAGCAGGGTCAGGCCCCTGCCCGTGGCCAACGCCTGCCCACCGGCAAACAGGAACAGCAGTAGAACGAGGAATGATTTTCTCATGATGCAGATTTCTCCAGGGTTTCCGGCGCGCATTGAAGTCCGGGTATCACGGCTTCCAGGGAATGGCCGTCGAGCGCGATCTTCAGATGCAGATCGAAACGCTCGCCCGGCCGCAGGCCATAGACAGTCATGCCCCAATTGTAGTCGCCCGGCTCGAAATGCTGAACCGTGGGCATGAGTGACCAGTTCAAGCCGATACGGGCGGCCTTGGGAATGTCCTGGCGTGCAGCGAACCTCTGCTTCCATACCTCTCTTACCTTCATCCCGGTCACCCTGCCATCCTGCACGACCTTCCATTCGCGCAGGTCGAAGTCCAGCGGCAACTTGCCGTCATTGCGAAACATGGAGCCGAAAAAGCAGGATGTGGCCAGTTCATCCGCGGCATCTCTCGGAAATCCCTTGCCCATGACATAGGCGCGGGTCTGGTCCGGCAGACGTTGCACCAGGCGCAGGGACACACCCTCGTGGGACCATTTCCAGGTGCGCAAACCGGTATTCTTTCCAATCTCGACCGTCACTTCTGCCGCCACGGTTGCAACCTCCAGGCACAGAAGCATCATCAACCAG
>CAZWRE010000155.1:0-8916 GCA_964636335.1 uncultured Sedimenticola sp. | reverse complement strand
GCACCGGGAAACCGCGTTTTCCGATGCCGATGAGGAAACGGGCAGGGAAAGCCCGTTTCCGGTTCAAACAGCAGCGGCGCCCCCGCCGCGACCCACGTCATGGGAGTTGGTGCGTTTCGCGATGCTCAACGCGCCCTACGGTTTTATCACGGCTTGCAGATCTGCGGGTTGCACGGGTTTTGTCAATACGGCATGCAGAGGAAAAATGGTCTGCAGCTTGTCCGTGTATTCTTCCTCCCCCTTGTTGCAGAAGACGATCACCCGGCAGTCCGGGGCGTATTTCTGCAGGCTGTAGAGCAGCACGTCCAGGTTGCTGATGTTCACTCCGGCGTAATTGTTGCTGTAGCCATAGATGAACTCCGCCACGATGTAGTCCGGCACCCGCTTCTTCAGGGCGGCCATGGCCTTGCGCATGTTGGTGAAGCGCTGCTCTTCCATGCCATGTTGCCGGTACAGGACGCTGAAGTTGGGATGGGCGGCGGTTTCGATGATGGAATAGATCAGGCTCATGGTCGCAGCTTCTCCAGTTCCTCCTGTACGGCATCTTCCTTCAGGGCGCTGAAGTCTTCGCCATTGAACAAGGTGATGGCGCCGGCAACCTCCGCCCAGGCGAAACCCGTTGCCCAGTCCGCGTGCCGGTAGCTTCCCTGCATGGCCCGCTGTACCACGAAAAGCCTACCGGGCCGGTAGAGCAGGTTGTAGGCCTGGTTGTGGTGGTGCAGGTTTTCGATGAAATGCCAGGCATCATCCGCGTCATCGAATACATCGCAGGGCAGGGGCCAGGGGCGGCTGCCGCCGTTGTGTTGCCAGATGCGATCTTCCACGGGATAGCCGCCGGTCTTGCCCACGTAGGTCTGCACGTGCTGGTGATTGACCGAGGAACAGGCGCCCCGGGAGTTGTAGCCGAAGCCGCAGTGGGGCAGGTGCTCCCCCAGGGCTTGCAGCAGACGCCAGAGGTATTCGTGAGCGAACTTGCCCAGATACTGCGGATGGCGTTCTTCCGGCTCCATCACCAGAATGCCGTGCAGGGGCGCGAAGGGAAACTTGTTGTACAGCAGGCGGCAATGGTGCCCCAGCAGTTCACCTTCCCAGATGATTTCCTTGCGCAGAAAGGCCTTGTTGAAATGGAAGGCGTCGTTGTCGAAAGGGGCGTGCAGGTCGGTGATGATCTCGTCGCTCATGCGTGCCGGGCGGAAGGCGCGTAGCTGGTTGTACTGTAGCTGCCAGGGGCCGGCCCGGCGGAAGCGGGTGGTTTGAAGCGCCTCCAGTCCCAGGGCCATGAGCTTGAGAAACACCAGCACATCGTCCGGCGCCTGTTCCAGCGCGCGGCCTTCCGCCAGGGCCTGTTTCACCTGGCCGGCAAGCTGGTGAAAACGGAGGGTGATGGCGGGCCGCAGCCGGGCCCAGAGCCTTTCGTCATAGACGGCGTTGGCCAGCACCAGGATAAAGCTGCCTAGTTGGTTCTGGTCCAGGAGTGTTTCGAGTCCTCGAACAAAGGTCTGGCGGAAACGGCTTTCATCGGTGAACAGGTTGGGCAGCATCAGTCCTTCTTCTCTTTCGGTTCCGGCACCGGGTCAACGCCGCCTTCGTGAAAGGGATGGCAGCGTCCCACGCGCTTGATGCCCAGCCAGATGCCCTTGAAGGGGCCGTGCTTTTCCATGGCTTCTATGGTGTAGGCGGAGCAGCTTGGATAGTAGCGGCAGTTGTTGCCCAGGAAGGGGCTGATGAGCAGTTGATAGCCCTTTACCAGGGCGATGAGACCGCGTTTGAGCCAGGAATTCATGACAGGCTCCTGCGCGCCCGGCTCGAAAGCCACCACTGGCTGAACGCGGTGGATATCAGGTAGGCGCCGCCGGCAAGGAGGATGATGACGGCGCCGGTGGGCAGATCCAGGTAATAGGAGACCATGATGCCGGTGGTGGTGAATGCCATGCCCAGGATGCTGGCGGCGACCATCATGCGCCCCATGGTGTGGATGTAGTGTCCGGCAATGGCGGCGGGCAGGGTGAGCAGGGCGATGACCAGCACCAGCCCCACCACCTGCACCAGCAGCACCACGGTCAGGGCCACCAGGCAGAGGAACAGCAGGTAGAAGAAATTCACCGGCACGCCCCGCAGGCGGGCAAACTCCTCGTCGAAGGATACGGCCAGGAACTGCCGGTAGAAGGCCAGCACCATGCCGATGACCAGCAGATCCAGGGCGGCCATTTCCCGGATCTGCGCCTGGGAGACCAGCAGGATGTTGCCGAACAGATAGCTCACCAGGTCCGTGCTGTAGCCGGGAGTGCGGGAAATGAACAGGATGCCGATGGACATGCCCATGGCCCACATGGCGCCGATGAGGGTGTCTTCCCGGGCGCGCCAGCGCAGCTTGATCCAGCCGATGAGCAGAGCGGCGGTGATCGCCGCCACCAGAGCGCCCTTCATGGGCGCGAAGCCGAAGAACAGGGCCGCGCCCATGCCGCCCAGCACGCTGTGGGAAATGCCGCCCGCCATGTAGCCGATACGTTTTACCACCACATAGCTGCCCATGACGCCACAGCCGACGCTGGCCAGCAGACCCGCCAGCAGGGCCGATTGCAGAAAGCCGTATTCCAGGATGGCGTTCATGGGTCAGTGATGGTGGTGCGCCACCATGCGCACCTCGTTGTCGTAGAGTTGCTGGATGACCTGGCCGTCGATGTCTTCCGTGCGATGGCAGATCAGGGTGCGGTTCAGGCAGGCCACCCGGTGCACGTAGCCGGAGATGAAGGCGATATCGTGGGACACCACCAGAATGGTCATGCGCTCGTTCAGCAGCTTGAGCAGGTCGAACAGTTCGTTCTCCACGCGCATGTCGATGTTTGCCGTGGGTTCGTCCAGGATCAGGATTTCGGGCTCGCAGGCCAGGGCCCGGGCCACCAGGGTGCGCTGCAGTTGGCCGCCGGAAAGCTGGTCGATGCGCCGCTGGGCCAGGTTGGCGATTTCCGTCTCCGCCATCACCCGCCGGGCGATAACCCGGTCGGCGCGGCTGTAACCGCCCATCATGCGGCCCTTGCCCAGGCGGCCCATGAGCACCACCTGTTCCACGGTGACGGGAAAATCCCGGGCGAAGGCCGGGTACTGGGGCACATAGCCCAGGCGGGTGCGTGCTTTCTCCGGCGGCAGGCCCAGCACCTTTACGCTGCCCCGGGTGGGAGCGAGCAGGCCGAGGATGATCTTCAGCAGGGTGCTCTTGCCCCCGGCGTTGGGACCCACGATGCCCAGGAACTCCCGTTCCGGCACCTCCAGGCTGACATGATCCAGCACCGGGATCTCGCCATAGGCGAAGGACAGATCCTGAATCTCGATGGCGTTCATGATTCTTCCGTCAGCACGCCGGCCAGCCGGCGCAGGCTGGCGAAGATGTCCTCGTCCAGGGGATCGACTTCCACCAGCTTCGCGTCCAGGGCCCGGGCCAGCACTTTCGCCGTGGCGCTGGAATGCTGGGGCTGGACGATGATGACATGAATTCCGGCCTTGCGCGCCCTGTCGATGAGGGTCGCCAGGCTGCGGCTGTTGGGTTCCTTGCCATGGGCTTCCACGGCCAGTTGGCGCAGGTGGTAGCGGCGGGCGAAGTAGCTCCAGGCCGGGTGATAGACCAGGAAGCTCTTTCCTTCCAGGGGCGCCAAGCGTTCCCGCAGTTCCGAATCCAGGTCATCCAGCCTTCCGGCCAGCGCCTGATAGCCCGCTTCCAGTTGGTCTTCCAGGCCCGGGAAACGTTTTGCCAGCTCATCGGCAAGGATGCGCGCGTGCTGTTTCACCAGCCGGGGATCGGTCCAGATATGGGGGTCGGATTCCTGGCCATGTTCATGATCCGGGATGAGATCCAGTCCCTGGCGCATGTCCAGCACCGTCATGGAGGGGTTGGCGCCGCGGAAACGGGGCAGCCAGCTCTGTTCGAAGGGCATGCCGGCGCGGATATAGACAGCGGCCCGTGACAGGCGGGCGATCTGTCGGGGCGAAGGCTGGTAGGTGGCCGGATTGAATCCCTTGCCCACCATGGTTTCCACGTCCAGGGCATCGCCTGCCAGGGCTTGCACCATGGCTTTCTGGGGCAACACGCTGACGAACACCAGGGGCTTGCTCAAGGCAGCCGCCGAGGTCAGCAGGAGCAGAAAGAAGGTGAGAAAGCGCATGGTGATTCCCTGTCGAACAAGTATCATATTGTATCACTCCACACGCCAAGCCATTCGCCCACCTGCATGAATACCAGCCTGTTTCTCTATCCCCTGCCGCCCCTGGAAGAGCCTCCGGACATGGCGGCGGTCGTCGAAGCCCTGCGCCAGGCCGGATTCCTGGGAAGATTCCTGGATGAAGACCGATATGCGGTCGGGGAAGGCTTTTTCAACCACATGACCTTTGCAGGCTGTTCACCCCATCTGCGGTTGGAGCCTCCGGAAGATGGCGGCTGGCAATTCTGTCATGTTCAGCTCCATGCCGAAGAAAGCCCGCGCCTGCGCATGGTGCCTCAACGGGGACGGCCTCGCTGTCCGGTCTGCCGCGGCAATCTGCCTGGCTGGAAGGATCGTCTCGTCGAGTGGAAGCAGGATGGCAGCCAGATGGTCCGCTGCGCTTCCTGCGGGGTGAATACCGCGGTGGCGGATCTGGACTGGCGTCAGTACGGGCTGGCTTCCCGTTGCAGCGTGGAGATTCACCAGGTGTACCCGGGCGAGGCGCTTCCCCAGGACAGCCTGCTCCAGCGGCTGGCGCAGGCGACGGGCCGGGAGTGGGCTTATGCGTGGGTGGAGAGCTGAGGATCGCCGGGTGGCGTGATGGCTTCCTCGGGGAGCTCCAGTTCCATGGCCACGGGCAGGTGATCGGACAGGGGATAGTCCAGCACCCGGGACTGGATGATGTTCAGCTTGCGTGACACCAGGATGTGGTCAAATTTCTTCACCGGCCGCCAACTGGGAAAGGTGGCCTGGTCGCAGGCAGGCTCGTTCATGTCATTGGCTTCGATGAAGCGCCGGATCTCGGTGGCGTCGCAGCCGGCGTTGAGATCGCCCATGAGCACCATGTTGGGCCTGTCCCGCAGCAGCTCGCTGAGAAACGCCAGTTGCTTCGCGCGCGCGCGCCTGCCCAGGGCCAGATGCGCGCTGCACAGGGTCAGGGCCTCGCGGTGCTTGCCGAACTCGAACAGCATGGCGCCTCTTCCCGGGCCTCCCGGAAGCTTGTGATGGGTAACCCGGTGGGGACGGAAACGGGTCAGGAAACCATTGCTGTGCTGGGCGATGACGCCAATGTTGCGGTTGACCTGCCGGTACCAGTGGGGAAAGCCGGCGCGGTGGGCCAGGTACTCGGTGATGTCCACGAAACCACAGCGCAGGCTACCGGCATCCACTTCCTGCAGGCTGACCATGTCATAGCGGGAGAGCATGGAGGCCATGCGGTTGAGGTTGACCATGCGTTCCCGGTGGGGGAACACATGCTTCCAGCCCTTGGTGACGTATTCCCGGTAGCGGCCCGTGTCCACGCCCACCTGGATGTTATAGCTGAGTAATGAAAAACGCCGCGGCAGAACACTGCCGCGGGCGCCGACATCCTTGTCCGGGGCAGAACTCACTTCTTGCGGTCGTTGAGGGTTTTTTGGATGAGGGCGTCGGTGTTTTCCAGAACTTGCGGGGTGTTCTTGATGCGGTAACGGCCGTCCACGATCATCATGGGGACAGAGCGGACGCCATAGCGGCGCATCAGGGCCGCGGCGCGGTTGGCCTTGGTCTGCACGGTGAAGGAATTCAGGGTGGCATGGAACTTGTTCATGTCCACGCCGTTTTCTTCCAGGAACTTGTCGATGTCGGCCTGGGTGCGCAAGCGGCGCTTTTCATCATGAATGGCCTTGAACCAGGCGTCGTGCAGGCGTTTATCCTCGCCCATGACTTCCAGGGCAAAGAAATTTTTTGCATGCAGGTTGGCGGCGCCGCCGAACATGGCCGGCATGTGCTGAAATTTCACGTTTTCGGGTAGTTTCTTCTCCCATTCCCGCAAGGCGGGGTCCAGGTTCTTGCAGTGCGGGCAGGTGTACATGAAGAACTCGATGACCTCCACTTCATCACCGCTGCCAACGGGTGGAGTGGGCGTGATGAGATCGTAGTTGACGCCTTCCTTGAGATCGGCTGCCTGGGCATTCAGGGACAGCAGGCCCAGGATCAGCAGTACGAACAGTTTTTTCATGAATAACACTCCTGAGTGTGGGAATTGTTCTGTTTTTTCGGCACAGATTGGGACAGCCCGCCGCTGTTGAAGTTCATCGAACCCCGCTCATTCTACATCCTGGCGCGGTGTCCGGAAACGAAAATGAAAAACCCCGCCTGGGCGGGGTGAGAGCCGTGCCTCGTCTGCCGGTGGCGCGTTCAGGCCCATTGGGAGACAGCATCCCCGCCGGCGTTATTGCGCCAGGCCCGCGTTTCAGAAGGGAATATCGTCATCCAGATCATCGGTTGCCGGGGGTTGCGGGGAAGAGCCGACAGGCTGATTGCCGCGGGCCGCCGGCTGGGAATACTCGGCGCTGCCGCCGCGGCTGTCCAGCATCTGCATTTCGTTGGCCACGATTTCCGTGGTGTAGCGATCCTGCCCGTCATTGCCCTGCCACTTGCGAGTGCGCAGGCTGCCTTCGATATAGACCTTGGAACCCTTTTTCAGGTATTCCCCGGCGATTTCCGCCAGGCGGTTGAAAAACACCACCCGGTGCCACTCGGTGCGTTCCTGTTGTTCGCCGGTCTGTTTGTCCTTCCAGGTTTCGGACGTGGCCAGGGTGACGTTGGTGACCGCGCCGCCGCTGGGCATGTAGCGGGTTTCCGCGTCCCTGCCCAGGTTGCCGATCAGAATGACCTTGTTTATGCCTCTGGATGCCATGTTTCCTCCTCGTCTGTCTTCATCCGTGAAGTCGTGAAATCAGCTTGAAAGTTTAACCTTCGGCAGCGGTTTTTGCATCTGCTTTGGCGGGAATACGCATTCCGGCGGCCAGAGCCAGCCACAGCAGGATGAAGCCCACGGCCATGAGAAACACCATGGTTTCGCCGAAATGATCGTGTATCCAGCCCCCCAGCAGGCCGCCGATGAAGGCCCCGCTGAACTGCGAAGTCGAATATACGCCCATGGCGGTGCCCCGAATGGCGCCGGGAGCCTGTTTGGATACCAGGGAGGGCAGGGTGGCTTCCAGCAGATTGAAGCCGGTGAAGAACACCAGCAGCATCAGCCCCAGTCCCCAGATGCTGGTGGACAGCAGCCAGAAACCCGCCAGGGCCAGACCCAGCAGGGCGATGGCCCCGGTGAACACCGGTTTCATCTTGCCCTTCTTTTCCGCCATGATGACGAAGGGCACCATGATCCCCATGGCCAGCAGCATTACCGGCAGATACAGCCAGGTGTGCTGTTCCACGGGCAGTCCTGCGTCGCGCAGCACCAGGGGCAGGGCCAGGAACAGGGCGGTGAGCACCAGATGCAGAATGAAGATGCCGGCGTCCAGGCGAAGCAACTGGGGGTCGCGCAACACCCTGCCGAACAGGCCGGGCACGGGTTCGGCTTCCGAGTGCACGCTGCTGTGATCCGGGGTGGGCACCACCAGCAGCAGGATGAGGATGCCGGCGATGGCCAGGGCGGCGGTGATCCAGAACAGGCCGGGCACTCCCACCCAGGCGTTGAACAGGGGGCCGGCGACCAGGGCTACGGTGAAGGAGAAACCGATGGTCACGCCCACGACGGCCATGGCTTTGGTGCGCTGCTCGTCGCGGGTGAGATCGGCGAGGAGGGCCATGACCGCGGCGGCAATGGCGCCCGCGCCCTGAATGGCCCGGCCGAGGATGATCATCCAGATGTCGTCGGCGGTGGCGGCGATGACGCTGCCCAGGGCGAACAGCAGCAGGCCGCCCACGATCACCGGCTTGCGCCCGATGCGGTCCGAGAGCAGGCCGAAGGGGATCTGCAACAGGGCCTGGGTCAGGCCGTAGATGCCGATGGCCATACCGATGAGCACGGGTGTGGCCGAAGCCAGGTGCTCGGCGTACAGGGCGAACACGGGCAGGATGAGAAACAGCCCCAGCATGCGCGAGCCGTAGATGCCCGCCAGGCCGAAGGCGGCGCGGCGTTCCTGTTCATTGAAACCTGGGCCCTTGTTGTTTTTCATGGCGAAAGCGGTTTGAAGGAAAACGGAATAACGGCGTATAGTACTCTGTTTCGCGTCAGCAAAGAATGGCAATGGACAGTATCCGCCTGCGGGGCGCCCGCACCCACAATCTGAAGAATATCGACCTGGAACTGCCCCGGGACCAGCTCATCGTCATCACCGGCTTGTCTGGCTCGGGCAAGTCGTCGCTGGCCTTCGACACCATCTACGCCGAAGGCCAGCGGCGCTACGTGGAATCCCTGTCGGCCTACGCCCGGCAGTTCCTGTCCATGATGGAAAAGCCGGATGTGGATCATATCGAGGGCCTGTCCCCGGCCATTTCCATCGAGCAGAAGACCACCAGCCACAACCCCCGTTCCACCGTGGGCACCATCACGGAAATCTACGATTATCTCCGGCTGCTCTATGCCCGCGCGGGCACGCCCCTGTGTCCCGAGCATCACCTGCCCCTGGAGGCCCAGACCATCGAGCAGATGGTGGATCAGGTGCTGGCCCTGCCGGAAGGCAGCAAGCTCATGCTGCTGGCGCCGGTGATCTCCGAGCGCAAGGGGGAATACCAGAAGCTGCTGCGGGAGCTGGCCGCCCAGGGCTTCATTCGCGCGCGCATCGACGGGGAGATCTGGGAGCTGGACGACACGCCGGACCTGGACCTGCGCCGCAAGCACAGTATCGAGGCCGTGGTGGATCGGTTCAAGGTAAAGGCGGATGACGGTTTGCGCCTGCGCCTTGCCGAATCCTTCGAGACCGCCCTGCGCCTGGCCGATGGCGTGGCC
>CAZWRE010000154.1:0-11877 GCA_964636335.1 uncultured Sedimenticola sp. | reverse complement strand
GGATTCGACGCCTTTGCAATTGGCTCGCTCATGTCCATTCTCATGGCGACCAAGATCGTCGCGCCCAATGTGTGGGGCTGGCTGGGTGATCACCTGGGACATCGCATGTGGATCGTGCGCCTTGCATCCCTGTTGTCCCTGCTGGCATTCCTGGCCATGCCCGGCGCAACGGGATTTGCGCAGATTGCGCTGATCATGATCCTGTTCAGTTTCTTCTGGAATGCTTCGCTGCCCCAGTTCGAAGCGGTCACTTTCAATTATCTTGGCCAGCATGTGGAACGCTATTCCCGCTTGCGCCTGTGGGGTTCCGTGGGCTTCATTGTTACCGTGGTGCTGGTGGGCCATCTGGTGGACAGGCGCGGCACGGGGGTGGTTCTCGTGGCGTTGTTCAGTGTTTTTGCCGGTATCCTGTTTTCCAGCCTGCTGGTGAAAGACAAATCGGGAGTGGCCGACCAGACCGGGCAGCCATCCATATGGGTGGTTCTGAAGACACCGCAGGTGCTGGCATTTTTCGTGGCGGTGTTCCTGATGCAGATGAGTCATGGCCCCTACTATGCCTTCTACACGATCTATCTGCAGGATTTCGGCTACAGCAAGAGCAGTATCGGCATCTTGTGGAGTATCGGCGTGCTGGCGGAGGTGTTGTTGTTCCTGTTCATGCACTGCCTCATGAGGCGCTATTCCGCAGTTCTGATCCTGATGGTCAGCCTGGTGCTGGCTTCCCTGCGCTGGCTGCTGATCGGCTATTTTCCCGATGTACCAGGCCTGCTGGTTCTATCCCAGGTGCTGCATGCCGCCAGCTTCGGCAGTTTTCACGCGGCGGCCATTCATCTGGTGCATGGTTACTTTCGTGGCCGTCACCAGGGCAGGGGACAGGCGCTGTACAGCAGCCTGAGCTTTGGTGCCGGGGGTGCGTTAGGGACATTTTCCAGCGGGATATTGTGGGAACAGTGGGGAGCAGCTTTCGCTTATACTATGGCATCTGCCGCAGCCCTGCTGGGTGCATGGTGTGTATGGCGTTTCATTCCTGTCCCGATAACCGAAGAATAACGAATGTGAAAAGATTGCGTCGACTGATCGTGCCTGTCCTCATTGTCGCTGCTGCAATCGCAGTGTTCCTGATGCTCAAGGCCACCAGACCTCACAGCAAGGATGTGGCCATCGAGGAAAAGGTCTGGCCGGTTGCCGCTGTGCCGGTGAAAACCGGCGAGTGGCCAACCAATATCATGCTGTATGGTTCTGTGGATGCGCTGAACTACGCGGTGCTTACCGCAGCCCTGCCCGCAGACGTGAAACAGGTGCGGGTGATTGAAGGCAGCCAGGTGCAGGAGGGTGAGCTGCTGGTGGAACTGGATGATCGGGATGCACGGCTCGACCTGGCGCAAAGGGAAGCCGATGTGGCCAAGGCGCAGGCGGCCATCGCGGTTCAGGAATCCCGTCACAAGGCTGATCTCGAAACACTGCCCAATGAACAGC
The DNA here is from genome assembly GCA_964636335.1 of uncultured Sedimenticola sp. Classification (GTDB taxonomy): domain Bacteria; phylum Pseudomonadota; class Gammaproteobacteria; order Chromatiales; family Chromatiaceae; genus Thiolapillus. Next base: position 10,401 of record CAZWRE010000154.1, on the reverse strand, counting down.
GGTTGTACAACCTGGTGCAGGCGGAAGTGAAGCGGCTGGTCGATCTGAAAAAGAAACAAGTCAGCTCCCAGTCGGCGCTGGACACGGCCAGGCAGAACGCCGCAAGGCAATCCATCAGCATTTCCCGCATCGAGGAAAGCATTCGCACCCATGACAGCAAGATGCTGGAATTGCAGGCTGTGCTGGAACGCGCCCGGGCCGCACTGGAGAAATCCCGGCTGCAGCTCGAACGCACCCGGGTCAGGGCGCCTTTCGACGGCAGGGTGGTCAAGGTGCTGGTGGCACAGGGGCACCGGGTGAATGTGGGCGCCCGCCTGGTGGAGATGTTCGAAAATACCAGTCTCATGTTCCGCGCCATGCTGCCGGCCGTCTATGTGCCCCAGGTGCGCCAGGCCCTGGCTGACAAGGCGGTCCTGAAGGTGTCCGGCAGTGTGGACGGTCGTGCGCTGGAAGGGCATCTCATCTCCCTGGGAGCCGAGGTGCGCCAGGGCAGCGGTGGCGTGGAAGCCCTGTTTCTCATCGACCGGGGACAGGACTGGCTGCAGAAGGGCCGGGTGCTGCAACTGCGCCTGACCCTGCCGGACCAGGAAAACGTCATGCCCGTGCCTTTCGAGGCCTTGTATGGTTCCGACAAGGTGTATGTCATCGATGACGAGAACCGCCTGCGGCCGGTGAAGGTGGAGCGCGTGGGCGAGATCTGGCGAGATGGCGGCAACCAGGTGCTCATTCGTTCCGCTGACCTGGAGGACGGCCAGCGTCTGCTGGTCACCCAGTTGCCCAATGCCGTGGAAAGCCTGCTGGTGGAGATCGTGGCGGATGACTGATGGCTTCCGCCACAAGAACGACATCATAGGCATCTTCGCCCGCCATCCCGTGGCGGCGAACCTGGTGATGATCATCATGCTGCTGTCCGGCGCTCTGGCCCTGTCGTCCCTGAACACCCAGTTTTTTCCCACCTTCGACATCCAGGTGGTGACCGTGCGCGTGGTCTGGCCCGGGGCCACGGCGGAGGACGTGGAGAAGTCCATCACCATTCCCCTGGAGCAGGAGCTGCGCTCGGTGGAAGGTCTGGACAAGATCACCTCCACGTCTGCCCAGAACGTGGGCGTGGTCATCCTGGAGTTCCCCGAAGGCACGGACATGGGAGAGGCCACGGACCGGGTTGATGCCCGGGTAAAGGCCGTACGCAATCTGCCCCAGGATGCGCGCACCCCCCAGGTGAGCCATGTCATCAATTTCGAGCCCATCGCCCGGCTGCTGATTCACGGGCCGTCGGATCTCGAAGAATTACGCAAGCTGGCCTATCGCTTCGAGGAAGAGCTGCTCGCTCGGGGAGTGGCCAAGGTGGACATACGCGGCCTGCCGGAAGAAGAGGTTGCCGTGCAGCTTTCCCAGCGCCAGCTCCAGGCCCTGGGCCTGTCCCTGGCGGAAGTGGGACGGCGTATCAACGAAGCCAGCCGGGATCTTCCCGCGGGCCAGATCGGCAAGCGGGACGTGGCCCGGGAGTTGCGTACTCTCAGTCAGCGCCGGGATGAGGCTGGTTTCGAGAATTTGCCCCTGGTGGCCAATCTCAAGGGTGACTACGTGCGCCTGGGGGACGTGGCCAGGGTGGAGCGCCGGCCCCGTTCCAACCAGATCACCATCACCTATCAGGGCAAGCCCGCCGTGGAGCTGCGCGCCCAGCGGGCCACCACGGGAGATACCCTGGAATCCGCCACCATTCTGAAGGAATGGCTGGAAGAGACACGCGGGGAACTGCCCAAGGGGGTGGAGATCACCGTCTATGACGAGAGCTGGCTGCTTATCCGCGACCGTATCAACCTGCTGCTCAAGAACGGGCTCAGCGGCCTGGTGCTGGTGGTGGCCATCCTGTTCCTGTTCCTCAATGCGCGGGTGGCCTGGTGTGTGACCCTGGGCATTCCCGTGTCCTTCATGGCCACCCTGGCCCTGGTATGGCTGGCCGGGGGCAGCATCAACATGATTTCCCTGTTCGCCCTCATCATGGCCCTGGGGATCATCGTGGACGACGCCATCGTGGTGGGTGAGGACGCCCTCGCGCACTACCAAAAGGGTGAGCGTTCCCTGGAAGCCGCCGAAGGCGGCGCGCGGCGTATGCTGGCCCCGGTCATGTCTTCCTCCCTGACCACCATCGCCGCCTTCATTCCCCTGATGATGGTGTCCGGCATCATCGGCACCATCATGTTTGACATTCCATTCGTCATCATCTGCGTGATCGTCGCTTCCCTCATCGAGAGCTTCCTGGTGCTGCCGGGGCATCTGCGCCACAGCTTTCACAAGGCCCATCACCAGCAGCCGGGGCCCCTGCGCCAGAAGCTGGACCGGGCCTTCGAGCACTTCCGTGACCGGCGTTTCCGCCCCCTGGTGAGGGTGGCCGTGGCCCGCCCCGGGGTGATCATTGCCTCGGCCCTGGCCGCCCTGATCGTGGCCCTGGGCCTGCTGGCGGGTGGACGCATTGGCTTCACTTTCTTCCCCACGGTGGAAGGCAACGTGATCCACGCCAGCGCCAGCTTCGTGTCCGGCACGCCGCCGGAGCGGGTGGATGCTTTCATCGACAAGGTGGAAAAAGCCATGTACAAGGCGGAGGAAGCCCTGGGCGGCAACCTGATCCGCATCGCCAAGGTGTCCCATGGCATGGGGGTGTTCTCCAACGCCCAGTCCGGGCGTGCCGGTGAGCAGTTTGCCACGGTTACCGCCGAGCTGGTGCCCTCGGATGAGCGCGGTGTGCGCAACCAGGAATTCCTGGACGAATGGCGAAAGCATTTCCGCGATGCCCCCGGGCTGGAGAAGATAACCCTGACCTCGCGGCGGGGCGGAGGGCCACCGGGGCGGGATCTGGAGATCAAGCTCACCGGCCCGGACACCCAGAAGCTAAAAGAGGCCGCCCTGGCCATCACCACGGTGCTGGAAGGCATGGATGGCGTCACCGGCATTGAGGACGACATGCCCTACGGCCACCAGCAGCTCATCTACGAACTCACGCCCATGGGACGCGCCCAGGGGTTGACCGAGGCGGAAGTGGCGCGTCAACTGAGCAATGCCCTCACAGGCAACCTGAGCCAGATCTTCATCGATGGCCGTGATGAACTGGAGGTGCGCGTCATGCTGCCGGACCAACGGCGCTATCACCTGTCCAGCCTGGATTCCCTGATCCTGCGTCTCCCCGATGGAGGCCGCATTCCCCTGACCACCGCCCTGCATCTGAAGGAGCGCCAGGGATTTGAAATCCTGCGTCACTATGATGGTGAATTATCCGCCACTGTGTTTGCCGATGTGGACACCACGCGTAACAACGCCAACGAGATCCGTGAACAACTGAAGAAGGAATTGTTCAGCGAGGTGTTGCACAAATGGGGCGTGCACATGAGCTACACGGGCAAGGCCCAGGACCAGAAGGAGACCATGGCGGATATGAAGAAGGGCGCCCTGTTCGCCCTGGCCATGATCTACATCGTGCTGGCCTGGGTATTCGGCTCCTATGGCTGGCCCCTGGTGGTGATGAGTATCATCCCCTTTGGCATCGTGGGGGCCATCGTGGGACACTGGCTCATGGGTATCGAGCTGACCGTGCTTTCCATGTTCGGTATCTTCGGCCTGTCCGGCATTGTGGTGAATGACTCCATCATCCTGGTGGTGTTCTACAAGGAACTGCGCCAGCAGGGCATGGCCGTGGATCAGGCCATCGTGGAGGCCGCCTGCCAGCGCCTGCGCGCCGTGCTGCTCACCTCCCTGACCACCATTGCCGGGCTTACCCCTCTACTGTTCGAGACTTCGCTGCAGGCCCAGTTCCTGATTCCCATGGCCGTATCCATTTCCTTTGGTCTGGCGTTTGCCACCTTCCTGGTCTTGTTGCTGGTGCCTTCGCTGCTCAGGTTGCATGAAGGCTTCGTTCAGCGCAGGGCCGATACGAAGGAAGCGACTTCTTCGGCGTAGTCCTCCAGGATTTCGGGGATGGTCTGCTCATCAATATCCAGCCGCTGGCAGGCTGGAATCTTGTCATAATCCAGTTCGGGGACTTCCATGTCGCTTTCCACACGAGAGAGCAAAATGGCGCAGATCAGGATATCGTGCAGTTCATTGTTCTCTTCCTCCTCGGATTCCGGTATCAATTCATTCTGTTTTTCAATGGCGCGGCAAATGCTCTCCGGAAATCCCCAGTTGCTCACCAGGGCCTGGCCGATTCCCGGGCCCCAGTTATCCATGATTTCCTTGGATACCAGATCAGGGAATTCCTCGGCGCGGGACAGGATGTAGTGGGTGCCGATGTTGTGCAGCAGTCCCGCCAGCATGGCATCGTGTTTTTCCGTCATCATGCCCGCTCTTATGGCGAGGAGGTAACTGTAGGCGGCCACCCTCACGGATTCGAGCCGGGTCTTGTTCAGCATGAAGCTCAGGCTGGATTCCTTGGGCACTCTGAATACGTCCTTGGTCGCCAGGGTTACCGTGGCGTTGTTTACCGCGGACAGACCCAGGCGCGAGATGGCGATGTTCAGATCCGTGACTTTCACGCCGGAGCGATTGAGCAGGGCGGAGTTGGCCAGCAGCAGGATGCGCACGCACAGATCCGGGGCCGCCACCACGATGCGGCTCACGTCCTGGATGGAGACATCGGGATCGTGAAGGGTCTTGATGATGCGGGCATAAATGTCGGGGAACGGAGGGAGATCAATCTCCCGGGAAGCCAGTTTTTCCGTCAGATCCCGCAGAAAGCATAGTTCTCTTTCTTGGACGTGCTGTTCCAGCGAGTGTTGTTGCATGTTGGTTCATCCTGTAGTCGGCCGGGAGTCAGGTGAACAGTCGGCGGGCAGGATGAATTCCTTAACAGGAAATTGTGTGACTTGTTTGGCAGGCTCCGGTATTCCGCCTACAGGGTCTTGGCGATCTTCCGGAAGCCTTCCTTGATCTCCTCGGCAGCAAGCTGTAGAGCGGTTTTCACGTCTTCGGAAGATTCGGCCTTGATGCCCAGTTCCGCGGCAATGGCGATTTCCCTTGCCGTGTCGCCGGCGGCTTCGGCGACTTCCCGGCTTTTCCGCTTCAGTTTGTCCAGTTGTGGTTCCAGTCTTTCGAATTCCTCCCTGGCTTCGGCGGCGGCCAGGTGAAGCTGCAAGGCCAGTTCGTCGCGCAATGTCTGTGCATCGGAAAGAATTTCATCGATGATTTTCATCGTTAGTTTCCTCTCGGTGATGTGCCTTGTTTGACCGGCGATGCCGGGATTTGTTCAGGCCTGAAGGTCTTCGGAGAGGAAGGGGCGGATGGTCCGGAGCATTTCCTGATGGATTTTGACATTGCCCGCCACCATGTTGCCGGTCTGGAAATGCCGGTCGCCACCCGCGAGATCCGTGACCACGCCGCCGGCTTCACGCACCAGCAGGGTACCAGCGGCAAAATCCCACTGGGCCAGGCCCAGCTCCCAGAAGCCGTCGATGCGACCGGCTGCCAGCCAGGCGAAATCCAGGGCGGCGGAACCGGGACGGCGCACCCCGGCGGCATCCTTGATGAGTGCTTTCATCATGCCGAAATAGGCGTCCACGTGGCGCTGGTCACGGTAGGGAATGCCCGTGCCCAGCAGGGCGCCGTGCAAATCCTTCTGCTTGCTGATGCGGATGCGGTGATCGTTGAGATAGGCGCCGCCGCCCTTGTGGGCGGAGAAGGTCTCGTCCCGCAGGGGATCATAGACCACGGCGGCTTCCAGTTGTCCCCGGTACTGCAGGGCAATGGAGATGGAGAACTGGGGAAAGCCGTGCAGGTAGTTGGTGGTGCCGTCCAGGGGATCGATGATCCACAGGTAGTCGTTGCCCGCGTGGTTGCCGCTCTCCTCGGCGAGAATGGCGTGGTCCGGGTAGGCCTTCTTTATGGCCTTGATGATGATCTGTTCCGAGGCCCGATCCACCTCCGTGACGAAATCATTGGCCTGCTTCTCCTGCACCTTCACCTTGTCCATGTGGTTGAAATAGTTGAGCAGGAGCTTTCCGGCGTCGCGGGCGGCGCGGGCGGCGATGGTGGTCATGGGATTCATGGGAAAGGATACATCAGGCGTTGAATGGAATAAGGCATTATACTCCATGCCCATGAAAAACGTGCGTATCGTACTGGTGGAAACCTCTCATGGCGGCAATATCGGCGCTGTGGCCCGGGCCATGAAGAATATGTGCCTGGAGGAACTGGCCCTGGTGAATCCCCGTCAATTCATGAGCGAGGAATGTGTGGCCAGGGCCTCCGGCGCGGATGATATTCTGCGCGAAGCCAGTGTCCATTCTGATCTGGATGAGGCCCTGGCGGATTGTCATCTGGTGGTGGGTGCCAGCGCCCGTCTGCGCACCGTGGCCTGGCCGCAACTGGATCCGCGGCAGTGCGCCGGGCGGGTAGTGGAAGCGGTGGGCAGGGGGCAGCGGGTGGCCCTGGTTTTCGGGCGGGAACGCACGGGTTTGACCAACGCGGAGCTGGAGCGCTGCCGGTATCTGGTGCACATTCCTTCCAACCCCGATTATTCTTCCCTGAACCTGGCCATGGCCGTGCAGGTGCTGGCCTATGAACTGATGATGCAGGGGCAGGCAACGGCGCCGCTGCAACCTGCCGGGGATCTGGCCACGGCGGCAGACATGCGGGGTTTGTTTGCGCATCTGGAGCAGGCCCTGGAAGACATCGGCTTTCTCGATCCACGCAAGTCCGACAAGCTCATGCGGCGGCTCAAGCGCCTGTTTCATCGCGCCGAACCCGACCAGGACGAGATCCGTATTCTGCGTGGCATACTCAGCGCCGCACAGGGACGCAAGTCCGCGCGGCGTGAATGACCTTATTGGGAGAAATACATGGAGATCAACGGTCCATTGAAAATTGCCGTCATCGACGAGCCCGATACCCCGGGCTGGCAACTGGTGGTCGGTTTTACGGACGACTTCAAACAGGCTGACCTGGCCACCCAGGGCCGGCAGTTCGAGGATTATGTGCGCGAGCTGGTCGAAGGCATCAACCGGCTGCCCGAGGGCGACCGCAACCGTGATGGCATGGCCATCGTTTACCAGCTCTGCGTAGAAATGCTGCCCTATATCAAGGAAGGGCAGATCGCCCTGGAAGAGCCCATGGTGGTGGAGATCGGCCAGACCCAAGCCGTGTCCCTCACGGATTTTCTCAATGGCTGAAGAAGCGCCGGCCATCGGTTTCATCAGCCTGGGCTGTCCCAAGAACCTGGTGGACTCGGAACGCATTCTTACCCAGCTTCGCGCCGAGGGCTATGCCATGGTGCCGGATTACGCGGAGGCTGATCTGGTCATCGTCAACACCTGTGGTTTCATTGACGCGGCGGTGGAGGAATCCCTGGAGACCATAGGAGAGGCCCTGGATGCCAATGGCCGGGTTATCGTTACCGGCTGTCTCGGGGTGCGCGCCGGGGACATCCGCGACAAGTATCCCCGGGTGCTGGGGGTGACCGGGCCTCATGCCTATGAGGCCGTCATGCGCCTGGTGCATGAACACCTGCCCGCGCCCCATGATCCCTGGACCAGCCTGATCCCGCCCCAGGGGGTGAAACTCACTCCGAGACACTATGCCTACCTGAAGATTTCCGAAGGTTGCAATCATCGCTGCAAGTTCTGCATCATTCCCTCCCTGCGCGGGGATCTGGTCAGCCGCCCCCTGAATGAGGTGGCGGCCGAGGCGGAGCGCCTGGTGGAATCCGGCGTGCGGGAACTGCTGGTGGTTTCCCAGGACACCAGCGCCTATGGCGTGGACATCAAATACCGTGCGGACTTTGTTCAGGGAAAACCCATGGAGACCCGCCTGGCCAGTCTGGCGAAGGTGCTGGGTGAGCTGCCCGCCTGGGTGCGTCTGCACTATGTCTATCCCTATCCCCAGGTGGATCAGGTCATTCCCCTGATGGCGGAAGGCGCGATTCTGCCTTACCTGGACATGCCTTTGCAGCACGGCAGTGAGCGCATCCTCAAGTCCATGGGGCGCCCGGCCGCCACGGAAAAGGTGCTGGACCGTCTGGCGGCCTGGCGCCGGGACTGCCCGGAGCTGGTGATTCGCTCCACCTTCATCGTCGGCTATCCCGGCGAGACGGAAGCGGATTTTGAAGCGCTACTGGATTTCCTGCGCGAGGCGCGGCTGGACCGGGTGGGTTGCTTCACCTATTCCCCCGTGGAAGGGGCGGCGGCCAATGCCCTGCCGGATCAGGTGCCGGAAGATATCAAGGAGGAACGCCTGCGGCGCTTTATGGACGTACAGGCCGGCATATCGGCGGACAAGCTGGCGCGCAGGAAAGGTCAGCGCATGATTGTGCTGGTGGATGAGGTGCGGGAAGACCACGTGTTGGCCCGTGGGCCGGGGGACGCGCCGGAGATCGACGGCCAGGTCGTCATCGAGGGAAGCTGGGATGTGCAGCCGGGAGATTTTGTGGAAGTGGATATCAGCGGAAGTGACGCACATGATCTGTATGCGTCCATGGTCGGCGCGGACAATACCTGATATAAACTAGGGTAAAGGAAATCCTGGCAGACTCATGAACCCGCATCCTGCGTCCAGGTTCCATCAGAGGTTCCCATTCCAAATCGACTGGTAGGTAGACAATGACAAAGAAAGATCTGATTCTCGGTGGCGGGCAATACCTGAAACCGGGACAATCCGCCGAACAGATGAGTTTTGTTTTTTCCGTGCTGCAACCCGAATCGGACAGGCCGACCCTGATCGGCACTTCTTTCCTGCCCCATGCAGTGGCTCTCAAACCGGACCAGCCCACTACCATGGCGGTATTCGAAAAGAAGGGGCCGGGCGCCTGCGAGATCGACCTGAACAGCATGACCCTGACCCGGACCATCGAAACGGTTCCGGAAAGGCATTTCTATGGCCATGGCGCCTATTCCTCGGATGCCGGGCTGCTGTATTGCACCGAGTCCTATCTGGATGATTTCAAGGGCGTGATCGCAGTGCGGGATGCGGACAGCCACCAGTTGCTGGGCGAGTTTCCCACCTACGGCGAGGAGCCTCACGAATGCCAGCTCATCGACGATGGCAGGGTGATGGTCGTCACCAACGGTGGTGGACGCATGGGTGGTGACGCGCCCTGCGTGACCTACATCGACGTGCAGACAGAAAAGCTGCTGGAGCGCGTTGAGATGACCAGCGAACAGATCAACACCGGACACTTTGCCCTGGACGCGGATGGTGGCCTGATTGTGGTGTCGGCTCCCCGGGCGGGAAGGGAGCTCACGGACAATGGCGGAGTGAGCATCAGACCCGCGGGCGGGGAGATGCTTTCCAAGGTCGAGCCGGCGGACATCGTGGCGCGCATGAAGGGAGAAGCCCTGAGCGTGGCCATACATGAAGCCAGTCGGGTGGCGGCGGTCGCGCATCCTGATGGTGACATGGTGACCTTCTGGTCCATGCAGGACGGCAGCTTCATCAAGGTCATGGATTTTCCCCGTCCCCGCGGCATCTGTCTGAACACGGAAGACACTGGCTTCTACATCAGTTATGGCAGTGATACCCGCCTTGGGTTGGTGGATGCGCGGAACCTGGAACTGGATGAAGACAACGTGCGTGTCAACACCTTCCAGAGCGGCTCACATATCTTCAACTGGATCAGGGACGTGGAAAACCTGGGCTTTGATATCAAGCTGTGAACCGGACAGGGCGGAACCGTTCCGGACGATTCCGCCCTTTCTGTCAGAAAGTGCCGGCGGGTTTGGCGCCCAGCTTCTTCAGGATCATGGCCAGGGGGCAGAAACCCGTGAAGGCGGACTGGAACAGGTTGGCGCCCACGAAGGCGGTGAACCACAGCCAGTTCTGGTTGTGGAAAATCGGGCTGATGTTCCAGCCCAGGGCCAGGGACAGAAGGATCGCGAAGCCGGCAAAGGCCAGCACCATGCGTTCTACACTCATCTTGTTTTCCTCATTAGAATAATTTGGTGGGCATATACTAGCATTTATGTCTGGATGCTCAATGGCATTCGTCAATGCGCTTTCGGAACCAGCCCCAGAGCCGTTCTCAGGGTATCGGCTCCGGCGTCCGGCAGATGGGCGTTTTCAGATAGATAACGCCGCCACTTCTTCGCGCCCGGCTGCCCGTGGAACAGTCCCAGGATATGCCGGGTGATGCGTTTCAGGGGGATCCCCCTGCTGCATTCCCGCTCCACCAGGGGCAGCAGGTTTTCAATGACCTGGTGCCGGTTGTCCACCGGGTTGTCCGTGCCGAAGATGCGCCGGTCCGCGTCGGCCAGCATCCAGGGATTCTGGTAGGCCTCGCGACCGATCATCACGCCGTCCACCTGCCGTAGGTGTGTCGTTGCCTGGTCCAGGTTCAGCACACCACCGTTGAGAATGATCTCCAGTTGCGGAAAATCCTGTTTCAGGCGGTACACCGTTTCGTAGCGCAGGGGGGGCACTTCG
>CAZWRE010000153.1:0-9066 GCA_964636335.1 uncultured Sedimenticola sp. | reverse complement strand
TGGTTTGAACCGGAACCGGGCTTTCCCTGTGCGGGGTCGCGGCGGGGGCGCCGCTGCTCATTTGGAACCGGAACCGGGCTTTCCCTGCCCGTTTCCTCATCGGCATCGGAAAACGCGGTTTCCCGGTGCCTTCGCTTCGCGCCGCACTTCCCTGTGCGGGGTCGCGGCGAGGCGCCGCTGCTCATTTGGAACCGGAACCGGGCTTTCCCTGCCCGTTTCCTCATCGGCATCGGAAAACGCGGTTTCTCCATGCCTCCGCTTCGTGCCGCACTTCCCTGTGCGGGATCGCGGCGAGGGCGCCGCTCCTACACATCCCATCCTGTAGGAGGCCCGCCCTCGGGCCGATGGGTCGCGTAGCGAGGTGAGCACCCGTAGGAGGCCCGCCCTCGGGCCGATGGGTCGCGGCGAGGCGACCATCCGTAGAAAGCCCGCCCCGGGCCGATGGGTCGTGGCAGGGCACTACGCCCGCATCCGCCGTTTATAATGGCCTCATGAACCGTCTCACCAATATCACCACCCGCGGCGGCGATCGGGGGCAAACCGGCCTGGCCGACGGCAGCAGGGTGGACAAGGACAGCCCCCGCATCCAGGCTTTGGGCGACCTCGATGAGCTCAATGCCGCCCTGGGACTGCTCGCCGTGGAACTGGATGGCGACCCTATCGGGCGGGTCACCGATATCCAGCAACGCCTGTTCGACCTGGGCGGCGAACTGGCCCTGCCCGGCAGCTCTGTCATCAATGCCGGGCATGTGCGGGAACTGGAGAAGATGACCGAAACCATCAACACCGGGCTGCCGCCCTTGAAGGAATTTATCCTCCCCGGCGGCAGCCGCACTGCCGCTCAGGCCCATCTGACCAGGGCCATCTGCCGCCGCGCCGAACGCAGCCTGTGGGGACTTTCCCGCAGGGAAAAGGTAAACTCCGAATCCCTGAAATACCTCAATCGTCTGTCCGACCTGCTGTTCGTCATGGCACGCCATCTCGCCCGGCAGGCATCGGCGGAGGAAACGACCTGGAATCGAGAACCGTGAAGCAACCCATCGTAATCATCGGCGTCGGCGAAATGGGCGGCGTCTTCGCCCGGGGCTTTCTGCGCCTGGGCCATCCCGTCTATCCCGTGACCCGTGGCCAGGATCTGGAACAGGCCGCTGACGAGTTCCCCGAGCCCGAAGCCGTGCTGGTAGCCGTGGGCGAGAAGGATCTGCCGGAAGTGCTGGAACAACTGCCGGATGCCTGGAAGGGCAAGGCCATACTGCTACAGAACGAACTGCTGCCCACCAATTTCGCGCAGCTACCCGAGGTGACAGTGATCTCCGTGTGGTTCGAAAAGAAGCCCGGCATGGATTTCAAGGTCATCATTCCCTCTCCTTGCTTCGGCCCTCACTGCGCCCTGCTGCGCGACGCCCTGGGCAAACTGGACATCCCGGTGAAAATCCTTGGCGACGAGGATCAGCTGCTGTTCGAGCTGGTACTGAAAAATCTCTACATCCTCACCACCAACATCGCCGGCCTCAAGACCGGCGGCACAGTGGGCGAGCTCTGGGCCGAGCATCGGGACATCGCCCGGGACGTGGCTGAAGACGTCATCAGCCTGCAGGAAAAACTCACCGGACGAAGCTTTGACCGCGAGGCTCTCATCGCCGCCATGCTCCATGCCTTCGAGGGCGACCCCGAACACAAGTGCATGGGCCGCAGCGCTCCGGCACGCCTGGAACGCGCCATGGAACACGCCGATCAGCACGACATGGAGCTACCCACCCTGGCCCAGCTCGCCGCGGAGATGCACTGATGCCCCGCACCGAAGCCATGCCCGGCAGCACCATCACCCTGAATTTCCGCCTGTCCCTCACGGACGGCACGGAAGCCTTCGACACGGGAGATGACCCGCTCACCTGCACCCTGGGTGACGGCACCCTCCTTCCCGGCCTGGAGCTGGCTCTGTACGGCCTGCGTGCCGGCGAGGAACAGACCCTCACTCTCACCCCGGAACAGGCCTGGGGCGAACGCCAACAGGAGCTGATCAAGGAAATGCCGCGCAGCGACTTTCCCACCGATAACGAACTGGAAGCCGGCCAGATCCTGGCCTTCAGCCTGCCCGATGGCGAGGAAACCATGGGCACGGTGCTGGCGGTGGAAGACGATAAAGTGCTGGTGGATTTCAACCACCCCCTTAGCGGCCGGGAAGTGGTGTTCTACGCGAAGATGCTGGAAGTGGACAACAGCGCCCTGCCCACGGATGACTGACAAATCCACGGCACCTGGAAACTATCGCCCATAATTCTCCTTCACGTAGTTTTCCACAATCCGCTGGAACTCCACGGCAATACCTTCCCCCTTCAGGGTAACCGTCTTCACACCATCCACGTACACGGGCGCGGCGGGCTGCTCGCCCGTTCCCGGCAGGCTGATGCCGATGTTGGCGTGCTTGCTCTCTCCCGGGCCATTCACCACGCAACCCATGACCGCCACGTGCATGTCCTCCACGCCGGGGTACCGACTGCGCCAGCGCGGCATACTGGCATCCAGATAATCCTGAATGTCCTGCGCCAGTTGCTGAAAATAGGTGCTGGTGGTGCGCCCGCAGCCAGGGCAGGCAATGACCTGGGGGGTGAAGGAACGCAGCTCCAGGGCTTGCAGTATCTGCTGGGCCACCTTCACCTCGGTAGCACGGCTGCCGCCGGGTTCAGGGGTGAGTGAGATACGTATGGTGTCCCCTATTCCCTGCTGCAGCAGCACGGACAGGGCCGCCGTGGAAGCCACAATGCCCTTGGAGCCCATGCCCGCCTCGGTCAACCCCAGGTGCAGGGCATAGTCGCAACGCCGCGCCAGCATTTCATAGACCGCAATGAGATCCTGTACGCCACTCATCTTGCAGGACAGGATGATGCGATCGGCGCCCAGCCCGACAGCCTCGGCCTGGGCGGCGCTTTCCAGGGCGGAGGCCACCATGATTTCCCGGGTCATCTGGTCTGCGTCCAGGGGATTGGCCGAGCGGGCGTTCTCGTCCATCATGCGCGCCACCAGTTGCTTGTCCATGGAGCCCCAGTTGACGCCGATGCGCACGGCCTTGCCATGTTCGACAGCCTTCTCGATCATGGCGTTGAACTGCTCATCCCGCTTCTCGCCGCTGCCCACGTTGCCAGGGTTGATGCGGTATTTGGCCAGGGCGCGGGCGCAGTCCGGGTATTTCTCCAGCAAACGGTGACCGTTGAAATGAAAGTCGCCGATGAGGGGCACGGAAACGCCCATGTCATCCAGCCGCCGGCGGATTTCTCCCACGGCAGCCGCCGAGGCCTCGTTGTTCACCGTCAGGCGCACCAACTCGGAGCCGGCGGCGGCCAGTTCGGCAACCTGCGTGACCGTGGCGTCCACGTCGGCGGTATCGGTATTGGTCATGGACTGCACCACCACGGGCGCGCCACCACCCACCATCACCTTGTCCACGGCCACACGGCGGGTCTTGTGTCTTTCCGTCATCATTCGTCCAGGCATTCTTCCGGTTCGGCAAGGCCGCATCATAACGCAAGAAGCCCGGCGGTTGCCGGGCTTCCTCGGGTCTCTTCCCTCGGGAAATCAGCGCAGCTTGCCGATCCCCAGCATCTTGAGAATATACTTCTCGTAGATGGGCTCGGAGGAGCCCTTCTTCATCTTGCGGATGAAATACTTCTCGAAGGCGATCTTGGCCATGTGCACCCACTTGCCCTTCTTGAACCAGGCAACGTTACGCGGCGGAATCTGCGGCAGGGCCACGAAGGCGGCGCCGGTGTCACCCATGTCCGCCAGGCAGATGGCGTTCCAGGTAGCCTTGGTGTCCAGCTCCTTGCCTTCCAGCTCGTTGGAGATGTTGTGCACGATGGCGGTTACCATGGACTCGATCATGTAACCGGTCTTGGGCGCGCCGGTGGGCACGGGGGTGGCTTCCACGGGTGGAATGGCAATGCATACACCGGCGGCATAGATGTTCGGGTAGGTGGGGTTGCGCTGGTAGGCATCCACGAACACGAAACCGCGGGGGTTGCACAGGTTCTCCACGTTCATTACCGCGTCCACGCCCTTGAAGGCGGGCAGCATCATGGAGAACTTGAATTCCACCTCGTGATCCTTGATCTTGTTGCCGGCATCGTCGTATTCCTCGACATACATCTTGCCTTCTTCCACCTTGGTCACCTTGGCGTTGGTGATCCAGTTGATGTGGTGGTTGCGCATCTCGGACTCCAGCATGCCCTTGGAATCACCCACGCCACCCAAGCCCAGGTGGCCGATGTAGGGCTCGGAGGTAATGTAGGTCATGGGCACGCGGTCACGAATCTTGCGCTTGCGCAGGTCGGTATCGACGATGAAGGAGAATTCGTAGGCCGGGCCGAAGCAGGACGCAAAGGGCATGGCGCCGATGACCACGTGGCCAGGATCTTCCAGCAGCTCCTTGTAGGCGTCATAGGCCTTCTCGGCGTGATCCACGCTGCAGATGGACTGGGTGTGGCCGCCCTCGGGACCAGAGCCTTCCACTTCCTCGAAAGCCAGACGGGGCCCCGTGGCGATAACCAGGTAGTCGTAATCGAGGGTGTCGCCGCCTTCCAGTTCCAGGCGGTTGTTTTCCGTATCAATCTTGTCGCAACGCTTGGCGATGAAGTTGATACCCTTGCGTTCCACGTGAGGACGAATATCGAAGGTAATACTGGCGCGATCCCGCCAGCCAACCGCCAACCACGGGTTGGACGGTACGAACTGAAAATACTCCCGTTCGTTGACCAGGGTGACCTGGTGTTCCGAACCCAGTTTGTCGCGTAATTCATAGACGGCTGGCATGCCGCCGGTTCCGGCGCCAAGTACTACGATGTGTGCCATCGAATTCCTCCTCAAGGATTATTATTGCTGGTTGAATCGCGGCGGCTCTTATTTGTGACAACATCGGGCCGCCAGCGAGATGAAGTAAAGATTATCGCAAATCCGACGGGGATTTACCATGAGAATCCGGAAAAAAGCGTATATAAGAATATGATAATCAAGCAATTTTAGCAGAGAAAACCCGCCAGGCCGGCGGGCTTCCTGCCGTTCGCAAGGGCTTGGCCCGGAATCAGAGATCGCCGTTCACGCCCGCATCCACGATGCTGTAGATGGTGTCCCGCACCTTGAGCGCCAGGGGCTGCAGCTCCTTGGGCAGACTTACCCCCTTGACCATCATGTCCATGTTCATGGTGACGATCCAGCCCTGGCCCTTGGAATCCTTCAGCACCGCGATACGACAGGGAAGAAAGCCGGCAAAAATGATGTCATGCTCCACCATTCTCTTGGCGATGAGCGCGTCACAGAAGGCGAGGATGCGCATGTAGTTGGCTTCCTCGCCCATGGCCTTCACCTGCTCGGACAGGGGCAGGTCGGCCACCAGCTTGAAGTTCAGGGTATTGGCACGCAGCATCATGGAATCGATGGCGTCTTCCACAGTGACGTCATCATTGATCTTGAACTTCTGAATGCTGGCCTGCACCATCTTCTGCATCATGGCCTGGTCCATTTCCGGCATGGCGGCTGTTTTTTTCTCTCCGGCCCAGGCGGAAACGGAAACGAACAGGGCAAGGCCAATGGCCATAATCTTCTTCATATCAGAACTCCTCATTCTCGATTGGTTGTATTGAAAGGCGTTTTCGGCATATTACTCCGAATGCCGACGGCCTGAGTATTGGGGAAAACCACACAATTTCATCGAGGCGATCAACAGCTAATCAGCCCCGCCATCCTGGCCTGTTTTTCAAGCCGTAGTTATAACTTATTGTTTCAACGAATCATCTTCCGCGGATTTTTCTTCAAGCTGGTACAGAAGCGGTGTCCGCAGATCCAGACCCTGTTCCCTGGCGGTCTTCAGCACCAAGGCGAGCATGAGCTGCCGGATCTTGAGTACCAGACGGGTTTCCTTGATGTAATAGAAACAGGTCCACTGTACCGCATGGTCACCCCCCCGGGTAGGACGGATCTCCACCTCGTACTGGTTCTCTATGGGTAGATCCGAGTCTTCCCGGGCATATTCCATGACCTGGTGAAACAGCTCATTCACCTGCTGTTCCGTCACGTCATAGGAGACATTGATATTCAAGGACTCCCGCAGTCCCTTGGCGGAGGCAAAACGCGACAGATTGTGCACCGTCATGTTGCGCAGCTTGCTGTTCTGGATCAGGATGCGGTGATTGTTGGCCAGGTGCAGGATCTCGGTGAAGAACACCTTGGTACGGAACACCATGCCCACCTGGCTGCTGTCCTCGCCCAACTGGATGATATCCCCCTCGGCAATGAGCCGACTGTTGAGAATCACCAGTCCGCTCACCAGGTCAGGCACCCAGGAAGACTGGGTGATGGCCAGCATCACACCCACCACACCCAGCACGCCACCGGCTTCCAGCAAGGTGCTGTATCCCATGATGCGGATCACCGCCACCAGGGTGATGACGGAAATAACCGTGCCGGCGACAAGCGTGAGCAATCGGGAATTATAGGTCTCCACGAAAACCGTCTCGTCGCCCCGCTTGCGTTCCCCGCCCCAGCGGCGGCGTATGAGCCGGGCAATGAAATAGAACATCAGCCAGGCCACGTAGATGGCCAGCATCACGCCCAGGGTGCGGGTGATCCACAGGGCGCCACTTCCCGGATGCATGACGGCGCTGCTGATCACAATCACCAGGGCAATGACATTCGCCGCCCGGAACAGGTTGAGACGGCTGCGGAACAATCCCTCGTCATCATGCTCGGGAAAAATGCGTTTGATGAGTGCGCGGGAAAACACCAGCAACAGGATATTGGCCGCAAGCAGCGCCTGCTCCATGCCGGAAAAATAGTCGTTCAACCAGTCCATCAGCTCTTCTCCTTGCCGGTTAACTTGCGCCACAGCCAGCCGCGGGGCTTGTCCTCGCCGGTAAGCATGTATTCCAGGGTAGGACCATGGCACAGGGTCCATTCCATGGTGGAAAAGGCGTGGCGGGTACCACAGAACAGCAGCTTGTCTCCAGGCAGCAACTCGGTATCGTCATCCGGCAACAACTCCCGGCTGTTGCGGCTGATGCGCAGCAGGGCGATGCAGTTCAGCGAACGTTCCCTGTCCCCCGGGGAACGCATGATGTCATGCAGCTTCACCACCCGCCCCCGCTCCAGCGCTTCTCCAACCGCGCAGTGGCTGCCGTGGTCGATGACGATTTCCTGGATGGCCGGCACCCGGTTGTCCACCAACCCGGCAATGCGGCTGATGAGGGCGCAGGCCCAGTCCTCTTCCTGGTAGGCGGCCAGACTCATGAACTCGTAGAGCATGGGCGTGGCCAGCAGCACGCGGATCTTCTCCGCCACAATGGCGCTGGGATGCATGACCATATCCGCGCCCACGGCCTCGAACAGGGCGTCATTTTCGCGGTAATTCTGGCGGGCGATAACGAACAGCTTGTTGGTCATGGCGCGAGCGGTCATCACGATGGACAGATTGTTTGCATCGTCATCTGTGCCGGCCACAATGCCCACCGTCTGCTGGATATCGGCTTCCAGCAGGGTTTCCTCCTCGGTGCCCCGGCCACGCACCACGCCCTGACTGGGTTCTCCGGTTTTTTCCGGCGTCGCTTCCACCACCGTAATGGAAATGTCTTCCTTCTTCAGGCGGTCGAATACCGCCTTGCCGAAGCGTCCGTAGCCACCGATGATCCAGTGCCCCTGTGTGGGCGGGTACACGGGCTCCGGCAGCAGGGTTCCCGGCCTGGCGGTAAGCCAGCGTTGCAACAGATACAGGCCGGGCGTCTGCAGGGCGATGGAAAGATATTTGGCAAAGGTATCAAAGGGATCGATGATGTAGTCCGTGCCGAAGGACGCCATGTTGGCTTCGATGTCATGGGAATCCGCCCGGCAGATCACCGTTACCTTCGGATTGAGCAGCTTGGCGGTGATGGCGATCTTCAGGTTGACTTCATTGTTGTTGGTCAACGCCACAATGCCCGCGCATTCGGGATGTTTCAATCCCGCCTCCAGCAGGTGCCGGGGGGTACGCGCGTTGGCGTGCAGGGCGGGCACATAGTCCCGCAGGTTCTGCAACTTCAGCAGGTTGATCTTGTCCTCGTTCAGATCCACCACCACCACGTGCTGTCCCCGCTCCGTCAGGGCCCGGGCCAATTCCCTGCCGGTTTCCCCATAACCACAGAGAATGTAGAAAGGCTCCCGCATGTGCCGGATACGCTGGGCGAAGCGCCTTTCCTTGATGGCGTGCTGGAAGGTCTTGTCCTGCAACAGGGAAAGAATGGTGCCGATGGCGTACAGCCAGGCCACCACGGACAGGTAGATGCATACCGTTACCCAGGCCCGCTGGGCATCGGTGAACTCGTAGGGCACCTCACCAAAGCCGATGGTGGTGGACATGAAGCTGACGAAGTAGAAGGCATGAAAGAAGCTCATGTGCCAGGGATTGCCCTGGGCGTCCTGCCCTGGAATCAGCACCAGCCCCAGCACGGAAACCGCGTAAACCAGCACCAGGGTCAACAGCGGGCGGCGCATGCGCCGCAGAATGAGAAAGACGATGTTGTCCATGATGCCTCAGCGGCGCAGCATCACCGTTTCGATGATCAGCAGCACCACGGAAATAATGTTCGCCAGCATGGCGCCGCCACTGAGGGAAACGATGCTGGCCATGGCAGACGGTGTAAGCCCGGAACCCGAAATGTGCTCCACCCACATCCACACCACGGCGGCCACCAGCAACTGCAGGACAGCCACCAGACTGGTGGACAGCAACACCGCTCCAAGCTGGCTGCGGTCACCAAACTTCAGCAAGGTGGCAATGATGTTGACGATAAGCACGGCAAAAAGCTCGTACACGTTGTGATGCACCGGATCGTCGATCTCGCCCACAAAGAAGCCGAAGTTCAGGGTGAGGGACAGGACAATGAAAAAACCGAAGACAACCTTTTCCGGGTTCATGGCAATTTCCCGTTGCGTTGATGATGTTCCCGGAATGTAGCAGGAAACCCCGTTTCAAGGAAAGCAACATCCCGCTCAACGCAGATATGCCGGTTTCTTTCCCCTGGCGGCGGCATCATGGTAATACTTGTA
>CAZWRE010000152.1:0-7698 GCA_964636335.1 uncultured Sedimenticola sp. | reverse complement strand
GGATCCGCCAGGGTGGAGGTGTCGCCCAGGTTGTCCAGCTCGTTGGCGGCGATCTTGCGCAGGATGCGGCGCATGATCTTGCCGGAACGGGTCTTGGGCAGGCCCGGCGCCCACTGGATGATGTTGATCTTGGCGATGGGTCCGATCTCCTTGCGCACCAGCTGCACCAGTTCGTCCTTCAGTTCATCCACGTATTCCTCGCCGGCCATGAGGGTGACATAGGCGTAGATGCCCTGGCCCGTGATCTCGTGGGGATAGCCCACCACGGCAGCCTCCGCCACCTTGGGATGCAGCACCAGGGCTGATTCGATCTCCGCCGTGCCCAGGCGGTGGCCGGAGACATTGAGCACATCGTCCACCCGGCCGGTGATCCAGTAGTAGCCGTCGGCGTCGCGCTTGGCGCCGTCGCCCGTGAAGTAGTAACCGGGGTACATCTGGAAGTAGGTTTCAAAGAAGCGCCTGTGGTCACCATAGACCGTGCGCATCATGGAAGGCCAGGGATGCTTGATGGCCAGGTTCCCTGAAGCCGGGTTGCCCTCGATTTCCTTGCCTTCATCATCCAGCAGCACGGGTTGCACGCCAAAGAAGGGCCAGCAGGCGGAACCGGGTTTCAGGGGTGTGGCCCCGGGCAGGGGCGTGAGCATGTGGGCGCCGGTTTCGGTCTGCCACCAGGTGTCCACGATGGGGCAGCGTTCATCTCCCACCACGCGGTAATACCATTCCCAGGCCTCGGGATTGATGGGCTCGCCCACGGTACCCAGCAGGCGCAGGCTCTTGCGCGAGGTCTCCCGGACGATGTCCTCGCCGCAGGCCATGAGGGCGCGGATGGCCGTGGGTGCGGTATAGAAGATGGAGACATTGTGCTTGTCGCACACCTGCCAGAAGCGGTTGGCGCTGGGGTAGGTGGGCACGCCTTCGAACATGAGGCTGATGGCGCCGTTGCACAGGGGGCCATAGACGATGTAGCTGTGGCCGGTAACCCAGCCGATGTCCGCGGTGCACCAGTACACTTCACCGTCCTTGTAATCGAATACCAGCTTGTGGGTCATGGCCGCTTGCAGCAGATAGCCGCCGGTGGTGTGCAGTACGCCCTTGGGTTTGCCGGTGGAGCCGGAGGTGTAGAGGATGAACAGGGGGTCCTCGGCGTCCATCTGCTCGGGTTCGCATACGGGATCGGCCTCGGCCATGGCTTCGTGGTACCAGACATCGCGGCCCTCTGTCCAGTCCACCGGGTCGCCGCCGCGCCGCACCACCACGGAGGTATGCACGTTGGGACAGTTGGCCAGGGCCTTGTCCGCGTTGCTTTTCAGGGGCAGGCGCTTGCCGCCGCGAATGGACTGGTCGGCGGTGATCAGTACCTGGCAGTCGGAATCCAGGATACGGTCCTTCAGGGCGTCCGGAGAGAAGGCGGAGAACACGATGGAATGCACGGCGCCGATGCGCGTGCAGGCCAGCATGGCCACCACGGCTTCGGGAATCATGGGCATGTAGATGGAAACCCGGTCGCCCTTCTTCACGCCGCGGTTCTTGAGCACGTTGGCGAACTTGTTCACGTCGGCGTGCAGTTCCCGGTAGGTGATGGCCTTGTCCTCGTTGGGGTCGTCCCCTTCCCAGAGAATGGCGGTCTGGTCGCCACGGGTGTCCAGGTGACGGTCCAGGCAGTTCCAGGAGACGTTGAGCTTGCCGCCCTTGAACCATTCGATGTGCAGGTCGTCTTCCATGAAGCTCCAGTCCAGTACCGTATCCCAGCCCTTGAACCAGTGCAGGTACTCGGTGGCCTTTTCGGCCCAGAAGCCTTCGGGATCTTCAACCGAGCGCTTGTAGTCGGCTTCGTACTGTTCCGCGTTCACGTTGGCCTGTGCGGCGAAATCTTCGGGAACCGGGTAGATGGTATCTTCTGACATGATTGCGATCTCCGTATTGGGTTTACATCTTTTTATTGCCTTGTCTGCTCCGGGTCAAGAACCCAGGAGGAAATTCTTCAGAGGGGGTGGCCTGCGGTAGTTGCCGTGGGCCAACAGCGCCAGGAAGAGTTCCGCCGTGGCGATGGCGTCCATCAAGGCGTTGTGAGCCTGGTAGGCCGGAAGGCCATACTGTTTTCTCAGATTGAACAGGCGCAGCTCGCCGGGCTTGTAGGGTTGCTGGGCGCGTTCCAGGCGCCGCCGGGCCAGTTGCATGGTGTCGATGGCCGGCACCACGGGGGTCATGCCGTACAGGCGCCTGCAGGCCTGTTGCAGGAAGCCGATCTCCACCTTCGCATGGTGCGCCAGCAGCACCTTGCCCGCAAGGGCCTCCAGTATGGATTCCACCACCTTGCCCAGATTTAGTCCCCTGGCCACCTGGTCGTGGGTGATGCGGTGGATGCTGATGTTCTCGTCCGCCATGTCCCTGTTCGTGTGAATGATCCGGTGCCGGGCGGTTGCCAGCAATACCTGGTTGCCCTTCAGCTCCACGTGACCCACGCTGAGCAGGTGATCGTTCTTCAGGTCCAGCCCCGTGGTCTCGAAGTCCATGGCCAGCAGGGGGACCTGGTCGATGGGCAGATTCCTGTCGGGAAAGGCCACGCCAAGATATTCCCTGAGAGGACCCTCCGGCGCCTGGTCCAGCAGTTTCCTGCGTTTTTGTTCGGCGTTGAACAGCCAGCCCAGCATCAGATTCTTTCCGTTTGATAGCGGATCTCCAGGGTGGCCTGCATGGTCTGCACCACCTTGAAGGCGTCCTTGAGATGTTCCCGTTCCAGTCTGGAGAGCTGCTTGGGGGACATGAAATTGTCCGGGCTGTCGCCCGCCTCGATCTGCGCTGCCTGGTGCTCCAGGCGCAGGTTGCTGATGAACTCGAAGGCATCCAGCAGGTTGGCGGAGCCGCCGGTGCTCAGGGATGGCGTGCCTGCCGCGGCGCGCAGGCGGTCCTCGGTGCTGATCTCCCCCAGTCCTTCCGCCAGGGCGTAGATGCGCGCCATGTCGATGATGGGCACCAGGCCGGAGTGCTTGAGGTCCAGGGTGTCGTCGTGCTGGCCGTCATGCACCAGCACGAAGTCACGGAAGAAGCCCAGGGGAGGACGGTGACTCAGGGCGTTGCGTGTCATGTGCGCCAGGAACAGCTGATTGTTGGGGGCCTTGCGCAGGATGTTCTTCCTGATCTTCTTCAGCAGTTTTTCCTTGCCGTGGATGACCCGCAGATCGAAGAAGATGCTGGACAGCATCAGGGCCATGGGGTCCGGTTCCTCTATCCACTGGTCGAAGTAGCCCTGCCACACGGATGCCGTCTGCCGCCACTTGGGATTGCTGGCCATGACCTCACCGGGGCAGTACACGAAGCCGCAGTCGTTGAGCCCGTCGTTGACGAACTGGGCCAGTTCCTCGAACCAGCCCTCGTCACCAGGCTGCATCTTGTCCGAGATGATGATGCCGTTGTCCTGATCCGAATGGCTGGTCTGCTCGCGGCGGGCCTGGGAGCCGGCGGCGATCCAGGCGTAGGGTACGGGTGGGGAGCCCAGCTTCTCCTCGGCCATTTCGATGAGGCGCCGGGTGATGGCGCCGGTGACGGCAGTGATGGCATAGCCTACGTGGTGCAGGTCGGCACCCATGTTCACCAGTTGCAACTGGATGCGGGGGATCATCAGGCTGGCTTCCACCAGTTGTTCCAGGGACTCGGCCTTGCGAATGGTGCTGGTAAGGTGCACGGCGCTGACACCTTCCTCGCGCATGATGTCAGTGGTGGTGATGATGCCGGTAATGCGGTCGTCGTCCACCACGGGCAGGTGATGCACCTGCTGCCGGGTCATCACCAGTAGGGCGTCGAACAGGCTGTCGCTGGCGCTGAGGCTGATGATCTTGCGGGTCATGATCTCGCGCACCGGCGCTTCCACGCTCAGGCCCCTGGCCACGCAGCGCTTGCGGATGTCCCGGTCCGTGAGCAGGCCCACGGGGGCGCCGTCCTCCATGATGATGAGGGAGGAAACGCCTTTCTCCGACATGAGTCTGGCGCATTGCCGGATGCTGTCGCCGGGGGCGGCGGTAATCAGCGGCGTGCGGCATATATCTCCGGCATAGGTATGCAGCAGGTTGGAGCTGCTCTGTTCCTGCATGCGCGCCACGGCCTGCTTGAGGCGCTGGGCGGCGGAATGGCGGATGAAGTGCAGAACGGAATCATCGCCATTCACCAGTCGGGACAGCTCGTCGCAGGGAATGCTGTACAGCAGGGTGTCTTCCGTGGCCTTGATGTAGAAATCCGGCATCACCTCCGCCGCGCAGAAGCTGGTGCAGATATCGCCTTCGCCCAGCATGCCGATGAGATTGTTCTTGCCGGAATACATGGCGATGGCGCCCTGGCGCAGGATGTGCAGCATGGATCCGTTACCTGGCCCGCTGGAAATGTCGTCGCCGCGGCGCACGTACTGGATGCTCAGCGCGGGCGTAAGGGCGTTCAGCACATCTTCCGGCAGCCGGTCGAAAGGGGGGATGGCGGAGATGAAGTCGCGTATTTCCTGGAGCTCGATTTCCATGTCAGCATCTATTTCGTTACGGGGATCTCTGCAAAGTACCTGTTCTTGCCCCCGGAGATGGCAAGTTTCACCTGGTTGCCAGGGATGACGGGCCGCCGGGGCTCCAGCACCCATTTCTTCGTATCGCCCCGGCTGTGCATGGGCAGGGGTGGGTTGTCCCCGAAAGCCGCCAGAACACCTTGTATGGGTGTGCTGCTGCTAAGGTAGAACAACTGCCTGCCATCCTTTTCCTCGATGGCGATATTCACCGCGATTTCCCTGTGCAGCAGTTCGCATATGCCGGTGAGCAGGTGACAGTCCGGTTGCAGGGCGAGGGGCCTGTCCACCCCCGGCTGAGTGTCGATCTTGTCGTCAAGGTAGATGCCCGCGAGGATATAACCGCCTATGGCCAGCAAGGGGGCGAGAATGATGGCCAGCTTCACGTGGCGGTTGGACTGGTAGAAACGTTTGACTAATCCCATGGGGCCCGTGTTTGTTCAGGTTTCGTTGTTGCCAGTATATCCCCCGAGGGGGAAGAAAGGGGTTTCAGCCTGTTTTCAGAAACTCCCGGAGGAAGCGCCTGAAGACAGGTTGAAGGTATTGCCGCGGGGAGCAATGGCCTCCCCGCGGCTTCCTGCAAGAAAAAGGCTCCCGGGAAGGAGCCTTTTTCCCTGACGCTTGCTGCCGTCAGTGGCCGGTGGCGGCGCCAGCGCCGGCGGGAACGCGAATGTCCTCCACCATGTGCTGGATGTGCTCCGGCGGCGGAGCAGTCACCTTGGCCACGATGAAGGCCGTGATGAAGTTGAACACCGCGCCGATGGCGCCAAAGGCGTTTGGCTCGATTCCCATGAACCAATTGCTGCCCCAGCTTTCCAGATATTTCCAGTCGGCAATGAAGAAAACACCCTTGTGCTGGAACACGTAGAACAGGGTGATGCTGATGCCTACCAGCATGCCCGCCATGGCGCCCTGCTTGTTCATGGTCTTGGAGAAGATCCCCATCATGATGGCGGGGAAGATGGAGGACGCCGCCAGGCCAAAGGCCAGGGCCACGGTGCCGGCCGCGAAATCCGGCGGATGAAGTCCCAGGTATCCCGCCGCGGCGATGGCGCCGGCCATGGCGATGCGGCTGGCCATGAGCTCCGATCTCTCCGAGATATTGGGCGCGAACACCCCCTTGAGCAGGTCATGGGAGATGGATGAAGCGATGGCCAGCAGCAAACCCGCCGCCGTGGACAGGGCGGCGGCCAGACCACCGGCGACCACCAGGGCGATTACCCAGTTGGGCAGCTTGGCGATTTCGGGGTTGGCCAGCACCATGATATCGCGGTCCACCTTCACCATTTCGTTCTTGGCCTTGTCGGCAACATACTGGATGCGGCCGTCGCCGTTCTTGTCCTCGAACTTCAGCAGGCCGGTCTTTTCCCAGTTCTTGAACCATTGGGGACGCTGATCCACCTCCAGCCACTGGCCGGCATTGGGGCCGGAAGTCGGGTGGATGGTTTCCATCAGGTTCAGACGGGCCATGGCGCCAACAGCGGGCGCCACGGTGTACAGCAGGGCGATGAATACCAGGGCCCAACCGGCGGAAGCGCGGGCGTCACGCACGCGGGGCACGGTGAAAAAACGCATGATGACATGGGGCAGGCCCGCAGTGCCGATCATCAGGGACATGGTGTACACGAACATGTTGAAGGTACTCAACCGTTCCTTGTCCGTGTAGGTGCCAAAGCCCAGATCCTTCATGGTGGCGTCCAGCTTGTCCAGCAAGTACATGCCACTGCCGTCCGCCATGGTGCTGCCCAGTCCCAGTTGGGGAATGGGATTGCCGGTCAGGTGCATGGAGATGAAGACCGCGGGCACCGTGTAGGCGAAGATGAGCACGCAGTACTGGGCGATCTGGGTGTAGGTGATGCCCTTCATGCCGCCCATGACCGCGTAGATGAACACGATGCCCATACCGATGTACAGGCCGGTGTCATAGTCGGTTTCAAGGAAGCGGGAGAAGGCCACGCCGATACCCTTCATCTGGCCGATGACATAGGTTACAGACGCGATGATCAGGCAGATGACGGCCAGAATGCGCGCCGAGCGGCCATAGTAGCGGTCACCGATGAACTCGGGCACGGTGAACTTGCCGTACTTGCGCAGATAGGGCGCCAGCAGCATGGCCAGCAGCACATAGCCACCCGTCCAGCCCATGAGGAACACGGAGCCGCCATAGCCGTAGAAGGCGATGAGGCCGGCCATGGAGATGAAGGAAGCGGCGGACATCCAGTCGGCGGCGGTGGCCATGCCGTTGAGTACCGGAGGAACGCCCTTGCCGGCGACGTAGAAATCACCGGTGGTCTTGGCGCGGGCCCAGATGGCAATGCCGATGTACAGGGCGAAGGTCGCGCCAACGACGATATAGGTAAGTGTTTGCAGATCCATTTGATGACTCCTCTTCAGTCTTCGCGGACGCCGAATTCATGGTCCAGCTTGTTCGCACGCCAGGCGTAGAAGAAGGTCAGGGCCACGAAAGTGTAGATGGAGCCTTGCTGGGAGAACCAGAAGCCCAGCTTGTAACCGCCCAGGCGGATACTGTTCAGCGGTTCGGCAAGTATTATGCCGAACACGAACGAGGCAAGAAACCAGACCACCAGGCAACCGAATACCAGGCGCAGGTTCGCTTTCCAGTACGAAGCGTGTTTGCTCATGTCAATTACTCTCTCTGTTGTGGGGAGATATGCTTTCTTTTTCCGATTTTCCCCGGTCGGCGGGGCAAATCGCTTGATCATGAAAGCAATAATCGGGCCAAGGTGTAACTTGTTGATATGGTGTTTTTTTGCTGTGACGGGATGCGCGGTTTTGTTACCAAAAGTAACAGGTGGGTGGGTCAGATGGTAACAAATGAGGTTGGCTGCCGGTTCTACGGCCCGAATTCAACCAAATAAATGCAACACCACCTAGTTTGGTGTTCTGCCACTGTACTCCATCACAGAACACCTCAATAGGTACCTGTACAAGGTTACCTCCTGCCTCTTGGTCACGCTGAGTATGACGGTAGATCCATTCATGGCTGACGTAAGCTGCCCCGTCAAGTGGACAGTTCAAAAGTAGAAGATCTGGCCTTCTGCAATACCTCAGCGGGCGTCATCCCGCCAAGACTGTCGTGATCTCTCTCCTCGTTGTATTCCAGCATCCATGCCCAGGTCATTTCTCGGACTTCATCA
>CAZWRE010000151.1:0-5742 GCA_964636335.1 uncultured Sedimenticola sp. | reverse complement strand
GGGGGAAAAGGTGCTTCTCGACTGGTTTTATTTCCTCACCGGGGAGATGGAGTGGCGGTCCCGGCAGCTGGGAGAACGGTTGCCCGGGCAGCAGGCATTGTTCCGGTCTTTGGTGGTCGAGTTTGAGAAACAGCTTCTAGCGTTGGACGCGAAAAGGCCGACATGCCTCTATCATGGTGATTTTGCACCGCATAACCTTTTTGTTCATGGAGGCCGGTTGTGCGCCATTGATTTTTCCGCCGCCCGTGAGGGAGTGGGTGTGATGGACGTGGTTAATTGGATTGGATGGGTGGGGGCGCTTTCGGAACGTTCGTTATTTCCGTCCTGGAGGCTGGAGCGTTTTTTGTACCGGTTCTGGACGGCCTATGCCCTGAACGGGCGGTGCGATTTGGACCTGATGCCGCTTCTTCTCGTGCTGCAGGTTGCCAAGCGGGCTCACCTGTTGTCTGAAAAAGGCGAGACTCCCGCCTTTCATGCCTATCTCCGGTATCTGGAACGGTTCGTTGAGGGGGACGGGCAAGCACAGCGCCGAGGGCCGTGGCCCGGAATCGATCTTGGGTTTCTGTTTGTCTGTTGAGCCATATTGAATTATAGCTTGAAACGGCGAAGCCACATTGCCAGGGATGGCGGCAGCAGAGACAAGGCGAGGCTTCGGAGTGTGCGCAGGCTGCGCGCTTCTCTCAGGCTGGCGAGGAAGAGGGCCCGGGCCGGTGCGTGCCTTCCCTGTATGAAGTGTTGATAACCGGCGGTCCATAGTGCATCAGCCACCAGGCGGTCTGGATCCAGGCCCTGATTGCGCAGCCTGTTCCCGATTCGTTCGCGCAACTGGCGGTTCACCTCCACCAAGTCCATGAGCATAGGCAACGTGTGCGTGCTGGCATTGTTCTGGTGGCGGGTCCTGAACATGTGCACTCTGGGCAGGCAGGCGATGGGATGGTGAGCAGCGATTCTCGCCCACAGTTCAAGATCTTCACCATAACGTATTCGAGTATCGAACAAGCCTGCTTCCAGCAATGTCTTGCGGCGTACCAACACGGTGCCAGTGGGGATGAAATTCTTTTCCAGCAGGCGTGCAAGCGCCCTGGGAATGGGAGCGCCGTCGAGTGCTTCAAATCCTGCGAGCAGCCTGTGAGCGGCAAGAGCCGAAGGGACAAGGATGTTTCCTTGGGTGTCCACCTCGGCCATATCCGCCGCCAGGAGGGCCAGTTGCGGATGTTTCTTCAAGTTGGCCAGGTGATCGGATAAATGGTCAGGGGTCCATGAGTCGTCGGCGTCGAGGAACGCGATCCAATCACCCAATGCAGCTTCTACACCGCGGTTGCGGGCCACCGAAGGACCTTGGTTGGCCTGTTTCAGCAGGCGTACCTGCAGCGGTCCGTTCCAATTGGCCACCGCATGCGCCGTTCCGTCGGTGGAACCGTCGTCTACCACGATGATTTCTGAAACGGGCCGAGTCTGCCCGGCAATGCTGTCCAACGCCCGGGTGATGTGGAGGGCGCTGTTGTAGGCGGGGATGACGGCAGTAATTTTCATCGGGGGGTGAACGGATGATTTCGATATTGGACTGTAATTTCATTCAAGGGATGTTAGCAAGGGAAGGGAACGGGGTGGTTTACGCCGCCGCCAAGCCCGGATGTTTAACCAGGATGCCGGATTTTTCCCGGAGAGCGTAAACGGTGACAAAATGCACCCAAGCCAGGATCACCCAAGGCCTTGCTTGGTAACCAAAAAACAGGGGGATTCGAGCGTCCTGGTGAAGTATCCGGGCTGGTACTTGGTGGTCGATAGGCTGCAGAGGGATTAGATGGAATCGAGGTAACGATGCGTAGCCGTCAGGTCATGCCAGTTCTGCCCGTTCCCCGATTTTTGGTGTCCATGATCCACAAAGCGGCGATGATTCCAATCAAGTTCAGCATCACGTCGGTCCATGAGCCGTACCGCCCGGGTATGTGCAACTGATGCCATTCATCCAGAAAGGCATAGGCAGTGGTGATGAGAAATGCCAAGAGCAGCATGATTCGCCGACTTCTTGCAACCGAATGCAGCGCCCAGTGCCAGGCCGCCGCCAGTCCGCCGAACAACGGAACGTGGAGCAGGTTCTGAAGTTCTGGGGTGGTCCACTGGAGCAGGCTTTCTGCCATGGTTTCCGGCGTGCCGACGTCGGGAATCGAGGAGAGCAGGAAGATGCCTGCCATGTAAGCCAATGGGAGCAGGAGCCTGAAAGCTGGTTGCATGACGATACTTTTCATGTTCACGTGGAATCCCGGTTTTTCCCTCTCTTATCTGCCGAAAACCCCTGCAATGGGGGTTCCGATGACCTTGGCCCGGCTTGTGCCGGAAACCGGCTTCGAAGCCGGGAGTTGGATTCTCGGGCATTTTTCCCTGAAAGGCGATCGGTGAAAAGGAATCACAATTGAGAACCTGCGCATGGAAACTTTCCTGCGGCTGCCGCATGATGCCAGACTTCCAAGCCCGTGACTCCAGGAGACCTTAGTTCTATGGCCATCCGGTTGAAGCTGGCGCAAACGGCACAGGAGCTGGACGACGTATTCCGCCTTCGCTACGACGTCTACGTGGTTGAGCGGGGCAAATTTGTGACAGATCCGTGCAATCCGCGTATCGTCGACCATTTTGACGCCGTGCCGGATGTGGCCAACGTGGTGGCCTATGACGGGGATCTGGCCGTCGCTGCCATGCGCATCAACAAGGACACCCCCGTTGGCCTGCCGGCGGAGTTCTATTTCGATTTTTCGGAGATCCGGGAACAGTTGCGGTGTGAGAGCAGGTCGCAAGGCAAGCCGTTGAACATTGTCGGCGGAAGCATGCTTGCTATCCGCAGGGAGTACCGCAACCGACGCAACGTCATCCTTGCTCTTTTCAAAGAGGCGGCCGGGCTGATGTATGCCTGGGGGGCTACCCATGTGATCGGTTCTGTGCGGGCGGATACCCTCTCTCTCTACCGTAGGCTCGGGTTTGAACCGGTGGCCGAGCCCATTTTCAACGAGCGCATCGAGGATTGGTTAGTGCCCATTCTGGCGCCTTTCGAGAAGGGGTTCACTTGGACCTTTTTCGCCGGCATCCAGGCCCGGGAAAACCGCTTCTGGTTAGACGAGTTTGTGCCCGAGTTCGAACGTATCCTGTTGGAGCCGGGGGAGGTGCTGTTCCGCCAGAACGACGTGGCCGAGCATGCCTATGCCGTAGAAGAGGGTTGGATCTCCATCAGCCGCACCGACCCTGAAGGAAACGAGATGGTGTTGGCCAACCTCTCCCGTGGCGCCTTTTTTGGTGAGGTGGCCATATTCGATGGAGAACGCCGTTCCGCCACCGCCACGGCGCTGGTGAATACCGAGCTCATCTGCATCAGCCGCCAACGGCTGCTCGAGGCGGTGCGGCGGAATCCCGAGAAGATGGATCAGCTGCTCGAGCATTTTGCCCGACGTATCCGCCAGACCGATGATCTGGCCATGGTGCTGGCCTTTGCGCCCCAGACCAAGCGGGTGGAAGTAGCGCTGCGCGAGTTGTGGGAGTCGTCGGTGCCCGATCAGAAGAAGGAAGGGGTACGGATTGCCCGGGTAGGGCCGGCACAAATCGCCAAAAAGGCCCAGGTGCGGGAAGACGAGGTGCGGCGTGTATTGGAAATCTGCAAGGCGGAAGGTTGCCTGAATTATGGAGAAAAGGTCATTCGTTTCTTCCGTGAACCACGGAACGACTGCAAGCCTGCTTCTGCGGGCTGATCTCCTCTACAGCATCATCCCCCGCAGCGTGAAGTAGAGCAGCGCCGCCATCAGTCCCGAGGCGGGCACCGTGATGATCCAGGCGGCCACGATCTTCATCAGCGCCGAGCGCTTCACCAGCTCCTTGCGGTAGATCTTCTTCAGACCCTTGCGTTCCTTCTTGGTCAGTTCTGCCTTGGCCTTGTGCTTCTTCAGCTCTGCCAGCATGCGCCCCTTTTCGTTCACCGAGGCGCGGCGGAACTCGTTGAGGAAGGCCTCGATCACCTCGTGGTCCTCGCCGGCGTGGTGGGCCTTGATCTCCTCGATCATGCGCGCGTAGGAGGCCTTGAGGAACTCGCGCAGGAAGCCCACGCCGAACACGGCGCCCACGGCGATGTGGGTGGAGCTCACCGGCAGGCCCAGCTGGGTGGCGATGATCACGGTGATGGCCGCCGCCATGGCGATGGAGAAGGCGCGCATCTGGTCCAGTTCCGTGATCTCGGAGCCCACGGTACGGATCAGGCGGGGGCCGTAGAGGGCCAGGCCGATGGCGATGCCCAGCGCCCCCACCATCATCACCCAGAGGGGGATGGCCGCTTTCTTGTGGATGCCGCCTTGGATGATGGCGTCGTTGATGGCGGCCAACGGCCCCACCGCGTTGGCCACGTCGTTGGCGCCGTGGGCGAAACTGAGCAACGCCGCGGCGAAGATGAGGGGCAGGGTGAAGAGCCGGTTCACTGCCCCCTTCTCGTTCTCCAGCTTGTTCGCCTGGCGGGCCACCAGGGGCTTGACGATGACGTAGATGGCGAGGGCGATGAGCAGCCCCATGCCCAGTGCAGTGGTGATGTCGGTCTTCCAAACTTTCTTCAGCCCCTTGAGGATCAGGTAGGAGGAGAAGGCCCATGTCATGAGGGCCACCAGGATGGGAACCATCCGTTTCGAGGCGGAAATCATGTCTGAGCGGTAGGTGATGGTGCGCTTGATCAGGTAGAGGAAGGCGGCGGCGATGATGCCGCCCAGCACCGGCGAGATCACCCAGCTGGCGGCGATGGTGCCCATCTTGGTCCAGTTGGCGATCTCCATGCCGCCGGCGGCGATGCCGGCGCCCAGCACGCCGCCCACGATGGAGTGGGTGGTGGAGACGGGTGCGCCCAGGGCGGTAGCGATGTTGAGCCAGATGGCGCCGGCCAGCAGTGCCGCCATCATCAGCCAGATGAAGACGTCGGTGTCGTTGATCAGAGCCGGATCGATGATCCCCTTCTTGATGGTGCCTACCACCGAGCCGCCGGCGATGAGGGCGCCGGCGGCCTCGAAGATGGCGGCAATGACGATGGCGCCGGTGAGGGTCAATGCCCGGGAGCCCACCGCGGGACCCACGTTGTTGGCCACGTCGTTGGCGCCGATGTTCATGGCCATGTAGCCACCGATCATGGCGGCGGCGATGAGCATCAGCCCGTTGTGGATCTCGGTGAAGCGCATACCGGCATACATCATGATGCCCAGGATGAACAGCAGGCCGATGCCCAGCCGAAACAGCTCCGGTCGGCCGTGGCTGGCGGCGTTCTCGATCTGGTCGATGTTCTTCAGTTCCACGGTGGTGTATCCCCCTTTACCGAGGTTGCACGCCGGCGGACGACGGGATGCCGCCGGCACGAGTGCAGAATTCTATCCCAAAACGTGGCGGAACACGGATGACCGCAGTCAACCTTTGATCCCCGGATAACTTTCGGCCAAGGGCGACAAAAAAGCGCACACTGCGGTGAGTTACGGCGAAATGCCGGGTAACCAAACCTTCACTCCGCAGGTGCGCCCATGCCAAGCCTACGAGTATCCCCCGCCAAGGTTGAGATCGATTTTACCGATGAGAAGCTGACAGGCCATGGCGGGCGGGTGTTTCTTGGGCGTTTGTTCAAGCAGTTGAAGCTGGGAAGGCGTATCGGGGAGGCGATTCACCTGAAGCGGCGTCGTCGAGGCGCCTCGGATGCCCAGATGCTGCTTTCGCTGGTGGCTTCTCAGGTGGCAGGGG
Organism: uncultured Sedimenticola sp.; assembly: GCA_964636335.1. GTDB lineage: Bacteria > Pseudomonadota > Gammaproteobacteria > Chromatiales > Chromatiaceae > Thiolapillus. The sequence continues at coordinate 3 of CAZWRE010000151.1, read as the reverse complement.
GTG
>CAZWRE010000150.1:0-9110 GCA_964636335.1 uncultured Sedimenticola sp. | reverse complement strand
CCAAGGCAGGGAAGCTTCCCTGCCTTGGCCAGGCCTGTCAGCAGCTTGAGAAGCTGCGGCGGAACAATCACTGCGCAGGGCCGGATGCGTGCCAGCATCGCGGACAACCGCGCCGCATCCACGCTCCCGGAGCCGCTCAGTCCCAGGCTTTCCGGCGAAGGCACAAGCATGGGCGCTCCCGCCAGCATGGGCACGTAAAGGGAACCAATGTTCTCCAGCAGGATGGACAGCGGCAGCAGGGCGAGAGCCCTGTCGTCCACAGACGCCCGGGACAAACGGCACAGGGATTTGGCAACAGCCTCCATGGCATCCAGGCCAAGGCGCACCCCCCGCGGCCTGCCCGTGGTGCCCGAGGTATAGGTTATCTTCTCGGCTCCCCGCCTCTTCCCTTCAGGCCGGGCCGGCCGCCGGGCAAGAACCAGAGATTGTCCCGCAACGAGAATCTTTCGGAAATGCCAGCCTGCTTCCAGGGATTCGGCCAGGCCGGCATCATCGGTGATGAGGGCGTCAACCTCCGCGTCATCCAGGACATGGCGCCGCTGTTCCCTGCTGAAGAAGCCGGGCACGGGAACACAGGTGATTCCCATGCGCAGCGCCGTGACATCAGCAACCACCCACGCCGGAGAATTGTCCAGGAGCAGCCCCAGGCAGCAGACATTCCCGAGCGATTTGGCCAGCCCAAGGCTTTCTTCTTCCAGCGCCTGCCATGACAGGCTCAGCTCATCCCCCTGCACAGCCAGGTCATTGGGACGCTGCGCGGCGTGGGCGGCCAGTGCATGAAGAATCCCGTTCATGCCCTTGCTTCCCTCAGGCGGCAGCCGTGGGCCTCCCCCAGGGCCAGGGCCTGTTCCCAGGCCTGGCGCAACTGTTCGCTGGAACAGATGTTCTCCCTGAAGGCACGGTAGCCAACCGAAATCTTTCCCACGCAGACCTCTGGGCCGCAGTCGTAGTATGCCCCCCAGTCCCGGGACAGATCTGCGGGCAACAGCTCCCGCCGGGCATCCGCGAGGTGATCCAGGGGCAGGCCCATGCGCCTGAAACTGTTACGCAACAAGGGGGTGATGGTGATAAGCACCCGGGAAAAACCGGCGCCATGCAGGAAAGCCGTGACCGCCGCGATTATCCAGCGGATCTCCCCGCTCTTGCGGGTGGCAAGGTTGCCCACTTCCACCACGTCCTCGCGTGGAACACCCAGCAATTGCTCCACCCTGTCCGGCAGGTAGTGTTCGGCGAAAAAATCGTGTCTGCCGGAACGGATGCCGGCAATGGCCCGATATTCTTCGTCCCTTCCCCTGATGCCGAGCATGCAGGGATAGAAGGTGGAAAGTCGCGCGCCATAACTCTGTTCAAAGACCTGCTGCACCATGGCCTCGGCCTTGCCACGATGGGGATGGGAAGCGTCCATCAGCACGATCTCCTGCTCAGCCATGGCGGTCACACCAGGCTGGCGGGCGTTCGGCCGATTTGCGGGGCGGGATACGAGGGGACAAGGCACGGTCACTGTCGGGAAGTTTTCCATGGCGACAGTCTGCCAAGGTTCCCTTAACGGATTCTTAACAGGCTGTTGAAAAATGCCTGTTTTTCGGCGGCCATTTCCACCGTGAGTCATTGAAAAGGGAGGAAAGACAAGATCGCATCTTTGTCTTATTGAATTGAAAAAGCCCGTGAAAGGGGGCTTTCAACATCCTGTTGAGGAAGTCGCAGCCAGGTCAGAACAGGAGAAATAGTGGCCGGAAAGAGCTGGTTCCGTAACCCGGATCACGAAATCGCCCGGCGCAACCAGGGCTGCCTCGTCGAAGCGGGCGGAAATCAGGCCTTGGGCAGGGTCACGCCTCGTTGCTTCTGGTACTTGCCGCCACGGTCCTTGTAGGAAGTCTCGCAGACGTCATCAGACTCGAAGAACAGCATCTGCGCCACGCCTTCATTTGCATAGATCTTCGCAGGCAGCGGCGTGGTGTTGGAGAACTCCAGCGTTACATGCCCCTCCCACTCGGGTTCCAGGGGAGTGACGTTCACGATAATGCCGCAGCGGGCATAGGTCGATTTTCCCAGGCAGATGGTCAGCACGCTGCGGGGAATACGGAAATACTCCACGGTGCGCGCCAGGGCGAAGGAGTTGGGTGGGATGATGCAGACATCGGACTTCACGTCCACGAAACTGCTGTCGTCGAAATTCTTGGGATCCACCACCGCGGAGTTGATGTTGGTGAAGATCTTGAACTCGTCAGCACAGCGCACGTCATAGCCATAGCTGGAAGTGCCGTAGGAAATCATGCGCCCGTGGTTTCCCTCGCGCATCTGTCCCGGTTCGAAAGGCTCGATCATGCCCTCTTCCTCGACCATGCGCCGAATCCACTTGTCTGACTTTATGCTCATTGCTGCTGGTTACCCGAAGATATGACCTGGACCGGCGCAAGTATATATCAACCTGACGACAATGTATGTCACATCCAGGGCGCCGGACAATCCCCGAACCGGTTAACCACCTCATTTTACACGCAATGAAACAATGGGGGGTGGACATGGCGTACACTGGGAAAAAAGTTCATAATCAGTCGTTGTCACCCTTCACCGGAAACGATCATGCGACATTCTGCAAGAACAGATTTTCGAAGCGCCCTCCGGGGGCGGAAGCGATTCACCCGGATTACCGCCCCGGCTTTCATGCTGCTCCTGTCTTTCACCAGCATGGCCCTTGGCGCGGACGGAAACCGCGAAAAAACCCAGCGGGAGCTCGACGCCGCATGCGAACAGGCCCGTGAAGCGCGCCTCGCGCCCTTGCGCCAGGAAAAGATCGAAGCCTGTGTAAAAAGCGGAGAACACAAGAGCCGCGAAGCCTGCGAGACGGAATACAGCCACTTCGGGCAACGCGCCGGCAATCGGCCCGCCATGTTCTACGACATCCCGGAATGTATCAAGGCCTTCGAGTTCCAGAACAGTTATCGCCAGGCTGATTGATTCCCGCTTCCCGTTTCGGGCCACCATCTCACTACAAGACTCGGCGCGTTTCTCGAAATCATCGGCGAACTTTTCCACTCGAATTCAAGCAATAAGTGCCACGCCAGCCAGACATGATGTTTTGACCTGCCACTGTACTCCATCACAGAACACCTCAACGGGTATCTGACAGCCGAGGCACTTCCTGGGACGCATATTCAGCTTTCGTCCCACCCCGGCAATCTCCTCATCCGTTACCTGGTCAGGGTTGCTTCCCTTCGGGAAGTACGGCCGGATCAGGCCATTCACGTTCTCGTTCGGCCCCGCTCCCAACTGTGACCAGGACGGGCAAAGCACATCTTGCAATCCGGTACCTCTGGACAGAACGCGCGGACACCGGATTCTCCATTTCCCGAAATGGCCAACAGGATCCATCCGGGTAGTAAGATATGGCTCATCCTCAACCACCATCATCCATCCCATGCAAGCAGAAACTCTCATCCATGCCTCCTGGATCATTCCCGTGGCACCCGCCGGCCGGGTTCTGGAGCAGCACGCCATTGCCATCGACCAGGGCCGCATCAGCGCCATCCTGCCTTCGGCCCAGGCCCGGGAGCAGATCAGCGCCGGCACCGTGGTGGAACTGCCGGAACATACCCTGATCCCCGGACTGGTCAACGCCCATACCCACACACCCATGAGCCTGTTCCGCGGCCTGGCGGATGACCTCCCTCTCATGGACTGGCTGAACAGGCACATCTGGCCCGCGGAACAGCGCTGGGTGAACGCGGAATTCGTTGCCGACGGCAGCCGTCTGGCCATGGCGGAAATGATCCGTAGCGGCACTACCTGCTTCAACGACATGTACTTCTTCCCGGATATCACCGGGCAGGTTGCCCTTGAAGTCGGCATGCGTGCCGTGCTGGGCATGATCCTCATCGACTTTCCCTCCGCCTGGGCCACTGACGCCGACGATTACCTGAACAAGGCCATCACCTTGCACGACCGGTTCCGCAACGAACCTCTGGTGAAAGCCATCTTCGCGCCCCACGCCCCGTATTCCGTTTCCGACATCCCATTGCGGCGGGTGCGCACCCTGGCCAACGAGCTGGAACTGCCCATCCACATGCACGTCCACGAAACCGCGGACGAAGTCAGCCAGAGCCTGGAGAACTTCAGCCAGCGCCCCCTGGCTCGCCTGGAAGCCCTGGGTCTGCCGGGCCGGACTTCATCGCCGTGCACATGACCCAGCTCGAGGAGAGTGAAATCGACGCCTTTGCCACCAGCGGTGGCCATGTGGTGCACTGCCCGGAATCCAACCTCAAGCTGGCTTCCGGTTTCTGTCCCGTGGCAAGGCTGCTGGACGCCGGGATAAACGTTGCCCTGGGCACGGACGGCGCGGCCAGCAACAATGACCTGGACATGCTGGGGGAAATGCGCAGCGCCGCCCTGCTGGGCAAGGGCGTGGCGCGAAACCCCGAGGCCCTGCCTGCTGCCCAGGTGCTGTCCATGGCCACTCTCAACGGCGCCCGCGCCCTGGGGCTGGAAGACGAAATCGGCTCCCTGGAAGTGGGCAAGGCCGCGGACATCACCGCCATTGATCTCGGCCGGCTGGAAACCCGCCCCCTGTTCGATCCGGTATCCCAGATCGTGTACGCCGCGGGCCGGGAACAGGTAAGCGACGTCTGGGTGAACGGCTGCCGTCTGCTGGAAAGAGGCGAACTCACCCGCCTGGACCTGCCCCGGCTGCTGGCCCGCACCGGGCAATGGCAGGAAAAGCTGATAGAATGGCGGGCATCGGAAGCATCCTGACTGAGCCGCCATGAGCCACCACAACGTCGATCAGAGCGAAATCAACAAGTTCGAGGAACTGGCCTCGCGCTGGTGGGATCCCAACAGCGAGTTCAAGCCCCTGCACGAGATCAATCCCCTGCGCCTGGCCTACATCGACGATCACGCCGGCGGGCTGGCGGGAAAGAAAGTGCTGGACGTGGGCTGCGGCGGTGGAATTCTCGCCGAATCCATGGCGGAAAAGGGCGCCGAGGTCACGGGTATCGACATGGGCGAGGCCAATCTGGAAGTGGCCCGTCTGCACCTGCTGGAAAGCGGCCTGGAGGTGGACTACCGCCAGATGCCCGTGGAAAAACTGGCCGAGGAAATGCCCGGCGCCTTTGACGTGGTCACCTGCATGGAAATGCTCGAACACGTGCCCGATCCCGGTTCCGTGATCCGCGCCTGCGCCACCCTGGTCAAGCCCGGAGGCAAGGTGTTCTTCTCCACCATCAACCGCAATCCCAAGTCCTACCTGTTTGCCATCGTGGGCGCGGAATACCTGCTGCAACTGCTGCCCAAGGGCACCCACGACTACGCCCGCTTCATCCGCCCATCCGAACTGAACCGCTGGGTGCGCGAGGCCGGGCTGGAGACCCGGGACATTACGGGCATGACCTACAATCCCTTCACCCGGGTCTATCGCCTGGACCCCGGCGACGTGGACGTGAACTATCTGGTCACCACGGACAAACCAAAGGAATGACAAAGGACATTCATGCCGTCCTGTTCGACCTGGACGGCACTCTGGCGGACACGGCCCCGGATCTGGCCCATGCCCTGAATCGCACCCTGGAACACTTCGGCCGCTCCACCCTGCCCTTCGAGGAAATCCGCCCCGTGGTCTCCCACGGCGGCATCGCCCTCATTCGCCGGGGATTCGGCATGGAACCCGAAGACGAAGGCTTCGAGGAACGCCGCCTGCATCTGCTGGACGTGTACCTGGACAACATCTGCACCCACACCCGGTTGTTTCCCGGCATGGAAGAAGTGCTCGAACAATTGTGCCTCAGGAACATGCCCTGGGGCATTGTCACCAACAAACCGGCCTGGCTCACCACCCCCCTCATGCAAGCCCTGCCCATGCCCTGTGGGGCACAGGTCGTCATCAGCGGCGACACCCTGCCCCAGCGCAAGCCCCATCCGGCCCCCCTGCTTCATGCCGCCGAAAGACTGGACACAGATCCCGCCCAGTGCCTGTACGTGGGCGACGCCGAACGGGACATCGAAGCCGGTCGTGCTGCGGGCATGACCACCGCCTGCGCCCTGTTCGGCTACCTGCAGGAAGAAGACCGCCCCGAACAATGGCAGGCAGACCTGCAAATCCACACTCCCCGGGATCTGCTGCCCCTGCTGTTCCCCTGACGCTCCCCGATCATCGGCCCGAGGGCGGGCCTCCTACAGGGGGTGTAGGAGCGGCGCCCCCGCCGCGACCCCGCACAAGGATGTGCGGCGCGAAGCGGAGGCAGCGGGAAACCGCGTTTTCCGATGCCGATGAGGAAACGGGCAGGGAAAGCCCGGTTCCGGTTCAAACAGCAGCGGCGCCTCGCCGCGACCCATCAACCCGAGGGCGAACCTCCCACAAGGTAGGAGCGGCGCCCCGCCGCGACCCATCGACCCAAGGGCAGGCCTCCTGCGGGCGCTCACCCACGGCGCGGGGAAGTTTTGACCCGATTGGGTTAACATATCCTCCTATATCAAACACCACACAAACCATCATGCAGAACTACCAGGCTCCCCCCGATCTTCTCAAGGACCGCGTCATACTGGTCACCGGCGCCGGCAGCGGCATCGGCCGCGCCGCATCCATCGCTTTCGCCACCCACGGCGCCACCGTGATCCTGTTGAGCAAGACCCTGCCCAACCTGGAAAGCGTGTACGACGAAATCGAGGAATTGGGCGCCCCCACTCCGGCCATCTATCCCATGCATCTGGAAGGGGCCACCACCCACGACTACGAGGAACTGGGCGAGAAGCTGGAAAGCTCCTTCGGCCGCCTGGACGGCATCCTCCACGATGCCGCCATCAACCCCTACCTCAGTCGCATCAAGGACTACGATCCCCAGGACTGGATGAAGGTCATGCAGGTGAACATCAATGCTCCCTTCATGATCACCCAGGTCTGCCTGCCCCTGCTGCTCAAGTCCGAGGACGCCTCGGTGGTGTTCACCTCCGACGCCGTGGGCCGCAAGGCAAAGGCCTACTGGGGGGCCTACGCCGCCAGCAAGTTCGCCCAGGAAGGCCTGATGCAGACCCTGGCCGAGGAACTGGAGAACAGCCCGGTGCGGGTCAACAGCATCGACCCCGGCCCCACCCGCACCCAGATGCGCAAGAACATCTTCCCCGGCGAGGACATCAACCGGATCAAGCCCCCCGAGGCCCTCATGCCCCTATACCTGTGGCTCATGGGGCCGGACAGCCGGGGCACCCACGGCCAGGCCCTGACCTGGCAGGAAGAAGCCTGATGAAACCTCTCTTACCAATAATCGGCATCCTGCTGCTGACCGCCTGTTCCGATCAACCGGCGGAGCAGCCCGTTCCCGAGAAAAAGAAAAAGGTCACCACCCCCTGGGATCCCCAGATCAAGGCGCTGAACGACGCCAAGGGACTGGAAGACCAGATGCAGAAAGACGCGGAAGAACGGGACAGGAAGCTGCGCGAGATGGGAGGCTGATTGACCCCCGTCTTCGAAGCCCTCAACGCCCTGGAAGCCCACCTGGTGAAGATCCGCCTCATCGGTGAAGGCATAGACGCCCAGGTAGGCGGCGACTACCTCCAGGGCGCCATGGGCGAACTGCCCGCCATGGGTTTTCTCAAGGTCTGGGTGAACGACCGGGACGCCCCCCGCGCCAGAGCCATCATCGCCCGCATGAACGACCCCGCCGAAGACCATGACCTCCTCCCGCCCGAATCCCCCTGAACAGGGACTGGAGCGCTACCGGGTAGGCGGCAGCGTGCGCGACCAACTCCTCGGTATCAAGCCCTCGGATCATGACTGGGTGGTGGTAGGCAGCACCCCCGAAGACATGCTTGGCCGGGGTTTCCGGCAAGTGGGCAGGGACTTCCCCGTTTTCCTCCATCCACAGACAGGGGAAGAATACGCCCTGGCCCGGGGCCGCGGCCCGGACGGCAACCTGCGGGCCCGCCCCGATGTCAGCCTGGAAGAAGACCTGGCCCGGCGGGATCTGACCATCAATGCCATGGCCATGACGCCCGGCGGCAGGCTCATTGATCCCTTCCATGGCCGGCAGGATCTGGAAGACCGCCTGCTCCGGCACCTGCCCCATTTCCAGGACGACCCCCTGCGCCTGCTGCGCCTGGCGCGGCTGGCCGCCAAACTGGATTTCCGCATCGCCCCGGATACCTGCAAACTTGCCGCGGACATGGCCGCCCGCAACCTGCTGAATAGCGTCGCCCCGGAACGCCAATGGCAGGAGCTGAAAAAAGCCCTCCTCGGTCCTTCTCCCCGGCGCTTCATTGAAGCCCTGCGGGAATGCCGCATACTGCGCGCCTTCCTGCCGGAGGTCGACGACCTGTTCGGCATTCCCCAACCCGAGCACTACCACCCGGAAATCGACACCGGCGAACACGTGCTCCTCAGCCTGGACAGGGTGACGGAACTGAGCGACGACCCCATGGTGCGCTTCGCCGTGCTACTCCACGACCTGGGCAAGGCCGCCACGCCGAAGGAGTACTGGCCAAGCCACCGGGGCCACGAAGCCCTGGGCGTCCCCCTCGTGGAGCGCGTCTGCCAGCGCCTGCGCGTGCCCGAACGCTACCGCCGACTGGCCCGCAAGACCGCCCGCTATCACCTGCTGGTGCACCTGGCCTTCGACCTCAAGCCCGCTACCGTGGAAAAACTGTTGTCCGACCTGGATGCCTGGCGCAATCCCGACGACCTCGAACGATTTCTCCTCGCCGCCCAGGCCGACGCCCAGGGACGCAAGGGATTGCAGAACCAGCCCTATCCCCAGGCGGAGTACTTGCGCAAGGCCTATTTAGAGGCCTCCAGAATCTCGGCGGCGGATGTTGCCCCGGGGATCACGGGAAAGAAAATCGGTAAGGAAATTCGGCGTCTTCGTCGTCAGCGGATTTCTGAAGTCAGGAGGGCTATGCGGGTGTATTATTGCTGACAAGAATCTTTCCCCGAATAAAGTTGACACCCCGCTCACACTGCTAGACTCAACTCAAAGCGTAAGCTACCCCGTCAAGTGGACAGTTCAAAAGTAGAAGATCTGGCCTTCTGCAATACCTCAGCGGGCGTCATCCCGCCAAGACTGTCGTGATCTCTCTCCTCGTTGTATTCCAGCATCCATGCCCAGGTCATTTCTCGGACTTCATCA
>CAZWRE010000149.1:0-2316 GCA_964636335.1 uncultured Sedimenticola sp. | reverse complement strand
CATCCAGCACCCGGCAACCCCCTTTTTTCAGCAGGATAAGGCGCGGATGAATCCGCAGGTGGAAGTGGCTGAAGCTGTGGCGGCGTGGCTCCAGGTTGCGAATGCTGCGCGGCGTCCATGCCTCCCGCGCCAGCCATTGGGCCAGATCCGCGTCCATATCCAGCTCGGGAAAGCTCCACAGGCCGCCCCAGAGTCCCGTGGACGGGCGTTTTTCCAGGAGCACTTCGCCGCGCTCATTGCAGACCATGAGCATCCGCACGGAACGTTCGGGCAGGTTCCGGCGCGGCCTGCGTCCGGGATAGTCGCCAACACAGTCATGACGGCGGGCTTCACACAAGGTTTTCACGGGACAGATGTCACAGGCCGGGCGACCACGGGTACAGACCGTGGCGCCAAGATCCATCATGGCCTGGTTGTAGGCCGCCACCTCCTGATCCGGGGTGAGTTGCCGGGCAATACACCACAATTCCTTCCGCACCCGGGAATGTCCGGGCCAGCCTTCCACCCTGAACACCCGGGCCAATACCCGCTTCACATTGCCATCGAGAATGGCGTGCTTCTGCCCCAGGGCCAGGGAGAGTATGGCCCCGGCCGTGGATTCACCAATACCGGGCAGGGCCAGCACCTGTTCGAACTCCCGGGGAAACTCGCCATCATAAGCTTCCACGATCTGCCGGGCCGCCCGGTGCAGATTGCGGGCCCGGGCATAGTAGCCCAGGCCGGACCAGTGGTGCAGCACCTGGTCCTGATCCGCCGCCGCCAGGTCGGCCACCGTGGGGAAGGAAGCCATGAAGCGCTGGTAATAGGGGATGACCGTGTTCACCTGGGTCTGCTGCAACATGATTTCCGATATCCAGACGGCATAGGGGTCCGGCTGCTGCCAGGGCAGATCCTTGCGGCCATGGCGGCGATACCAGGCCAGCACCCGGGTGGAGAAATCATCTGTCTTGTTGTTCATGGATGAATGACCGGGAAAAACGGCAAGGCGCATCATATCATCCGGCAGTCGGACGGTTGCGCCATTTCGCACAGTTTCCAGCCATCGGCGGGCCTGATGAAAAAATCCGGCACAATATTGATAAATGTCGTGTTTACAGCTTTTTTCCTGCTGATAGCATGGCGCTCTCGCAATACTTCTGAAGGAGATGACCATGTTCAAGCAACTGACTTCCGGACTTCTGCTCGGCCTGTTTCTCGCCAGCCCCGTTTTCGCGGGCACGGCCGCCGACGACATCGAGGTGATGGATCCCTGGGCCCGGGAAGTCCCCCCCGGCCTGACCACCAGCGCGGGTTTCCTCACCCTGCACAACAAGGGCAGCAAGGAACACAAGCTGGTTGCCGCCGAATCCCCCGCCACCGGCATGGTGGAGCTGCATACCCACATCAATGACAATGGCGTCATGCGCATGCGTCCCGTGGAAGACATTCCCGTGGCGGCCGGCGGCAAGACCGAACTCAAGCCCGGCGGTTATCACCTGATGCTGATGATGCTGAAGAAGCCCCTGAAATCCGGCGAAAAGATGCCCATCACCCTGCAGTTCGAAGATGGCAGCAAGAAGGAAATCCAGGCGGAAGTACGCCACTTCAGCATGGAAAAGGGCATGCACATGAAAATGGACCACATGAAGATGAATCACTGAACGATTCTCCATCTCCATACGGCGGCAGGGACGCCGCCCCGGCTCAATATCCATTTCGCCCCGCACGAGACTCATGAAATTCCTGTCCTGGTCCCTTTTGGCTTTGTTCCTCCTGGCCGCCGACACACAGGCCTGGTCCCTGTTCTCCGATAGCAAGCAGGAAGAACGCTTCCCCGGCATGGGAGGTGATTTCACCCTGCGCAGCGCCAACGGCCCCGTTTCCCTTAAGGACTTTCGCGGCAAGCTGGTGCTTGTGTACTTTGGGTACACTTCCTGCCCCGACGTCTGCCCGACCTCCCTGGGCGCGCTCTCCGCCGCCCTGAAAAAACTCTCGGACAAGGAAATGGCCCAGATCCAGCCCCTGTTCATCAGCGTGGATCCGGATCGGGACGACGTCAACAAGCTGAAGGACTATGCCCGCTATTTTCACCCGCGGATGATTGGCGCCACGGCGGATCTTCCCTACCTGGAAGATCTGGCGAAACGTTATGGCGCCTTCTTCCGCAAGGTGCCGGTAACGGATTCCAACATCGGTTATGCCGTGGATCATTCCTCCACGATCTATGTCGTGGACAGAAAGGGCAGGCTGGTGGACATGATCCAGCACGGCGGATCGCCCAAACGCATCCTGGAACATATCCGCAAGGCGCTGGAGGAATAATCCGGCTTCGGTACA
>CAZWRE010000148.1:0-40007 GCA_964636335.1 uncultured Sedimenticola sp. | reverse complement strand
ACGGTATTGGGAATGTCGTGGAATTTCAGATCGAGGAATACGTCGAAGCCCTTCCCCACCAGTTGTTCCACAAAAACAGGGCCCAGACGGGTGAACAGTTCCTTGCCCACCTTGAGGCGGCACAGGGAAGGCTCCAGCCTGTCCACCAGGGACAGGGCGCTGGACTGGTCGGGAAAATCCAGGGCGACGATCACGGGGCGGGTCATGGGTGTTTGTCCTCGGGTTCGGATTTGCGCCGGATGGTACTCCAGCTTCGGCAGCTTGGGCATTGCCAGTGCAGCGTGTTGGCGCCGAAACCACATTTGGCGCACTGGTAGGCGGGACGTTCCGCCAACAGGGTCTCGACATGGGTTTTCATGCTCACCAACATCTGCCCCGCCTGCACATCCGGCAGGGTGGCATTCAATTCGATAAGCCGCAACAGCCCCTTGAGAGTGGGCCGCTGACGCATCTGTTCACCAAGAAAAGCGGTGGCGGCTGTCTCCCCTTCCAGTTCGGTAATAATGTCCACCGTGGCCAGGGCCACCGCCACGTCCATGCCATTACCCAGAAAATCTTTCAGATAGCTCCGCAACACGGGCAGGCTGCCCTGCCGGCGATGACATTCCATGAAGTCGCCAAGCACCTCTGGCAGGTAATGGGAATCCTTGTCCACGGCTTTTTGCAGCAGCTTGATGGCTGCCTTGCAGTCACCCCGGGACATGGCGATACGCGCCTGCATGTGCAGGGGCCGCACGCTGCCGGCATCGGCGGCAATGGCCTTTTTCAGCAACTTGCCGGCTTCTTCCGCCTGTCCCTTGCGCAGGGCCTCTTCCGCCAACTCGCAGAAATAATGGGAGCGCGCCAGACTCAGGGGCTCCTTGACCAGGGATTCCAGTTCCTCCGCGGTTTGCAGGCAGGATTGCCAGTCCTTTTCCTGCTGATAGATGATGAGCAGGTTCTCCAGGGCCTTGCGCACATGGAGTTTCATTTCCTTGAGTTCCAGGAACAGATTCTCCGCCCGGTCATAGAGACCGGCGCGCATGTAGTCCATGCCCAGCTCCAGCAGGGCCTGGGCGCGCTGTTCCTGGCTGAGGGCGGGACGGGCGATAAGGTTCTGGTGGATACGGATGGCGCGCTCCACCTCGCCGCGGCGGCGGAACAGGCTGCCCAGGGCCAGGTGAGTCTCCACGGTTTCGCTATCCACTTCCAGCAGCCGCACGAAGACATCGATGGCCTTGTCGGGCTCTTCATTGAGCAGGTAGTTGAGGCCGCGGAAATAGGCTGGTGTGGTGCGCCGGTCGGATTCGTTGCAATCCCGGGCCGCACTGCGCCGCGCCATCCACCAGCCGGAGGCGGCGGCAACGGGTAACAGCAGCCAGACCAGCGTCTGCATCTCAGCGATCCTTCACCGGTATGGTGCGCAGGTTGTTCACTTCCTCGCTGGCCAGGCGGGCCTGGCGGCGCAGCCGCTGGTTCTCCCGGCGCACCCGGGCCATGAGCAGCAGGCTGCTGAACACGCCCAGCACGGCGCCCAGGCCGATCATCACCAGCACCATCAGACCCAGGGGGACGGTGATGTCGGCGAAATAGTAGTTGAGGGTCACCGGCGTGGGATTGATGGAGGCAAAGCCCGCTCCCAGTAGCGCCACGCCCAGCAACAGGATGAATTTGATCAGCTTCAGCACCCGGAATCTCCTGACAGCGGGGAAACGATATGTTCAGCCGTCAATGATACCCGAATTCCCGCGGCCCATGACGTTCAGCGCAAACCAAGCACATCCTGCATGTCGAACAAACCCTTTTCCCTGCCCCGCAGCCAGAGCACGGCCCGGGCGGAGCCATTGGCATAGGTCATTCGGCTGGATGACTTGACCGCGATCTCCACTCGCTCTCCCTCGGCAGCGAACCATACGGTATGCTCTCCCACCACGTCGCCGGCACGGATGGTCTCAAAGCCGATGGTCTCGCGCTTGCGCTCTCCGGTGATGCCATGGCGGCCATAGACGGCAACCTTGTCCAGATCACGGCCCAGGGCTTCGGCCACCACTTCGCCCATGCGGATGGCGGTGCCGGAAGGCGCATCCACTTTATGGCGGTGGTGGGCCTCGATGATCTCGATGTCTGCGTCCTCACCCATGACGCGGGCGGCGACATCCAGCAGCTTGAAACACAGGTTGACACCCACGCTCATGTTGGGCGCGAAGACGATGGCAATGTCGTTGGCCGCATCGGCGATCCGCTGTTTCTGCCCGTCACTGAATCCCGTGGTGCCAATGACCATTTGCCGGCCGTTGGCGCGGCAGATGGCCAGGTGGTTGAGAGTGGCTTCCGGACGGCTGAAGTCGATGACCACATCGAAATCATTCACGCCATCCGCCAGATCGCCGCTGACCGCCACCCCCAGCTTGCCCAGGCCGGCCAACTCGCCGGCATCCGCGCCGATGAGCGACGATTCGGGATGCTCCGTGGCCACGGTCAGTTCCAGCCCGTCCGTTTCATTCACGGCCTGCACCAGCGCCTTGCCCATGCGCCCGGCGGCGCCTACCACTGCTACTCTAATCATTTGTCACCTCAGAAACCCATTTCCTTGAAGAAGTTCTTTACCCCGTCCAGCCAGGAGCTGGCATTGGGGCTGTGCTTGCGGCCGCCGCCCGCCAGGGATTCGTCCAGCTTGCGCAACAGTTCCTTCTGCTCTTCATTGAGCTTGACCGGCGTTTCCACCACCACCCGGCACAGGAGGTCACCCACGGCGCCGCCGCGCACGGGCTTGATGCCCTTGCCGCGAATGCGGAACAGCTTGCCCGTCTGGGTGCCCTCGGGAATCTTCAGCTTGACCTTGCCTTCCAGGGTAGGCACGTCCAGTTCCCCGCCCAGGGCTGCGGTGGTGAAGGGGATGGGCATCTCGCAGTACAGGTTGGCATCATCCCTTTCGAAGATGGGATGACGCTTCACATGGATCTGCACGTACAGATCTCCGGGCGGCCCGCCGTTCTCTCCGGCCTCGCCCTCACCCGCGAGGCGAATGCGGTCGCCGGTATCCACGCCGGGGGGCACTTTCACGGAGAGGGTCTTGTGCTTCTGGATGCGGCCGTGTCCCCGGCATTCGGGACAGGGACTATCGATCTGCAGTCCCCGGCCATGACAGGTGGGACAGGTCTGCTGGGCAATGAAGAAACCCTGCTGGGTTCGCACCTGGCCGCTGCCACCGCAGGTGGAACAGGTACGCGGGTTGGTGCCCGGCTTGGCGCCGCTGCCACCGCAGGTTTCACAGCTCACCTGGGTAGGGATTCGGATCTTGACCGTGGTGCCCTTGACCGCATCCTCCAGGGACAACTCCAGGTTGTAGCCCATGTCCGCGCCCCGCGCATGTCTGTGACCGCCCCGGCCACCGCCGCCGAAGATATCACCGAAGACATCTCCGAATATGTCACTGAAGCTGGCGCCACCGCCAAAACCACCCGGGCCGCCACCCATGCCGGCATTGCCTTCCACACCGGCGTGACCAAACTGGTCGTATGCCGCGCGTTTCTGGTCGTCGGACAGCACCTCATAAGCCTGCTTGACTTCCTTGAAACGGATTTCAGCCTCTTCCCGCTCCTCTCCCGTGTTGCGGTCGGGGTGGTATTTCATGGCCAGCTTGCGGTAGGCCTTCTTGATCTCCACCGCCGTGGCCGTGCGGCCGACACCCAGTACTTCGTAGTAATCACGCTTGGACATGATTTTTCCTGTTATCGAGAACCTTCCCCCCGGAGGGGCCAGAACGCAAAAATCCGGGAGCAGCCATGCTGCTCCCGGCTTCCGTCAAAGAACCATGATCAGTTCTTACTTGTTGTCATCCACTTCCTCGAACTCGGCATCGACCACATCGTCGTCGGCCGCCGCGCCCGAAGCCGCGCCACCGGCGGCGCCTGCCGCTCCAGCGCCGGCCGCGCCCGCGGCACCGGCATTGCCGCCTTCCTGCTGGTACATCTTCTCGGCCAGCTTGCCGGAAGCCTCGGCCAAGGCCTTGGTCTTGGCCTCGATGGCGGTCTTGCTGTCGCCCTTCATGGCCTCCTCGAGTTCCTTCATCAGGCTCTCCAGATTGGCCCGTTCGGCGCCATCCACCTTGTCACCCATTTCCTCCAGGGACTTGCGGGTGGCATGAATCATGGCATCGGCCTGGTTGCGGGCCTCCACCATCTCGTGGAACTTCTTGTCTTCCTCGGCATGGGCCTCGGCGTCCTTGACCATTTTTTCGATCTCTTCCTCACTCAGCCCGGAAGATGCCGTGATCTTGATGCTCTGTTCCTTGCCCGTGGCCTTGTCCTTGGCGGACACATTGAGAATGCCGTTGGCGTCGATATCGAAAGTCACTTCGATCTGCGGCACGCCACGAGGCGCCGGCGGAATGTCCGTGAGATCAAAACGCCCCAGGGACTTGTTGGCGGATGCCATCTCCCGCTCGCCTTGCAGCACATGCACGGTCACCGCGGACTGGTTGTCCTCGGCGGTGGAGAACACCTGGGACGCCGTAGTCGGAATGGTGGTGTTCTTCTCGATGAGCTTGGTCATCACGCCACCCATGGTCTCGATACCCAGGGAAAGCGGGGTAACGTCCAGCAGCAACACGTCTTTGACGTCGCCAGACAGCACACCACCCTGGATGGCCGCGCCAATGGCCACCGCTTCATCGGGGTTGATGTCCTTGCGCGGCGCCTTGCCGAAAAAGTTCTCCACGGTTTCCTGAACCTTGGGCATGCGGGTCTGGCCGCCAACCAGGATCACGTCATCAATCTCCGAAGCGGACAGGCCGGCATCGGACAGGGCCACCTTGCAAGGCTCGATGGTCTTGTCGATGAGCTCTTCCACCAGGGATTCCAGCTTGGCCCGGGTCAGCTTGATGTTCATGTGCTTGGGACCACTGGCATCGGCCGTGATATAGGGCAGATTGATGTCCGTCTGCTGGGAGGAAGACAGTTCGATCTTGGCTTTCTCGGCAGCTTCCTTGAGACGCTGCAAGGCCAGGGGATCATTGCGCAGATCCACGCCCTGTTCGTTCTTGAAGGACTCCACCAGGAAGTCGATGATCCGCATGTCGAAGTCCTCGCCACCAAGGAAGGTGTCACCATTGGTGGACAATACCTCGAACTGGTGTTCGCCATCGACCTCGGCGATCTCGATGATGGATACGTCAAAGGTACCGCCTCCCAGGTCGTAAACCACCACTTTCTTGTCGCCCTTGCTCTTGTCCATGCCATAGGCCAGGGCCGCCGCCGTGGGCTCGTTGATGATGCGCTTCACATCCAGGCCGGCAATACGGCCCGCGTCCTTGGTGGCCTGACGCTGGGAATCGTTGAAATAGGCCGGCACGGTGATTACCGCCTCGGTGACTTCCTCACCCAGGTAATCCTCCGCCGTCTTCTTCATTTTCTGCAACACCTTGGCGGAAATCTCCGGCGGCGCCATTTTCTTGCCGTTCACTTCCACCCAGGCATCGCCATTGTCCGCCTTGACGATCTTGTAGGGGACCATTTCAATGTCCCGCTGCACCACCGCGTCATCGAACTTGCGGCCGATGAGTCGCTTGATGGCGAACAGGGTGTTGTGGGGATTGGTCACCGCCTGGCGCTTGGCGGACTGGCCGACCAGCACCTCGCCCTCCTGGGTGTAAGCCACGATGGACGGTGTGGTGCGATCACCCTCGGCGTTCTCGATAACCTTGGGCTGGTCGCCCTCCATGACGGCGACACAGGAGTTGGTAGTACCCAAGTCGATGCCAATAATTCTGCCCATTTGCGATTCTCCGTTATAAATTCGTTAGTTACAGTTCAAATTCGTTACTGCTTACCCAGATGGGGGCGGTTCCTTGAAAATCAAGAGCTTGCCTGGGAAACCATGACCATGGCGGGACGCACTAGGCGGCCGTTCAGGGAATAGCCCTTCTGCACCACCTGCACCACCGTATTGGGCGGTACATCATCCGTGGGCACCATGCTCATGGCCTGATGCAGTTCGGGATCAAAAGGCTGTCCTTCCGGATCAATCTGTTCCACGCCAAACTTGTTCATGGCGTCCGCGAGCATCTTCAGGGTCAGCTCCGTGCCTTCAAGCAGCTTTTCCACGTCATGGTTCTCCTTTGCCGCCTCATAGCCCATTTCCAGGCTGTCCCAGACGCCCAGCAATTCGCCCACGAACTTTTCCAGACCATATTTGTGCGCGTTTTCCAGCTCCCGCTGGTGCCGTTTCTTCAGGTTGTCCATTTCGGCGCGGGCACGCACCACCTGATCCCAGTGTTCGTCGGCCTTGTTGCGCGCATCCTCGAGCAGGCGCCCCAGTTCCTCGGGAGACAGTTCCTGCCCGTTTCCCTGCCCGGATGATTCCTGGCTGTCGTTACCCGCGGTCTCCTCGACCATCTGTTCCTGCTCTTTGTCCACGTTTCAACCTCTGAGAAAATGTGACAAACAACCTTTCCTGACCGGCAGGAGCCCTGTCGGGAAAGGCCATGAAAAAATCTTGAAATGAAATAGGGACGCCTCAGGCGGATTTCAAGGCCGCCCCCAACATTTTCGCGGTGATGTCCACAATGGGTATCACCCGGTCATAGGCCATGCGCGTGGGCCCGATAACTCCCAGCACCCCAACCACCCGGTCTTCCACCTCGTAGGGCGCGGTCACCACGCTGCACCGGTCCAGGGGGCCATAGCCCGATTCCTCGCCGATGAACAGTTGCACACCATCCGCCTGCACGCAACGATCCAGCAGGTGCAGGATTTCCTGCTTCTCGGAAAAGGCCTCGAACAGGCTCTTGATGCGGTCAAGCTGGGCCAATTCATCGAAATCCATGAGATTGGTCTGGCCGGACACCACATAGTCCTGCTCTTCGCCTTCCTCCTCCAGGGCCCGGCCGGCAATACTCAGGGCCTCGCGCATGAGCCTGTCCATGTCCTGCTGATGGGCCTGCATTTCCTGCAGAATACGGTTCTTGATGGCTTCCAGTTCCATGCCCCGGTAGTGGGTATTGATGAAGTTGCTGGCCTGCTCCAGCTCGCCGCGGGTGAACAGGCGCGAGGTCTCCACGATGCGGTTGAGCACCTCCCCCTGGCTGGTCACCAGGATAGCCAGCACCCGGCTGTCGGAAAGATGCACAAACTGCAGCTCGCGGATGACAATCTGATCGTGGCGGGGAATCATCACCACCCCGGCCATGTGGGTAAGGCCGGACAGGAAGCGCGAGGCCCGCTCCACCAGGTTCTGGGGCACATCTTCCTCCGACAGCTCCTGCTGCAGGCGCTCCACCAGTTGATCTTCCACCGGCTGCAGGGAGATCAGGGAATCCACGAACAGCCGGTAACCATGTACCGTGGGTATCCGGCCGGCGGATGTGTGGGGCGAGGTAATCAGCCCCTGTTCCTCGAGATCCGCCATGACATTGCGGATGGTGGCCGGACTGAGCTCCATGCCCGCGTCCTTGGCCAGGGTGCGCGAACCCACCGGCTGACCTTCGCGGATATACCGTTCGATCAACACCTTGAGAAAGTGCTGCGCACGTTCGTTCAGTGCCTGTTTGTCTTGCATGTCCTTCACGTCCGGTAAGATTTCCAGGGCGGCCCGAATCTGGTATTTCGGCGGAGAATTATATCGCCATTGGGTCTGCCTCTTTCATTTTTTCTGGTGAATGTTATCTTGTTGCCCAACCCATCGAGAAAAAACCTTGCCGTGAACAAGAAAGAAAGCAGATTCCGGAACATCGGCCTCATCGCCAAACCCGGCGACAGCCGCATCGCGCCCGTCCTGGAAAAACTGCGCGGCTTTCTCCTCAACATGGGGCTGAATGTGCATCTTGCAAGAAGCGCGGCCCTCACCCTGGGAGAAAAGGAGCATCTGCCGTCCAAGGCGGAGCTGGCCAGGATCTGCGACCTCACCCTGGTGGTGGGCGGGGATGGCACCTTCCTCAACGCCGCCCGGGAAATGGCGGATCATGACACCCCCCTGGTGGGCATCAACCAGGGCCGCCTGGGCTTCCTGGTGGACATTTCCCCCGAGCGCATGCTGGAGGCCCTGCCCTCCATACTCCAGGGGCAATACATCGAAGACCAGCGTTTTCTCCTGGAGGCGCGCATCGGCAGGGACAAGCGCCAACTGGCCCTCAACGACGTGGTGCTGCACAAGTGGAACACGGCGCGCATGATCGAGTTCGAGACCCGCATCAACGGCCGCTACGTGGACTCCCAGCGTTCCGACGGCATCATCGTGTCCACGCCCACGGGTTCCACGGCCTATGCCCTGTCCGGCGGTGGCCCCCTGCTGGAGCCCAGCCTGGACGCCATCATCCTGGTGCCCATCTGCCCCCATCACCTGAGTAACCGGCCCATCGTGGTGCATGGCGACAGCGAGATCTGTATCGAGGCCAGCGGACGCACGGACCCCAATCACCTGCGCGTCACCTGCGACGGCCAGTCCAGCCTGACGCTGGAAGAGGGCGAGCGTCTGGAAGTGCGCAAGTACCCCCGCCCCATACGCCTGTTTCACCCCCTGGAGCATGACCACTTCACCCTGTTACGCGCCAAGCTGGGCTGGGGAGGGCGACCCTGAATGCTGCAGCACATCCAGATCCGCAATCTGGTCATCGTCCGTGAACTCGCCCTGGAACTGCAACCGGGCATGACCGCCCTTACCGGCGAAACCGGCGCCGGCAAGTCCATCCTGGTGGACGCCCTGGGCCTGGTGCTGGGCGACAAGACGGACAAGAGCATGATACGCAGCGGCTGTGACCAGGCGGAGATCGATGCCATCTTCGACATCGGCAACCAACCTGCCGTACAGGCCTGGCTGGAGAAGCAGTCCCTGGACAGCGGCGGCGAGTGCATCCTGCGCCGGGTGCTGGTGCGCAACGGCCGCTCCCGGGCCTTCGTCAACGGCCGTCCCCTGCCCCAGGCCCTGCTCGCCGAACTGGGCAACCTGCTGGTCAGCATCCACGGCCAGCACGAACACCAGACACTCACGCGTCCCGCCACCCAGCGCAACCTCATCGACGCCTGGGCGGGCCATGACGGGCTGGTTCAGGCCATGAAAGAAACCTGGAGGGCTTACGGTGAAGCCAGCAGTCGGCTGGAAGAACTGCAGCGGCAGTCCCGGGAACGCGCACAGCGCCTGGACTACCTGCGGTTCCAGATCGACGAACTGGAAAGTCTGGGCCTGGAACCGGGAGAAACCGGGGAACTGGAACGCCGCCAGCGGCGCCTGGCCCACGCCGAGGAACTGGCCCGGGAACTGGATGGACTGATACAGGGCCTGTATGAAGACGAGCATGCCGCGCAACCCGCCCTGGCCCGGGCATGCACCAGACTGGAAACCCTGGGGGAACTGGACGAAGACCTGCGACCGGCCCTGGAGCTGCTGGACAGCGCCAGGATCCAGGTGGAAGAAGCCGTGGATCTGCTGCGCAGCCAGACCGCCGGCATCGAGTTCAACCCCGACCTGCTGGAGGAAACCGATGCGCGGCTGGCCAGCATCCATGAACTGGCGCGCAAGCACCATGTGCAGGCCGATGAACTCCCGGATCTCCTGGAACAGCTCCGGCAGGAACACGCCGCCCTGGAAGACACCGATCAGACGCTGGCCGATCTGGAACAGCAAGTGGAAAAACTGGAAAAGGCCTGTCTCGAAGCCGCGGACAAGCTTTCCCGCGGCAGGAAAAAAGCCGCCAGGAAACTCGCAGACACCATCACCGCCAGCATGCAGGAACTTGGCATGCGGGGCGGACGGTTTGCGGTGGAGGTAACGGACCTGGCCGAGGGAAAACTCACCGCCAGCGGCCAGGACAACATAAGCTTCATGGTCAGCGCCAACCCAGGTCAACCCCTGGCTCCTCTGGCAAAAACCGCCTCCGGAGGCGAACTGTCACGCATCAGCCTGGCCATACAGGTGGCTACCACCCGCTGCGCGGCCATGCCCACCCTGATCTTCGACGAGGTGGACTCAGGCATCGGCGGCGCCACGGCGGAAACCGTGGGCCGGCTGTTGCGCCAACTGGGAGAAAGCAGCCAGGTGCTGTGCGTCACTCACCTGCCCCAGGTGGCTTCACAGGCTCATCAGCAGTTGCGCGTGAGCAAGCACACCGACGGCAGCCACACGGAAACCGTCATCGAAACCCTGGACGAGAATCAGCGCGTGGAAGAGATTGCGCGCATGCTCGGCGGCGTCAGCATCACCGCCCGGACCCTCGATCACGCCCGGGAGATGATCGGCGCCTGACGCCTCCGGGATGGCGCTCGATGGCGCGCCCGTTACCGGTCAGGACGGTTGGGACATTTCGGGTCAGTACATTCCCCGTAGAGAATCAGCGAATGATCGGCGATATTGAAACCGTGTTTCCTGGCAATCTTCGCCTGGCACTTCTCTATGGTCTCGTCCACGAACTCTTCCACCTTTCCACAGCTGAGGCACACGATATGATCGTGGTGCTCACCGCGATTGAGTTCGAAGACCGCCTGCCCGCCCTCGAAATGATGACGCTCCGCGAGACCCGCCGCCTCGAACTGGGTAAGAACCCGGTAGACCGTCGCCAGCCCGATCTCCTCGTCCCGCGCCAACAGCTCCTTGTAAACGTCCTCTGCCGTCATGTGGCGTTGGGCATTCTCTTCCAGGATCTCCAGGATCTTCATCCTGGGCAGTGTGACCTTGAGGCCCGCCTTGCGAATGATTTGTTGGTCCATCTTGCATGTACTCTCGAATATGGATGCGGTGGCTTCCTCTTTACGGCCCCGCACCAAGCCCGGCGGCTGGAACGCACCGGAGGTGTGGCCGGGATAAGAATCCGTTATCATGTGCGCCTGATGCTACTTCAGCCTACACGGGATGCCAATGCGTAAGCTTCTCATTTCTGTTGCTCTGACTGCAAGCCTTGCGGGATGCAGCAGTATCGACATCGACAGCGACAGCTGGGATCTTTTCGGCGATATCATCCCCAAGTCATTGGAAAAGCTGCCTTTTGTGTACCGGCCACAGATCATCCAGGGCAATCTCATCGCCCAGGACAATGTCAACCAGCTCAAGCCCGGCATGCACAAGAAACAGGTGGAACTGGTGATGGGCACGGCCTTGCTCCAGGATGTGTTCCACGACGACCGCTGGGATTACTACTATGGCATGGGCATAGGCACCATAGAATTGGAGAAGCGTCTGACCCTGTACTTCGAGAACGACAAGCTGGTTCGCATCGTGGGCGACTACCAGCCCCTGCCTCCCCTGCGCGGAGAAGGGGCGCCCAAGGACCCCAAAACCATCATCCCCGTTCCTGACTGGCAGCCAGAGCCCATCAGCCTGTTTGAAAAGGCCATCAACACCGTGGGACTCGGCAATGAAGTGGAAGGCGCCGCAGACAACCTGCCGAAAGAAGCCGGGGATAAGGTCGAAGGACAAGCCAAAGACATGGAAGCCATGCCGGGTGGCGGCGCCACGCCAGACCGGGAATGAATCAGGGTTCCTCCTCTCCATTCCCGAGATTCAGCTCCACTATCCCTGTTTTCCGGCCATCCAGGCTGACGGCGTTCTTCTCCCGCCAGTACTGTTCCAGACCAGCCCTGCCCTTGTTCTCCGCCCAGCGCGGAAGCAATTCCCGTTGTCCCCGGAAATCGTACAGGGGGACACCAAAGCCACAGGAAGTCTGCACCAGCTCTATGTTCATGAGCATGATCTGGCGCGCCCCCGGCATGGACGGCAATCCGGTCGCAAGCGTCTTCCAGCGCTTGTCCCGCCGGTGAACCGCTTCAGCCCGTCCATACAACCGGAGAATCAGGGGATCTCCCTGAAAAGCGCAGAACATGAGCGTCATGCGCCCGTCGGACCGGAGATGGGCGGCTGTTTCGTTCCCGCTGCCCGTGAGGTTCAGCCAGGCCACGTGGGAGGCGTCCAGTACACGCAGGGTGTCCAGCCCCTTGGGGGAAAGATTGATATACCCTTCCCTGTCGGCCGTGGCCACGAAGAACATCTGCTGGGCGGCAATGAACTCGCGGTGAGCGTCTTCCAGGGCGGGATAGCGTCTGGCCATGGGTTCACTCCCGGATGAAGTGTTCCCGGTAATAGGCCAGCTCGGCGATGGATTCGCGGATATCATCCATGGCCAGATGAGAACCCTGCTTGCTGAAGCCCGCCGCCAGTTCCGGCGACCAACGCCTGGCCAGCTCCTTGAGCGTACTCACATCCAGATTGCGATAGTGGAAAAACGCTTCGAGCTCCGGCATCAGCCGGGCCAGAAAACGCCGGTCCTGACAGATACTGTTGCCACACATGGGAGAAACTCCGGCGGGCACCCATTCCCGAAGAAACGCCAGGGTCTCCGCCTCCGCCCTGGCCAGATCCCAGTCGCTGTTACGCACGCGCTCCGTCAGCCCGGACTGTCCATGCTGGCGGGTATTCCATTCATCCATGCCGGCCAGCACCTCGTCCGTCTGGTGTATGGCAAGCTCCGGGCCTTCGGCAAGGATATTCAACTGGCCGTCGGTCACGATGGTGGCAATCTCGATGATCTGGTCGTTATCGGTGTCCAGACCGGTCATCTCCAGGTCGATCCATATCAGGTTGTCCTTGGAAACTGGCATAAGATAATTCATCCAAACGGAAAAGCCCTCATTTTACGGCATACACCGGACAGATTGCGTAAAATGTGCGTTCTCCGCATCCCCTGATGACACCATGAACCTGTTTACCTGGATCTTCCTGGCCCTCCTGGCCGGCGGCATACTGCTGGAATACTGGCTGCTCTGGCGTCAGGCCAACGCTGTTGGCAGGCACCGCGACCAGGTGCCCGAAGCCTTTGCGCAAAGCATTTCCCTGGAACAGCACCAGAAGGCCGCGGACTATACCCTGGCCAGAATACAGGTGGAACGCGCCACCATCCTGTTCAATGCCCTGCTGCTCATGGGCTGGACCCTGGGCGGCGGCCTGGACTGGCTGTATGGCCAGTGGCGGGAGACCGGGTGGCCGGCGATATGGCAGGGTACGGGCCTGCTGATTTCCATTCTCGGCATCTCCACCCTGCTGGAGCTGCCCATCAGCATCTGGCGCACCTTCGGTATCGAGGAACGCTTCGGCTTCAACCGCAGCAGCATCCGGCAGTTCGTCGCCGATCACCTGTTGCAACTGGGATTGATGCTGGTCATCAGCATTCCCCTGGTCGCCAGCATCCTCTGGCTCATGGGAAAGGCCGGCAAACTGTGGTGGCTGGAAGCCTGGCTGGTATGGATGCTGTTCACCCTGACCATTACCTGGGCCTACCCCAGGGTGATTGCGCCCCTGTTCAACAAGTTCACCCCCCTGAAAGACCCGTCCCTGAGAAATCGGCTGGAAGCCCTGCTGCAACGTTGCGGATTTCACAGCCGGGGGATGTTCGTCATGGACGGTTCAAGGCGTTCCGCCCATGGCAACGCCTATTTCAGCGGCTTTGGCAAGAACAAGCGCATCGTGTTCTTTGATACCCTTCTCGAAGGACTGACAGCAGACGAAATAGAAGCCGTGCTGGCCCATGAACTGGGACATTTCAAACACCGGCATATTCTCAAGGGCATGCTCACCATGGCCATGATCTCCCTTCTGGGCCTGGCGCTGCTGGGCTGGCTGCGCCAGCAGCCCTGGTTCTTCAACGGGCTGGGCGTATCCACGCAGAACGACGCCATGGCCCTGTCACTGTTCCTGCTGGTGATCCCCGTGTTCACCGTTTTCTTCACCCCCCTGTTCTCCGCCCTTTCCCGAAGGCACGAGTTCGAAGCGGATGACTACGCCGCCTCCCAGGCCAGCGCCAGGGCGCTCATCAGCGGCCTGGTGAAAATATACCGGGACAATGCCAGCACCCTCACACCGGATCCCCTGTACTCCGCCTTTCACCACAGTCACCCCCCGGCCGCAGTGCGCGTCGCGCATTTATCTTCTAGAATCAGGCAACAATAACCGACATTCTGGATGATTTGATGAGAAGCTTCATATTTGGCGCCGCGTGCGCACTGGGGCTCGCCGGCACAACCCAGGCCGGCGAAGACTTCCACGCCGAGAAATTCCACCAGGGCAACTGTACCGGCTGCCACGACAGCAAGGTATATACCCGCGACAACCGACGGGTGAACTCACTGCCACGCCTGGAATCCCAGGTGCGCATGTGCGATGCCAACCTGGGAAAGAAACTGTTCGAAGATGACATTCTTTCTCTTGTACGCTACCTGAACGACAACTACTACCACTTCAAGAAATGAGCAAACGATACTGATGGCCCGCCGCCGGCTCACCAAGAGGCAGCGTGAACGCATCGCCCAACTGCAGGAAGAACGGCGCAACCGCCTCGCGGCAAAGGCCGAACAGGCCCTGCGGGATGCGGACGGAGAGGAAGTCCGGGAGGGCCGGGTCATCAGCAGGCATGGGCAACACCTGATGGTCCAGGATACGGCCGGCAGGCAATACCACTGCCTGTTCCGCCAGAACCTGGGAGAAATCGTCTGCGGTGACCGCGTGCTCTGGCAACCCGTGGCCAATGGCCAGGGGGTGGTAGTCTCCCTGCTTCCCAGAAAAACCGTACTCTCCCGTCCGGACTACAGTGGCCGGGACAAGCCTCTGGCCGCCAACATCACCCAACTGGTAGTGGTGCTGGCCCCCAGACCGCCGCCTACCGGCTACCTCACCGACCAGTATCTCATCGCGGCAGAGCTCATCGGTGTGAAGGCGCTGATCACCCTCAACAAGGCCGACCTGCTGGCCCCCGATGAGTGGCGGGCGTTTCAACAGGCGTTTGCGCGTTACGAGGATATCGGCTATCCGGTCATTGCCGTGAGCGCCAGGCGGGAACATGGCCTGGAACCCCTGCTGGAACATCTGAAGGGGGAAACCAGCATCCTGGTCGGCCAGTCGGGGGTAGGCAAATCATCCCTGATCAATGCGCTGATTCCCAACCGGGAAGAAGCCGTGGGTGAATTGTCGGAAGCCAGCGGGCTTGGACGACATACCACCTCCGTGGCTACCCTGCACTTCCTCGACAACGGTGCGGAAATCATCGATTCCCCCGGCGTACGCAGCTTTCGCCTTGGAAAGATCGACATCCGGGACCTGGAGAAAGGATTCCGGGAGTTTGCACCCTATCTGGGAAAATGCCGTTTCAGCAACTGCCGGCATCGCAACGAGCCGGGTTGCGCGTTGATCGAAGCGGTGGAGGCTGGCGCCATCCATCCCGAGCGGTTGAAAAATTTTCTGCACATGGCGGAGCAGCTGGAGAAACAGCGGTGAATGGTGCGACACCAATCCCCATGGTGCGCTTCGTCATGCCCAACACACCCGACGGCCCGGAAAGCTCCAAGGACACGGCGCCGCCAGGGAAACGCGGAAAAATACGGGAGCAATTTTCTGTCACTGCATCCCTGGAGATAAAAAAACCGGCGCTGGGCCGGTTGTTCAAATCAAGGTACAGTTCTTTTTTCCCTAGGCCGTTACGAGAATCTCCGCCCTCTCCAGCTTGGGAATGACTGTATTCTCCTCCAGTTCCATGCGTTGCCTCAGGCTCTTCAACACTCCCCTGGTATCTTCGATAAAGGCGTCAGTAAACTGGAACTCACAGTCCTTCAGCCATTTTCTTTTGTATTGGGAGAATTCCGGCTTGAGCAGTTTGTCGTTGTTTATCAGCCCCCACGCCATGTTCTTGACCGACGATTCCTCGTGGGTCAGGAGATTGGGGTACAGGCCCTTGTGCTCATCCGCCAGATGCTCGGTCACCATTTCGCACAGATCACACAACAGAATATGCGTGACCTTGGCGATGGCATGAACCGACAGTTGTTCCGGGGTCATCAGGTTTTCTATCACTGATGCCGTTTCAACGATATCCCGGCGGCGCCGGTGAAGGTCGGCAATGGTCGTCATGGAAACATCCTCCTTTCTAATCCTTATCTCAATCTATATTAGTTTTTTATTATTAACTGTATTTATCCCTATCCGGGCGTGAATTTATAATACACAGGATATCTGGAAAAAAAACTTGATTCCAATCAACAAAAACCGGAAAAACTGACATTTATCAGAAAACCAACGCCAGAAAATCGCCGGTTGCCCGTTTTACAGAAACAAAAAAGCCGGCCCTTGGGGCCGGCCACCGCATGAAACGGTACAAAACAGGTCAGTGTCCTCCTCCCTTGAGCGCCGTCACCAGGCCCTCGCAGACATCCTTGGCATCACCAAAGATCAAGGAACAGTTGTCCTGATAGTAGAGGAGGTTTTCCACACCGGAATATCCCGGGCGCATGGATCGCTTGATGACATAGATGTTTCGGGCCTTGGCCACATCCAGAATGGGCATGCCATAAATGGGACTGGAAGGATCGGTCTTGGCCGCGGGGTTGGTCACATCATTGGCGCCCACCACCAACACCACATCCGTTGTGGGGAATTCAGGGTTGATCTCGTCCATTTCCAGTACATGATCATAGGGGATATCCGCCTCCGCCAGCAGCACGTTCATATGACCTGGCATACGCCCCGCCACGGGATGTATGGCGAACTTCACTTCCACACCCCGTTCTTCCAGAAGCTCCATGAGCTCCTTCAAGGCATGCTGGGCCTGGGCCACGGCCATGCCGTAGCCGGGCACGATGATGACCCGGTTGGCGTCTTCCATCCAGTAGATGGCATCCTCCACGGAAGCGGCCTTGACGCCTTTTTCCGCCGCCTGGGCCACGGCACTGGGCCCACCTTCGCTATCACCGCCGAAGCCACCGAACACCACGTTGATGATGGAGCGGTTCATGGCCCGGCACATGATGTAGGACAGGATGGCCCCGGAAAAACCCACCAGGGCGCCAACGATGATGAGCAGGTTGTTACCCAGGGTAAAGCCCGTGGCCGCCGCCGCCCAGCCGGAATAGCTGTTGAGCATGGAAATGATCACCGGCATATCGGCGCCGCCGATGGGGATGATCAGCGTGAAACCCAGCACGAAGGCCAGCAGCGTCATCAGCACCAGGGCCCAGGAGGCTTCCGTGGTGGCGAACACAATGGCCAGTCCCACGGTAATCAGTCCCAGCACCGCATTGAGGGCATGCTGCCCCTTGAAGATTACCGGGGCGCCGGAAATAAGCCCCTGCAACTTGCCGAAAGCGATTACCGAACCAGAGAAGGTGATGGCGCCGATGACGATGCCCGCGGACAATTCGCCCATCAACACCGGGTTGAGCAGCCCGGCCTGGGCCTTGTTCAGGTAGGTGCCCAGGGCCACCAGCACGGCAGCCATGCCCACGAAACTGTGCAGGGCCGCCACCAGTTGAGGCATGGCGGTCATCTGCACCCGGGCGGCCAGCACGGAACCTATGACGGCACCCGTCGCCACGCCGGCAATGATGAAACCATAGGACTGGACTTCGCTACCCAGCAACGTGGCACCAACGGCAATGGCCATGCCGGCCATGCCGAAGAAGTTGCCCCGGCGCGCGGAAGCCGGATGGGTCAGCCCCTTCAGGCCGAGAATGAACAGTACGGCCGAAACCAGGTAAGCCAGGGCCTGAGTGTTTGCAGAAATCTCCATCATCGCACTCCCTTATTTCTTGTCTTTCTTCTTGAACATGGCCAGCATGCGGTTGGTGACCAGGAAGCCGCCAAATACATTGATGGAGGCCAGCAGCACGGCAAAGAAGCCCAGGATCTCCGCAGTGGTGCCGGCGGATTCCGCGCCGGTGACCAGCAGGGCACCAACGATGACGATGCCGGAAATGGCATTGGTCAGAGCCACCAGGGGCGTATGCAGGGACGGCGTTACTCCCCAGATGACGAAATAACCAATGAAGCAGGCCAGTACGAATACGTAAAGTGCGACCAGTGTGTCTGGCATTGTTCTAGTCCTCGGAAAATCAGTTTTCTGGAGTCAGCAGCGCGGCGGCCGTGATCTCGTCTTCGGCAAAGTTCTTGTAAACCAGGCCCTCGTCCGTCCTGTCCACCATGATGTCCAGAAGGTTGGCGATATTGTGGGCGTAGAAGGAACTGGCATCTCCCGCCATCATGGATGGATAATTGGTGAACCCCACCAGAAACACGCCATGCTTGCGCACCACCTTGTCCGCTTCCGTCAGGGGGCAGTTGCCGCCATTTGCCGCGGCCAGGTCCACGATGACGGAACCCTCGCGCATGCGCTTGACCACGTCTTCGGTTACCAGCACGGGGGCGGGCCGGCAGGGAATCAGGGCCGTGGTGATGATGACATGGGCCTTGGCCAGTTCATCGGCCAGCAGTGCCTGCTGGCGCGCCTTGGCCTCGTCGGAAAGTTCCCTGGCGTAACCGCCTTCTCCGGAACCTTCTTCACCGATATCGAGGTCGATGGGCTTGGCTCCCAGGGATTCGATCTGCTCGCGGGTTTCCGGACGAATGTCATAAGCGTAAACATCGGCCCCCAGGCGGCGCGCCGTGGCAATGGCCTGCAACCCGGCCACGCCAACGCCGAGGATCACCACCCGTGCGGGCTTGGCGGACCCCGCCGAGGTCATCATCAGGGGGAAGAAACGTCCGTAACGGGCCGCCGCTTCGATGACCGCCCGGTATCCGGCAATATTGCTCTGGGAAGACAGGGCATCCATGGACTGGGCGCGGGAAATACGGGGAATGCGCTCCATGGCCAGAGGACGGATACCGCGCTCGAACATGGCCTTCAGGGTGCCATCGTCCTCGCAGGTCTCGATATGACCGATATACAGGGCGCCTTCCTTCATGGCGGCGATCTCCTCCAGATCGGGCTTGCGCACCTTGGTCACGATATCCGCGGACAGGGCCGCGGCACGGTCCACCAGGGCCACTCCCACGGCTTCATAGTCATCATCGTGGTAACCGGCGGCCAGGCCGGCGCCCGCTTCCAGACTCAACTGGAAACCCTTGCCAATGAGTTTCCTGGCTATGTCCGGGGTAATAGCCACCCGGGACTCGCCCGGCAGGCTCTCCTTGGGAATTCCGATATGCATATTTGTTCAGATTCTTGTCGAAGTTCGTTGTCTGTTCCCGCGCATCTCGCGGAAATCCGGTAAATCCGGGTTACCCAGGGATAACCCTGGCAAACCGGAATGCAATTTTCAATTATCCCATAATTTACCGGTCTGGTGTCCCCGCATGTACAGGGAAATTCCCGTCAGACGGTGTGACGCCGCATCCACAGGAACAGCAGCAGGATCACCGCCAGTGGAAACACCACCACCAGCACCGGTGGCAGATCCAGTGCCAGCACCAGGAAGGAAAAGCCACGGCTGAACAGGTACAGCAGGGTACCGAGCATGGCGCCCAACAGTACCCGTTGCCCGGCAGACACATCACGTCCGCTCCGCATGACCATGGGCATGGCGAGAATCAGCATGGCCAGGGTGGTCAGGGGCACGGCAATCTTGCTCCAGAAGGTCACCTCGTACCTGAGGGCATTCTGCTCCCGCGACTTCAGGTTCTGGATCTGCTCCCACAACCGCCAGGCCGGCAGCATGATGGGCTCAATGAAAGCGACACTGAGCACCGACGGATCCACCACCGAGCTCCAGGCCAGCCATTTTTTCCGTTCCACCCTAAGTCGATCTTCCTCGATAAGGGTTCGCCGCACGCCTTCCAGCACCCAGTGTTCATCACGGTATTCTCCGGAACCGGCCTTGATCAGCGCCTCCAGCCTGCGCTCCCCGTTGAAGCGATAGATGGACACGTCCCGCAACTCCCCCGCCGGCGTCACCCGGCGAATATTGATCATGGTATTGCCGTCCTTTGCCCAGAATCCATTGCGGGAACTGAAGGTGATCTGCTTCTTCTGTTTTTCCAGGCGATACTGGTTGCCGTACTGCTCCAGCACGGGACCGATGCCGTCTCCCACCAGCACCGCCATTACCAGCAACAGCACTCCTCCCTTGAGAACGGCTGCAACGATCTGCCCGGATGTCATGCCCGCGGCCCGCATGGCGACCAGTTCCCCGGCGGACGCCATGCCACCGATACCCAGCAGCGCGCCAATGAGGGCGGACACGGGAAAGGCCTCGTAGATGAAACGCGGTACTGAACAGGCTGCCACGATCATGGCATCCAGACTCCCGTAGTCTCCCTTGCCCAGGTCCTCGATTTCCTCCACCAGGGTCAGCACAAAAGTCAGTATGGTGAGCACCAGCAAGGTCATCAGGGTAGCCTTGAGGACGGTGGCGGCAATATAGCGGTCGATACGCTTCATGACAGCCGCTCTTTCCATCGTCGCCACAGGGGTGAATAGCTGAGGCTGTCCAGGCGCGTGATGAGCACGGCCAGCACCACCGCCAGCCCCGGCACCCACCAGGTTCCCATCCATTCCGGGGTCACACCCTTGGCCATCCATTTCTCCGCCAGGCCAAGCAGGTTCATGTAGATGGCGTATATGATTATGGCCAGGGTGAGACGGCCATAGACACCCTGACGGGGCAGGGAACGGGCCAGGGGGACACTGAGCAGCATCAGGGCGAAGACGGACAGGGGCGCCGAAAGTCTGTCCTGGAGTTCCGCTTTGAACTTGATGTCATCACTGGCCATCAGCACCGCGGTGGGCAGGGCGGCTCGTGAAACCGTGGTGGCCTCGGCGGCCACATCCGGCAGGCGAATACCGTAACGATGGAAATCAGCGATGGAAAAAAGGGTCTTGCCCGGAATCCCCTGGTAACGCTGCCCCTCCTCCAGCACCAGGTATTTCCCTCCTCCCTCATCCAGCCCGGTCAACCTGGCACGGCTGGCAACCAGCACGCCGGGTTCACCATTCAACTGGTAACGGACGAACACATTCCGTAAGCCATCACCCTGCTCATCGGTGTGGCCCACATAGATCATGAAGCGGCCCTTGTTGAATTCGTTGAAGGCGCCCGGCTTGAGTCCGCCCATGCGAAATTGCTTCTTTTCCTGTTGCTGCAAGTTGTCCGCATAGACCCTGGCCTGGGGCAGTACCACCAGCACCAGCACCGCGACCAGGGCCGCCAGGGGCAAGGCGGCCAGAAAGAAGACCCGGTACAGACGCAACAGGCCCGCGCCGGCGCAATTGAGAGCCACCATCTCACTGTCCCGGTACATACGTCCCAACACCCAGAGCACGGAGAAGAAGAAGGCCGGCGGCAGGATGAATCCCAGCAGCTTGATGACCTTCAGGCCCACCAGCACGCCCATGACCTTCATACTGATGCTTCCCGCCGCCACCTGCCCCAGCATTAGCACCAGGGAATTGGCCAGTATCAGCAGGAGCAGCACGCTCACAATGACGAGCAGGGCCCGAAACACATCGCGGATGAGCATTCTGTCGATGATGGAAAACAACAAGGGAAAAGACCCTGTGGGCAGCCTGGATTCAATGGACGAATTCTACTCCCGCAGACAAGCCCTGTCTTGCCCGCCCTGCCTTTCAACAAGTCCATGCAGCAGGCAGGAATTGATTGTAAACTCTGCCCCTTGTGGACAATAACAACTTGGAAACGCCATGCACTACCTGACCAAGACCACCGCAGCAGACAACCTTGCCACCCAATGCCTGATTCTTGGCGTGTTCGAAGGCAGGCAGCCGGGAAGAACCCTGGGCGAGCTGAACGCAAGCGCCACCGCTGCCCTCAAGGCCGCTCTCAGGAAAGGCGACATGACCGGCAAGTCCGGCCAGACTCTGCTGCTTTACGCCGTGGACGGTCTCAAGGCAGAGCGGGTAATGCTCATCGGCCTGGGCAAGAAAAAGTCCATGACCGCAAAATCACTGGCCTCCGCCGTGGAAAACGCGGTGGCCCAACTGAACGAAAATGCCTCCCGGGACTGCGCCATGGTGCTGCCCCCCGAGCTCGACACGGCATCAGCCGTCTATGCCGCCGCCCGTGATATCGTCCTTGCCGCCGAAACGCGGCTCTACCGTTTCGATCAGTGCAAGAGCAAGAAGGATCGACCCACCAGGCCCCTTGGCAGGATGACGCTGGTCACCGGTTCACCCAGCGTTGCCAATACAGTGAGGAAGGCGCTGGCTCACGGACAGGCCATTGCCTCGGGCATGAATCTGGCCAGGGATCTCGCCAACCTTCCCGGCAACATCTGCACTCCCACCTATCTCGCCAGCCAGGCGAAGAAGCTGAGCAGAAAGTCCACCAAGATGAGGGTAAGCGCCCTGACGGAAAAGCAGATGGAAAAACTCGGCATGGGCGCCCTGCTTTCCGTTTCCAGGGGCAGCCGGGAGCCGGCCAAACTCATCGTCATGGAGTACCGCGGCGCACCCTCCAGCCACAAACCTGTTGTGCTCGTGGGCAAGGGCCTCACTTTCGATGCCGGAGGAATTTCCATCAAGCCCTCGGCGAACATGGATGAAATGAAGTACGACATGTGCGGCGGCGCCAGCGTCATCGGCACCCTGCAGGCCTGTGCCGAGCTGCGACTGCCCATCAACGTGGTTGGTCTGGTTCCCGCTTCCGAGAACCTGCCTGACGGGGCGGCCAACAAGCCGGGAGACATCGTCACCAGCATGGCCGGCCTCACCATAGAAATCCTGAACACCGATGCCGAGGGCCGGCTGATCCTCTGCGATGCCCTCACCTACGCCGAACGCTTCAAACCCGCCGCCGTGGTGGACGTGGCCACCCTGACCGGCGCCTGCGTGGTGGCCCTGGGCCATCATACTACCGGCCTGCTCGCCAATGACGACAAGCTGGCTGAGGAACTCTTCCAGGCCGGTGAGGCCATCAACGACCCCTGTTGGCGCCTGCCCATGAACGACGACTACCGCAAGCAGCTTGACAGCAACTTTGCCGACATGGCCAATATCGGCGGCAAGGGCGCGGGCACCATCACCGCTGCCTGTTTCCTGGCCGCTTTCACGGAAAAATACAAATGGGCGCATCTGGATATCGCCGGAACGGCCTGGAAGAGCGGCGACAAGGGCGCCACTGGCCGCCCGGTGCCCATGCTCATGCAGATGCTGCTCGCACGCTGCAAGCTGGTGGAATGACCAGGGTGGATTTCTACGTGCTGCAGCCGGGCAGCCGGGGTAATCGCTACACTCTGGCCGTGCGGCTCGCCGAGAAAGCCTGGAATGCCGGACACCGCGTCCTCATCGCCACGGCTTCCAGTGAAGACCTGCGCCACATGGATCGCCTGCTGTGGACCTTCCGTGACCAGAACTTCATCCCCCACGGCGTGCTGGGAGACGCGGATCCTTCCCTGAACCCCGTGCTGGTCACCGACCGCGAGGAGCCTGGCAACGAGCACGATGTTCTCATCAACCTGCGCGCGGACATTCCTGATTTCTTCAGCCGCTTCGAGCGCGTGGCTGAATGCGTGGACCAGGAGCAGATCCAGCTATGCCGGGATCACTATCGCTTCTACCAGGACTGTGGCTACCAACTGAACACGTACAAGATCGGCGATTGACGCCGGACACGCCCATCAGTCTTCTTCCGTCAGGTATTCATCCCGGAACCGGTTGGCGATATCGCGAAAGTCGTTTTCCCTGGCGAGAAAGGCATCCAGAACCTGGGGATCGAAATGAGCACCACGCTCTCCCCGCAGGATAGCCACCGCCTTGTCATGGGTGAAAGCCGGCTTGTACACACGGCGGGATATGAGCGCATCATACACATCCGCCACCGCCATCAGTCGGCCGGACAGCGGAATGTCATCGCCGCTCAACCCTTCCGGATAACCCTTTCCATCCCATCGTTCGTGATGGGAATAGGCGATTTCCTTGGCGGTCTCCAGAAAATCACAGGGCCCCAGATCTTCTTCCACTCTTTCGATGGCAATTTTGCCATACACGGCATGACGCATCATTTCCTCCCACTCTTCTCCCTGCAGTGGGCCGGGTTTGAGCAGAATGTGGTCGGGCACGCCAACCTTGCCGATATCGTGCAGGGGAGCCGATTTGAACAACAGGTCGATATAGGCGTCATCGAGGTGCTCACGATAACCGGGCGTCGCACGCAGGGTCTCGGCCAGGGTTTTCACATAGTGCTGCGTGCGGTGGATATGCTGGCCCGTCTCGTTGTCCCGGGTTTCCGCCAGCGACGCCATGAGATGGATGGCCGCATCCTGGGTGCGGGCCAGCTCCAAGGTGCGCTCCGCCACTCTTTGTTCCAGCAATTCATTCTGCTCCTGCAGGGAACATCTTGCTCTGGCCAGGGCAAGATGAGTCGCTACCCGTGCCAGGACGATGGGAGGGCTGATGGGCTTGATGATGTAATCCACCGCCCCCAGTTCCAGGCCACGTATCTCATCATCCACCTCGCTCTTGACGGTCAGAAACATGATGGGGATATGGCGGGTGCGTTCATCTTCCTTGAGGCGGCGGCATACCTCGTAACCATCCAGATCCGGCATGAGCACATCGAGCAGAATCAGGTCAGGCAACGGCTGACTCATGGCCAGCTCCAGCCCCTCCCTGCCGGATTTGGCTACAAAGGTCTGGTACTTCTTGCGCAGCAGCCCCACCAGCACGTCGATGTAGAAACGCTCATCATCAATAATCAGGATTCTGGCTCGCTGGTCCACGTTCCCCCCCTCTGTCTTCGATCAGATCTCCCAGTATCCGCTTGGCCCTGGAAAATTCATAATTCCTCAATTCCTGCTTCAGCTCCTCCAGCCGGTCTCGATGATGTTCATCCAGAAGAACGGGGTCAATCATCAAGATTTTCTCCAGGGCTTCCGGGCTGCCGTTGCCGGCCAGCGTCAACGCTTCCCGCAACACGACATCCACACTCGTTTTTCCGACTGCCCGTCGATCCTCTCCCGATCCGGTCTTCTGTCCATCCAGCAGATGGTGCAGATCATCAATGACCCAGGCAAAGTTCCGGCGAAATTCCTCCAGCGCGAAACGCAGCCGTTCTTCCTCACCCCGCGCCAGTGCCTGTTCCAGCAACTCCGTTGCCCGTTCCAGCTTCCTGGCCCCAATGGTAGCAGTAACACCTCGCATGGTGTGAACCAGCCTGCGCGCGCCTTCCCTGTCATTTTCGAGAAGCAGCTCTTCAAGTTCCCGTACCGTATCTTCGTGATCTTCGAGAAACTGTTGCAGCAGCAGGCGAAACAGCGAGAAGTTCCCTCCGGTGCGTTCCACTCCCCAGGGAACATCCACATATTGCAGTTGGAATACCGGGGGTTCGACGGATTCCCCAGCGGCGGTATCGGAAACGATGGCTGTTTCCGGCAACCATTTTTCCAGTGCCTCCACCAGTTTGACAAAGTCGATAGGCTTGCTGAGATGATCATTCATGCCTGCCTGGAGGGATTTTTCACGATCACCCACCAACGCATGCGCTGTCATGGCCAGCAACGGCAGCTCCTGCCACTCCGGATTTTCCCGAATGCGCCTGGCCAATTCATAACCATCCATATCGGGCATCTGTATGTCCAGAAACACCAGATCGTATCTTCTGGCGGACAGCATTTTCAGCGCCTCCCCACCATTGTCAGCCACCTGAACAAACAGGCCGAGCTGTTCCAGTATCTCTCTGGCCACCAACTGATTGATGCGATTGTCTTCCACGAGCAGCACCTCACCCCGGAAGCGTCTGCCCACCGACATAGCACGGCGGTCCGGTACACCGCCCGGCACGGCCTCCAGCACAGACAACAGCTTCATCTTCAACAACCAGGGAATTACCGGCTTGTGCAGGTAACCGGCCACATCCGGTGACAGGGAGAATTCTTCTCCCACCTGCTGCAACACAAAGAGCTTCAGCCCCCCATCCATCAACTGCCGCAGCCGCTGCTGCCGGGACGGGTTAAGCTGCGCCTGGCCCAGGATCGCCGCATCCGGCCACGGATCGGCAGCTTCTTCCAGCTCACACAGAGCCTGTTCCAGATCGTCACTGACCCGGGTTCGCATGCCAAAACCACGAAGCATTTCCTGCAGAATCATGCGCGCACTGGCATTGCCTTCCACCAGCATTGCTGTCCTGCCGGCAAGAGAGCCCGATTCGCCGTCCACTTTCCCCGATACAATGTCAAAATTGAGAAAGAAGCGAAAGCAGCTACCCTCGCCCGGCTTGCTCTGTACCTCGATGTGCCCCCCCATGAGTTCGACAAGCATCTTGCTGATGGCCAGCCCCAGCCCGGTACCGCCAAATCGCCTTCGGTAGGACTGATCAACCTGAGTGAAGGCGTCGAAGATATGGGGAAGATCCTTTTCCGCGATGCCCATGCCCGTATCCCTGACGGAAAAAGCCAGCGTAGCCGTGGAATCCGTCCGCGACGCCAGGGCAATATCCACCACAACCTCTCCCTGTTCCGTAAACTTGATGGCATTCTGCACCAGGTTGATCATCACCTGGGACAGGTGAGAAGCATCACCCAGATAGCGTTCGGGAAGATCGGGCTGCACGCGAAACAGCAATTCCAGCCCCTTGTCCACCGCCGCCACGGCATTCAGTGTTCCCACCTGCTCCAGCACTTCCCACAAGGCAAACTCGGCATGATCCGGCTCCAGCCGGCCAGCCTCTATGCGCGACAGATCCAGGATATCGTTGATGATGTTCAGCAGGGCGCGGGCCGAGCTTTCCATGTGATTGAGGTAGTTTCTCTGGCCGGCGTCAAGGGAAGTACGGCTGCACAGGTGCACGAGTCCCAGTATGGCGTTCATCGGCGTGCGAATCTCGTGACTCATGTTGGCGAGAAAACGGCTCTTGAAGGCATTTGCCTTTTCAGCCTCGGCCTTGGCGCGGCCCAGCTCCTTCTCCATGCGCAACCGGTCTGTCAGATTGAAGAACATGCCCAGGTTCACGGTACGTCCTTCCAGTTCGATGGGAATGGCGGACATCAGGCCTTCCATGCTGTTGCCCTTGTCCGTGCGCAGATGCACGGGAAAACGATCCACCCGCCCTTCCTCCATCAATCGCTGGACGATCTCCTGGCGTTCCTTCGGATCGGCATAGAATTCATTCATGTTCCTGCCCACCATGTCGTCCTTGTCACTCTCCACTTCCCTGGCTGCCTGTGGATTGGCCAGTACCAGCGTACCATCCGTTTCCGCCACCACAATAGGTATGGGGATAGCCTGAAGAATGCGGGTAAGCTGCGCCTCGCTCCTCTGTAAGCGTTCCTTTTGGGAGCGTATCTGGGACATCCAGATCAATATCACCAGCATCACGACGAGACCCAGGATCACCACCCGCCACAACAGTTGGTAATCCATTTTTACCGCATAATCCACCTGTAGCCATTTCTTTCTGATGGCCGCTTGCTGTTCGGTATCCATGCTTCCCAGCAACTTGTCCAGGATGCCGATCAGCTCCGGCCAGTCCTTGCGGACCCCCATGCTCAAATCCAGGCTGTAAGGCGTGGGCGCCGCGACCTTGATGTTGCCCAACCCATGCTGTTGCAGCAGGGTGCTCGCCGTGGTCAGATTGCCTACATAGGCATCCACCCTGCCCACGGCAAGTTCCTTCAACGCGGACAGGGTGGTCTCCCTGGTAATCAGGTGGATATCCGGATACCGGTCGCGCAAGATCTCTTCCATTCGATGCCCCTCCTCCACCACAACCCTGCGGCCCCGCAGATCGGCCAGCCCAGTCTGCAGGGGGGCATCCTTGCGTGTAAAGACAACCACGGGAAAGCTGAGATAGGGACGAGTGAACAACAGATATTCACGGCGCTCCTCCGACGCGACCACGGCAGGCAACAGATCGATTTTTCCCGCCCGGGCCTGTTCCAGGACATCCTTCCAGGAAGAAGCCTGATACACCTCCGTCTGCATACCCAGCCAGGAAGACAGGAGAGAAAGGTAATCCGACGCCATTCCCAGGTACTCGCCATCATTGTTCAGAAAAGCCACCGGCGGCCAGGCGGGATCCGCTCCCACTCGCACCCGGGGATGCTCATTCAGCCATTCCTGTTCTTCCAGGGAGAGATAAACCCGCTCCGCTTCCATTTCACGCCCGGCCGGCAGCCACCGGCTGAGAAAACGTTGTTGTTCCTCTTCGGGAATGGCGGCAAGCGCCTTCCGCAGGATACTGGCAAGCAACGGGTAATGGCGGGATACACCCATGCGCAGATTGGTATTGCCCCTGAACAGTTCCTTCACCTGGATCAAACGCATATCGGGAATGGCGTTCT
The DNA here is from genome assembly GCA_964636335.1 of uncultured Sedimenticola sp. Taxonomy (GTDB): domain Bacteria; phylum Pseudomonadota; class Gammaproteobacteria; order Chromatiales; family Chromatiaceae; genus Thiolapillus. The sequence goes on along the minus strand of CAZWRE010000148.1, from coordinate 11,996 downwards.
CTTCCAACAGCCAGGCCAGCACATCCTGATTGTCCAGTACCGCGTCAGCCCTGTTTTGATGCACCGCTTCCAGACCTTGCCGCAAATTTTCCACATCCACCTGAATGAAGTCAGGAAAACGCCTGCGCAGATATTCTGATACGCTGTATCCCTTCACGATTGCCACCCGCTTGTCGGCAAGATCCTCCAGTCGCTGGATGCGATTATCATTCCGCTTCACCACCATGGCCGCGGGAGAGAAATGATAGGGCGGAGTAAACAGGAAGTCCTTTCGCCGACTCGGCGTCTCCACCATGGTGCAGGCAAAATACAACTCGCCGCTACGCACCTTGTCCATTACTTCCTGCCACGACAAGCTGGTTACCACGTCAAAGCGCACACCCAGCAATTGCTCCATCTTGCGCAGAAACTCCGCCGCCACCCCCTGGTGCGTGCCTGACTCATCGGCGAAATCAAAGGGGGGCCAATCGGATTCCCCACCAACGGGTATAACCGGATGTTGCTTCAGCCAGGCCTTCTCCGCCTCGGTCAGGCCGGGAACGCCGCCTTCCAGGCGACTCCATCCCAGTCCGACCCAGCGCTCGGAAATGGCGGCGCGTTCTTCCCCGGTAATGCGTGAAAGCCCCTGGTCGATGAGATCCAGCAGGTCTTTTCGCCCTTTTTTCACCGCCGCCCGGTAAACCCTTTCGTACAAGGGAGGCTGCAAGCGCCGCAGGCCAACACGAAAACCATGCTTGAAATAGCTGTGCTGCAAGTAGATGGGCTGGGTGACGATGGCATCCACCTCGCCACCGGCTACCGCGGAAAACAACTCCTCGTAACCTGGATACAACATAAGGGGAAGTTCGGGATAACGACTGCGCAAAAAGTCTTCATGAAAACTGCCCGCCGTCACACCCACCAAATGCCCTTTCAGATCCTCCAGATCACGAATGGTGGAAAGAGAGTCCCGTACATAGATGTAATAGGTCGCCTTGAGTACCGGCCGGGAAAAATCGAGAAATGCCTCACGCCGGGAATTGGCGAACAGCCCGGCCAGCACATCTGCCTGACCTTCCTGAAGCAGGCGTTGCGCCTCCTTGTTGTAGGCCCCCACGAACCTGACGGCAATACCGGATTTATCGGACCAGAGTTTCCACAGATCGATAAACAAACCATCAGGCTGCCCCTGCTCGTTGCGGAACTGCAGCGGTGCGCTGTCCAGGCGATACACTACGGTCAGCGAAGACAGGCCGCCATCCCGATCTGCCGCCCAGGCCATACCCAGGTGGCACAACAGAAACAGCAGCCACAACTTCCGGATCAGACCAGACCCCGGTCGTCCCGGCGTTTCATGCAATGACAGATCTGCAGAAATCCCGGTTTCCCCCCGTTTTTTCTCCCCGACAGAGTGTAGCCGATGAACGTTGCATTCATCCAACAAAAAAAAACGGGGCCGAAGCCCCGTTTGCTGTGCCATTCGACAGGAAAAGACGATTACTCGTCGTCTCCCACGGCCTTCATGCTCAGGCGGATACGTCCCTGCTTGTCCACTTCCAGCACCTTGACCTTGACCACATCGCCCTCGGACAGCTTGTCGCTGACTTTCTCGACCCGCTCCTCGCTGATCTGGGAGATGTGCACCAGACCATCCTTGCCGGGCAGAATGGTAACGAAGGCGCCAAAATCCATGAGCTTGGCCACCTTGCCTTCATACACGGCGCCTACTTCCACGTCGGCGGTAATCAGCTCAACGCGCTTGCGCGCCTGTTCGCCAGCCGCCTTGTCCACGGAGAAGATCTTCACCAGGCCGCTATCGTCCAGATCCACGGTGGCGCCGGTTTCCTCGGTAATGGAACGGATGGTGGCGCCGCCCTTGCCGATGACGTCGCGGATCTTGTCCGGGTGGATGCGGAAGGAAATGATGCGTGGCGCGTGCTCGGACATCTCCTGACGCGGCGCGTTGATGGCCTTGTTCATCTCACCCAGAATATACATGCGCCCGTCCTTTGCCTGATTCAGGGCGATTTCCATGATTTCCCGGGTAATGCCGTTGATCTTGATGTCCATCTGCAAGGCATTGATGCCGTTCTCGGTGCCGGCAACCTTGAAGTCCATGTCACCCAGGTGATCCTCGTCACCCAGAATATCCGTGAGCACGGCAAAGTCATCGCCTTCCTTGATCAGGCCCATGGCCACGCCGGCTACCGGCGCCTTCACGGGCACGCCGGCGTCCATCAGGGACAGACTGGTGCCACACACGGACGCCATGGAGGAGGAGCCGTTGGATTCCGTGATTTCGGAAACCACGCGGATGGAATAGGGAAAGTCTTCCAGAGTGGGCATCACTGCCAGCACGCCCCGCTTGGCCAGGCGCCCATGACCGATCTCGCGGCGCTTGGGACTGCCCACACGACCGGTCTCACCCACGCAGAATGGCGGGAAGTTGTAGTGCAGCATGAAGGGCTCGCGGTAGGAACGATCCAGGGCATCCACGATCTGGGCGTCACGCTCGGTGCCCAGGGTGGTAATCACCAGAGCCTGGGTTTCACCACGGGTGAACAGGGCCGAACCATGGGTGCGTGGCAGCACGCCGGTCTTGATGCTGATGTTGCGCACGGTCTTGGTATCACGGCCGTCGATACGCGGCTCACCGGCCAGGATACGACCGCGCACGGTCTTCTTTTTCAGCTTGTCCAGAGCGGCGGCAACCTGCTCCTCGCTCCACTGGGGATCGTCACCGGAACACAGGGCCTCGATAGTGGCGGCCTTGACCTCATCCAGCTTGGCGTAGCGGTCCATCTTGTCCACGATGGTATAGGCTTCACCGATGCCGGCACCGGCAATCTCCGCAACCTTGTCCGCCAGGGCGCTGTCTTCCTCGGGAACGCTGTACTCCATGGTGGGCTTGCCCACTTCCTCGGCCAGTTCCTTGATGGCCTGGATGGCCACCTGCATCTGCTCGTGACCGAACAGCACGGCGCCCAGCATCACTTCCTCGGACAGCTCGCGGGCCTCGGATTCGACCATCAGCACGGCCTGATCCGTACCTGCAACCACGAGATCCAGGTCAGTCACCTCGCTCAGGCCGGTGCCCGGAGGATTGAGCAGGTATTCTCCATCCTTGTAGCCCACGCGGGCCGCGCCTATGGGCCCCTGAAAAGGCAGCCCGGAAATGGCCAGGGCCGCGCTGGTGCCGATGAGGGAAGGAATTTCCGGATCCACGTAGGGATTGTGGGACATCACCGTGCAGATTACCTGCACCTCGTTGGTGAATCCCTTGGGAAACAGGGGACGGATGGGCCGGTCGATGAGACGAGCCACCAGGATCTCCTTCTCGGAAGGACGACCCTCGCGACGGAAGAAACCACCCGGAATCTTGCCCGCGGCATAGGTCTTTTCCTGGTAATCGACGGTCAGGGGAAAGAAGTCACGGCCTTCCATCGCGTGCTTGGCGCCCACCACGGTGCACAGCACCACGGTATCTTCCATGTTGATGATTACCGCGCCGTCTGCCTGACGGGCGACTTCCCCGGTTTCCAGCGTCACTTTATGATCGCCGAACTGGAACTCTTTCTTGATTGCAGTCACTTGAGGGTTTCCTTCGCTTGAGATTAACGACGCAGGCCGAGGCGCTTGATCAGTTCACGATAGCGCTCAACATCCTTGCTCTTGAGATAGTCGAGGAGCTTGCGGCGGGAGTTGACCATGCGGATCAGGCCCTGGCGGGAATGGTGATCCTTCTTGTGCTCCTTGAAATGGGGCGTCAGGTCATTGATGCGCCAGGTCAGCAGGGCGACCTGCACTTCGGTGGAGCCGGTATCGTTGGGGCCCTTGCCGTATTCTTCCACGATTTGTTTCTTGATCTCTGCACTCATTGCCATGATATTTTCTCCAGTAGAAATACTCGCCTGCGATATGCAACGTTCCGTCCGACAATGAGTTCAGGCGGAACCGGCGATACACAAAAAAGCCGAAAACCCCGTTTTCAGCCAAAATAAAAAGGTTATTATCCTATATTCAGCCCAGGTTCGCCAACATTCGGCGCGGCGCAACCAGGCCATCCTCATCAATCTCTCCGGCACCGATGAACTCGTCATCCACACCATAGATGCGCACCCAGCCCTCGGTAGGCGCCTTGGGCACCTGCACGGCCTGGCCCTGCTTGATGTAGAAGCTGCTGTCCGCTCCCAGGCGCACGGCAGGCCAGTGCGCCAAACCGGCCTCTATGGGCAGCAGCAGGTTGTCCAGCCCCTGCATGCCTTCCTCCTCGACGGCCTGTTGCAGCTGCTCCATGGTCACCATGCCATCTTCATGGAAGGGGCCGACCTGGGTGCGGCGCAACATGCTCACATGGGCACCCACACCCAGGGCCTTGCCCATGTCTTCCGCCAGGGTGCGCACATAAGTGCCCTTGGAACAGTGCACGTCCAGGTCGAATTCGGGACCCTCAAAGCGGGTCAAGCGCAGGTCGAAGATGGTGATGCGGCGCGCCTCACGCTCCACTTCCAACCCCTGGCGGGCCAGCTCATAAAGCCGCTGTCCCTTGTGCTTGACGGCGGAATACATGGGCGGCATCTGTTCGATCTCGCCGGTGAACCGCGGCAGCACCGCCAGCACATCCGTTTCCGTGATGTGATCGGCGGGACAGCTTTCAATGACCTCACCCTCGGCATCAGCAGTGCTGGTAGTCTCGCCCAGCTTCACGCGCACCTGGTAACGCTTGTCTGCATCGAGCAGGAAGGCGGAAATCTTGGTGGCATTGCCGAAGCACAGGGGCAGCATGCCCGTGGCCAGGGGATCAAGGCTGCCTGTATGCCCGGCCTTCTGCGCCTTGTACAGGTGCTTGACCTCCTGCAAAGCGGCATTGGAGGTCAGTCCCGAAGGCTTGTCCAGCAACAAAATGCCGGTGATGTTGCGCCCACGGCGGCGACGGCGTTTACCCATCGTCTTCCCCGCTGTCACTGGCCACGGCCTTTTCGATGAGGGCTTCCAGGCGCTGACCCTCCTCGATGGAGCTGTCATAGACGAATTTCAGTTCAGGCACCGTGCGCAATTTCATCACCTGCCCCAGGCGGCGGCGCAGGAATCCCGCCGCCTTGCCCAGCAGGCCGGTGAAGAACTCGGCTTCGGACTTGTCCAGCACGGTGAAATACACCTTGGCATGGGACAGGTCCCGGGTCACGCGCACTTCCTGCACCGTCACCTCGGACAGGCGCGGATCCTTCACCGCATCCCGCAGCAGCAGGGCCAGCTCCCGCTGCATCTGGGAACCGATACGGTCGGCGCGGCTGAACTCCTTCATTACAGCTCTCTCTGCACCTCGGTACGGGAGAAGACCTCGATCTGGTCACCGGGCTTGACGTCATTGTAGTTCTTCACGCCGATACCGCATTCGGTGCCGGCCTTCACTTCATTGACATCGTCCTTGTGACGGCGCAGGGATTCCAGCTCACCCTCAAAGATGACCACATTGTCACGCAGCACGCGGATGGGGCTGTGGCGCTTGACCACGCCTTCCACCACCATGCAGCCGGCAATGGCCCCCAGCTTGGAGGAGCGGAACACGTCACGCACTTCCGCCAGGCCGATGATCTCCTCGCGGATCTCCGGTGAAAGCAGACCCGCCACGGCCTGTTTCACATCGTCGATGACCTCATAGATGATGCTGTAGTAGCGCACGTCCAGGTCACTTTCCTCGATGACCTTGCGTGCCGCGGCATCCGCCCGCACGTTGAAGCCGATGATGGCGGCGCCGGACGTCAGTGCCAGGTTGGCATCGGATTCGTTGATGCCACCCACCCCGGCAGCCACGATCTTGACCCGGGCCTCATCCGTATGAATCTTCTGCAGGGACTCCTTGAGGGCTTCAACAGAACCCTGCACATCAGCCTTGATGATGAGGTTCACATAGGCCACGTCGCCCTCACCCATGCGGCTGAACATCTCATTGAGCTTGGCAGCCTTCTGTTCCGCCAGGCGGGAGTCTCGCTGCTGTTCGCGGCGCATCTCGGCCACTTCGCGGGCCTTCTTCTCGTCCTTCAGTGCCACCAGGCTGTCGCCGGCCTGGGGTGTGCCGGACAAGCCCAGCACTTCCACGGGGGTGGAGGGACCGGCTTCCTTTACGGGCTTGCCGTTCTCATCGAACATGGCGCGCACTCGACCGTATTCCACGCCCGCCACCACGGCGTCACCCTTGTGCAGGGTGCCGGACTGCACCAGCACGGTGGCCACGGGTCCCCGCCCTTTGTCCAGGCTGGACTCGACGATGGTGCCCTGGGCCAGCCCTTCCACGGGCGCCTTGAACTCGTGTATCTCGGCCTGCAGCAGAATGGCGTCCAGCAGGTCATCGATGCCCTGTCCCGTCTTGGCGGAAACCTGTACGAACTGGGTGTCTCCACCCCAGTCCTCGGGCACCACTTCCTCGGCCACCAGCTCCTGCATGACACGGTCAGGCTGGGCCTCGGGCTTGTCGATCTTGTTTACCGCCACGATAAGGGGCACCCCGGCCGCCTTGGCATGCTGCACAGCTTCCTTGGTCTGGGGCATGACGCCATCGTCTGCCGCCACCACCAGGATGATGATGTCCGTGGCCTTGGCGCCGCGAGCGCGCATGGCGGAAAAGGCCGCGTGGCCCGGTGTGTCCAGAAAAGTGATGGTGCCGTGGCCGGTTTCCACCCGGTAAGCGCCGATGTGCTGGGTAATGCCGCCGGCCTCGCCTTCGGCCACCCGGGACTTGCGAATATAGTCCAGCAGCGAGGTCTTGCCGTGATCGACGTGGCCCATGATGGTGACTACCGGGGCACGCGGCAGCAGTTCGCCCTGGGGTTCTTCGGAGATCTCCGCCAGCAGCTTGTCTTCCACGTCCTCTTCCTTCTGGAAGATGACCTTGTGACCCATTTCCTCCACCACCAGAGCGGCGGTGTCCTGATCCAGCACCTGGTTGATGGTTACCATCATGCCCATCTTCATGAGCTCCTTGATGACCTCGGCGGCCTTCACGGACATCTGCTGGGCCAGGTCGCCCACGCTGATGTTCTCGGGCACCTTTACCTCACGAACCACCGGCGCCGTTGGCTTCTGGAAACCATGATCCATGTCCCCCTGCGCCGCATCACGGCCACCTTTCTTGCGCGTGGGCTTGCGGCGACCGCTCTTGCCGGCGGCCACGTGGAGCTCCTTGCGGCCTCGACCGGGACGACCAGCCTCTGCCCGGCGCTGGGCCTTTTCCTTTCGTTCACGGGCTTCCTGCTGGCTCTTGCGCTGTTCCTGCGCGCGGCGGGCCAGTTCCAGATCCCGCTCCTTCTGCTTCTTCTCGGCCTCGATCCGGGCACGCTCTTCTTCCTCGGCGCGGGTGCGGGCCTCCTCTGCGCGCTGCTTCTCTTCCTTCTCTGCCTGCAGCAAGGCCTCCTGGGCCTTGCGGCGGGCGCGCTCCTGCTCCTCCGCAATGCGACGCTGTTCTTCCTGCTCGGCCAGGGCCTTCTTGGCGGCCTCCGCTTCGCGCAGCAGGCGTTCCTTGTCGGTCTCCGCCGCGGGCTGCTTGGCATAGGTGCGTTTACGGCGCACTTCCACGTTCACTGTCTTGGCCGTGCGCGCGGCACGCGCAGAAGGCGAACGGGCGGAGGTGGGCTGCTTGAGCTCCGTGGTGGTCTTGCGCTTCAGGGTCACCTTGCCGGTCTTGGCTGCCTTGGCCACCGGCTCCTTCTTGCCGTGACTGCGGCGCAGGTAGTTCAGAAGCTCGATCTTCTCTTCGGCGGTAACGGCATCGTCACCACTCTGTTTTTCCAGCCCCGCCTGGGCAAGTTGCTGCAGCAGACGATCTACCGGAACACCTACGGCGGCGGCCAACTGGCTGACTGTTATATCGCTCATGCCAATACCTCCTAGCCTTCGGACTCTGTTTCTGATTCCGCTTCTTCAAACCATGGCGCCCGTGCGGTCATGATGAGTTCACCGGCGCGTTTTTCGTCCATGCCCTCGAGCTCCATGAGCTCGTCCACCGATTGCTCGGCAAGGTCTTCCATGGTGACCACCCCCACCGAGGCAAGCTGGTGGGCCAGATCCTCGCTCATGCCTTCCATGTTGAGCAGATCCTCGGCGGGTTCCGCATCGGAAAGGTTCTCTTCCTGGGCAATGGCGTTGGTCAGCAGGGCGTCGCTGGCGCGGCTGCGTAGCTCGGCAACGATGTCCTCGTCGAATTCCTCTATGGCCAGCAGCTCCTCTTCCGGCACGAAGGCGATCTCGTCAACCGTGGTGAAGCCTTCCTGGGCCAGGATGACGGCGACTTCCTCATCCACGTCCAACTGCTCCATGAAGGCCTGCACGTACTGCTGGGCCTCGGCGTCCACCTTCTCCGCCAGCTCTTCCTCGCTCATCACATTCAGGGTCCAGCCGGTGAGCTGGCTGGCCAGGCGGATATTCTGGCCGCCGGAACCGATGGCCTGGGAAAGATTTTCCTCCTTTACGGAAATATCCATGGAATGGGCATCCTCGTCCACCACGATGGAGGATACTTCCGCCGGAGACATGGCGTTGATGATGAACTGGGCCGGGTTCTCGTCCCAGAGGATGATATCCACCCGCTCACCGGCCAGCTCGTTGGACACGGCTTGCACCCGGGAGCCGCGCATGCCCACGCAGGCGCCCACGGGATCGATGCGGGGATCGTTGGTGCGCACGGCGATCTTGGCGCGGCGGCCGGGATCACGGGCGGCGCCCAGGATCTCGATGAGACCGTCACCCACTTCCGGCACTTCCAGCTTGAACAATTCGATGAGAAGTTCAGGCGCAGTGCGTGACACGAACAGTTGAGGGCCACGCACATCGGTGCGGATTTCCTTGAGATAACCGCGCAGGCGGTCACCGATGCGCGCCGGTTCCTTTGGAATCACGTCGCTGCGGGGAATGATGGCCTCGGCATTGCTGCCCAGATCCAGGATGATGGCGCCGCGATCCAGGCGCTTGACCACGCCGGTGACCAGTTGTCCCACCTTGTCCTCGTAGGCCTCCACCACCTTGGCACGCTCGGCTTCGCGTACCTTCTGCACGATGACCTGCTTGGCCGTCTGGGCGGCGATGCGACCGAACTCGATGGATTCCATGGGTTCTTCGATGTACTCACCGGGCTGAACGTCGGGATTCTCGGCGCGGGCGGCGCTGAGGGTGATTTCCGACTTGGGATTCTCCAGCACCGGCGTCTCGCTGTCGTCCACCACCAGCCAGCGGCGATAGGTATCGTAATCTCCGGTCTCCCGGTCGATGACCACGCGGACCTCGATGTCCCCGCCATGTTTTTTCCGTGTTGCAGAAGCAAGCGCCGCCTCGATGGCTTCGAAAATAATGTCCTTTTCGACTTCTTTCTCGTTAGACACTGCGTCTACGACGAACAAGATCTCTTTGGTCATCGTGATACCCTCGTTAAATCAACAGGGTGTTGAAAAACACCGTTGTTCGATACCCTGTGCGCGACACAGGGACATATTGTCATTTCCAGTACCCCCGGGGCATTGGAAATGGAAAAGACAGGAAACCGCTTTTTCCTGTTTCCGCATTGAACAAGCCCATGGAAGGGCTTTTTCAACTTTCTTTCAGAATTCCGGGACAAGACGAGCCTCCTGAATCTGGTCCAGATATAAAGGATAGACTTCTCCATCCACCTCTACCAGAATGTGATCCTCTTCCAGCCCCAGCAACAGGCCCTTGTACTTGCGCCTGCCGCCAATGGACGGATCCAGCCGTACATTCACCTTGTGCCCGATGTAGCGCTCGAACTGCTCGGCATCGAACAGGGGGCGATCCAGCCCCGGAGAGGAAACTTCCAGGCTGTACTGTCCCGGCAACGGGTCTTCCACGTCCAGCACACCGCTGAGCTGATGACTCACAGCCGCGCAATCGTCCACATTGATGCCATTTTCATGGTCAATATAGACGCGCAGCAGGTTGCCGCCCTGGTAGCCCGCGAGGTATTCCACCCCTACCAGCTCGTAGCCCATGGGCTCCACCACGCCACGCACGATTTCCTGCAATCCTGCCGATGCCTTCTGCATTGAGCGCTCAAAATCTCCAAAAACAAAAAAATGGGCACGAGGCCCATTCCTGATCTTCCAGCAACAAAAAACCCCGTAAACGGGGTCCCAGGGAATTCACGTTTGGAAAAACCCTACTGTCACGCCATCCGGCGAACAACCGCAACCGGGCTTCCTGCCCTCTCATGCGGCGCGATAATAGTTTTTTTTGTCCCGAGCGTCAAGACAGGCAATCAAATAAATAAGACGCGATCCATCGAAAGGGAACGCGTGCATCTCATTAGCTATTGATTAATTTGGCTTTTTATTGCTTGTCCTTGTTGCTGTCCGCTGTCTTCCCCCCGCCCTTGCGCAACTGCTTGCCCTGGCTGGCACGCTTCTTCCGCGCTTCCTTGGGATCGGCAATCAACGGGCGGTAGATCTCCACCCGGTCACCGGGATAGAGTACGGCGTCCAGCTTGGCCGCCTTGCCGAATACGCCCACCTTGTTCCTGGCCAGATCGATCTCGGGATGGGCATCCAGAATGCCGGAAGCCTGTATGGCCTGTTCCACGGTCATTCCCGGCTCGCCCTCCACCACATGAACGATCTGCTCCTCCGGCAGGGCGTAGGCAACTTCAACCTGAATCATCTTGCTGCTCCTCTGGCCAGTTCGTTGGCGCGCTTGCAGAAGGCATCCACCAGCGAGTTGGCAATCTGTGCGAACACGATACCAAAAGCCTTGTCCATGAGGCCACTGGAAAATTCGAATTCCAGGCGCAGTATCACCTTGCAGGCGTCCCTCCGCAGCTCATTGAATTCCCAGGCGCCTTCGAGCTTGCGAAAAGGCCCTTCGCGAAGATGGATGTCGATGCGGTGGTGGGGATGGAGCCGGTTGCAGGTGGAGAAGGCCTTGGTCACGCCGGCCTTGGACACAACGATCTCGCCACAGAGCTCATCCTCGGTGCGGGACAGCAAACGTCCATCCTTGCACCACGGCAGGAACTCGGGATAGCTCTCCACATCATTGACAATCTCGAACAGGGTTTCCGCTGACACGGGCACCAGGGCCGACTTTTCCACTATCGCCATCAGCCGCGCCCCACTTCCCTGGCCAGTTCGCCGCTGCGCAGCTTGTCGAGATAGCTGTCCAGTCTGCGCTTCACCCGCCCGCTCAGGGCATACAGGGCGAACATGTTGGGAAAGGCCATGGACAGGAGCAGAAGATCACTGAAGTCCAGCACGGCGGAGGCATTGCTGATGGATCCGGCCACCACCACCAGCACGAACACCACCTTGTAGATCATGGACCAGCGCTCACCGAACATATAGGTCCAGCAGCGCTCGCCGTAATAGGACCAGGAGATCATGGTGGAGTAGGCAAACAGCACGACCGAAATGGACAGCACCACGGGGAACCAGCTGATGACACTGCCGAAGGCCATGGCGGTAAGCGCCGCCCCCTGGTTGTTGGCAATGAGCTCCGCGTGTTGGCCATTGGCATCGTACACCCCGGTGATGATGATCACCAGGGCGGTCATGGTGCAAATCACCACCGTGTCAATGAAAGGCTCCATCAGCGCCACGATGCCCTGACGCACGGGATAAGGCGTGCGCGCCGTGGAATGGGCAATGGCCGCGGAACCGATACCCGCCTCGCTGGAAAAGGCCGCCCGCTTGAAACCCTGCACGATAATACCGACGAACGCGCCCATGCCCGCTTCCATGTTGAAGGCGCTGGAAAAGATCAGGGCAAATACTTCGGGCACCTTCTCCGCGTTGGAGAACACGATCCAGCCCGCCGCCGCCAGATAGATGCCGACCATGGTGGGCACGACAGCTTCGGCCACATGGGCGATGCGGCGAATGCCGCCGATGATGACCACACCCACCAGAAAACTCATTGTCAGGCCATAGATCCAGGGCTCCTCCGCCAGATAGGGAATCTGCTGTTTCACCGCGGTCAGGGACTGGCTTACCTGGAAGGCATTGCCGCCGCCCAGGGAGGCGCCA
>CAZWRE010000147.1:0-10754 GCA_964636335.1 uncultured Sedimenticola sp. | reverse complement strand
GTGGAAACGGGCCTGCAGGGTCCAGATCTCGCGCATGGGCGTGGAGAAACGACGGGGAATGGCCACCCGCTGCACCTGGCGGGTGATAACCAGGTTGCCCGCTTCCTGCAGTGCCTGGTAGAAAGGCATGCCCTCCCCCTGCAGATCCTCGGCGATGCGGCGCAGGGGCTCCCAGAGCAATACGGCAAACAGGAAGGCCGGCGTCACGGGCTTGTCCTGGGCCAGGCGCCTGTCGGTATTTTCCAGTCCCTTGAGTACCAGGGTCAGGGGAAATTCATGATCCTCGTAAGACAGGGCTTCTTCTGTCTGTGGAAACAACTGGCCGAAAAGACCGTAATGACGCAGCTTCTCGAAAGCGCTGACGGCATAACCACTGATGAACAGCTTGAGCACTTCCTCGTAAAGGCGCGCGGAAGGCACCTCCGCCAGCAAATGCCCCAGGCGGGCAATGGGTTCCTCGGTGGCCGCTTCAATATTGAAACCCAGCTTGGCGGCAAAGCGTACCGCCCGCAGCATGCGCACGGGATCCTCCCGGTAGCGGGTTTCCGGATCCCCCAGCAGGCGCAGCAGACCGGCTTCCAGATCCGCCATGCCGCCGCTGTAATCGATGACGGAAAAATCCGAGATGTTGTAGTAAAGGGCGTTTACCGTGAAATCCCGGCGGAGGGCATCTTCCTCTATGGTGCCAAACTCATTATCCCGCAGCACCATGCCCTGATCCGACTGCTCGGCCTGCTGGAACTGCATGCTGCGAAACGTCGCCACCTCGATGATCTCCCGTCCGAAGCGCACATGCGCCAGACGGAAACGCCGACCAATGATGCGGGCATTACTGAAGCAGGCCTTGACCTGTTCCGGCGTGGCGTCCGTGGCCACGTCAAAATCCTTGGGCTCGCGCCCCAGCAGCAGGTCACGCACGCCTCCCCCCACCAGGTGGGCCTGGTAGCCACTCTTTTTTAGGCGATACAGCACCTTCAGGGCCGGTTCGGAAATGTTCGCCCTGGAGATGTTGTGTTCTGACCGGGAAATGACGGTTGGCGTAACGATGGGTCGATTGTCCTGCGAGATTGCTTTCCGATTGGGGGGCAATGATAACGCCTTTACTTATAAAACGGTATCCGAAAAGCCATCCCGGAAACCCCCAGGATCAGCCCGCCCACCCTGCCAACCGGAAACGGTCCGGCAGAATCGAAAGAAACGCCTGCGCCTTGTGGACGAGAAGCCATTCTTTATGAGTCATGTCAACTCGAATGAACAATTTCAAGTACCACCACGTTGTCCTCGCCCAGAAAACCATGCGTACGGATATTTGTTGTCCCGCATGGTTTCAAGGACAAGGAAAACAATCCCGTGGGGAATGAGCCAATCGATCAATGATTTCCGTTATAGGCACTAGAACAACCTCTGACCCTGCAGGCAGACCACAGTAATTCATATACCCGGAGGGACCAATATGCACATACTCAAACACCACAAGGCCTTGTTGACCAGCTTGCTCGCTTCCGTGGCAATCGCCGGCTGCACGACTACCAATCTGCAGCGGGGTGAGCAGGAAGGGGCAAGAGGTGACTATGCTTCCATGCTCAAGTGGTGCGAGGAAGCGTCACGAGAGCCCAATGCCAATCCGCGCGCCTTCAAATGCGTGGGGGATGCCCACGCCAGGCTGGGGCATAGAGGACGGGCCGAAAAGGCCTATCTCACCTATCTGGACATGGTCCCCGGAGACAGCGATACGCGGATGGCCTTGGTGCGCTTGTATTATGACGACGGCAAATACAAGCCGGCCCTGGCCCAGGCGGAAAAGGTCGTGGAAACCGATCCCGCCAACTACGAGGCCTACTTCTATATGGGGGAGATCCATCGCATGGACAAGTCCTGCACCCCCGCCAGAAAAGCCTACAAGCGCGCCCTGGAAATCAACCCGGAATACATGCAGGCAAAAGCCGGCATGGAAAAGCTGAACAAGATCTGCCGCAAGCCTTCCAGGCCGCCGAAAGTGAAGAAGGAGCGCAAGATGAAAGGCGGCGGCAAGGCGCTCAGGGAAGGACAATGGTAACTATCAGACAGGCTTTGCTGGCCACCCTGATTCTGCCATTGGCATCCCTGACATTTGCCGGCAATCAGGAATTGATGGAAAGGGAAAAGGCTCGGGCATTTCTGCTTAGTCGCCAGGTGGTGAACAAGCTTGGCGCAGTGCCGGAAAACGCAAGCATATCGCTCAGGGGAAGGGTTAAACAGCTGCCGAACGGTCGCCTGGAAGTGGTGATCGATGATCTCGAGATCAAGAACGGCATAGAAAAAGGCAGCTTTCCCTTTGACAGCGGCACACAACCGGCGGATGCCGTCGAGTATGTGATTTTTGAAGAGATTCCGCGCACGGAACATTCCGGACACTGAATGTCCCGTCCACGGTTAGGGTTTCAAGTAGCAACTTCCGGAGGAAGAATGATGAAAAAACATATCAACAAACTCGTGATGATACTGGTAACCATTGGCCTGATATTGCCCATGGCGGTTTCGGCAGCAGGCAACAAGCAACTGATGACGGTACAGAAGGCCAAGGATCTTGCCCGGCGTGCCATCGTGGAAAGCGTCATCGGTCTGAAGATCCGCAGTAACGCCCTGTGGGCGAATCGTCCCTCGGACTACTACAAGATCGAATCCAAGGTCGCTGCTTCCATCAAAGGCATCAAGTTCGAGCGAATCCAGTACGACAAGGAAAAGGACATTGCCAAGGCCACTGCCTACATCAACGTGGGTGCTGTGGAAAACATCATCGGCAAGGACATCGATTATGGCGATATCGTCATCCGACGCACGGCCTTTGCCACTTCCACCCCCACCTACATGCCGGCACTGAAGGCCCTGCGTGCCGCCGAACTCAACGCCTATGATGAAATGGCCAAAGTCATCGTCGGCCAGGATGTCGCTTCCGAAACCCGGGTAAAGAACTTCGTTCTGGAAAACGACCGGGTTCGCACCCGCGTGCTGGCCGCCATCTGGGGCGCGGAAGTCAAGGAATTCGGCTGGACGGAAGACGGCAACGCCTTCGTCACCCTCAGGCTGAATGCCCGTTGGGTGCGGGATGTGGTTGGCCAGACCATCCAGTACACGGAAGACAACTACGTGGAAGTCACCGGCTACGGTTCTCCTGTTGACGACATGTCCGACACGGCCGGCAGCAGCGCGGAAAACTTCGTTCGCAAGAAGAGTTCTGTGGAAGCCGCCAGCTTCGACATCCCCACCCAGGGGCAGGAAATCAAGGGGGCTCCCGCTGTAGTCGTTCCCGACACCTCACCAGATACCGGCGGCAGCCAGCTGATTCGCTGATATACGACGGGGAATGGCGGCCTGCTCCCGCGGGCTGCCATATACAAGGCTGGCCTGCAGCGGAAGACCAGTCGGCATGAAACAACCAAGCAGGAGCAACCATGTTCAGGGGGCTGACACAATTCGCACTTTGCCTGGCGGTATTGGTCAGTATAACCGTCAGGGCGGAAGACCTTCATACTTGTCTTGAGGAACAGCGGGCGTATTTCAATGCGGAAATTCATATTCCGGGGAGTAGCGCCCAGGAAAGAGAGGCGGCAGCCGACCAGCTGCGGGCCAATCTGGCTGATCAGGGCCTTGTCATCATAGACCCGGATCTGGCCACCAGGGCACTGACCCGGCGGCAGCAACAGCTCATTGCCATGGGAGATGCCGTGGGCGCCCTGGAACTGGCCCGGGAATTGCAGGCCACGCTGATGGTTCGCGCAATAGTCCGGGCTTCCCAGCGCCCCATCAAAGGAATGGCCGACGGTCTCTATAATGTATCGGTTCAGATAGACCTCAAGGCACAGTCCGCCCTTTCCGGAAAGGATCTCGCCACTGCCTACAGGCGATTTCGAAAAGCTGGCCTGGGCGTTTCAGAGCAGCTTCCCGCTCTCATGGAACGCTTTCTTCCCCAGTTGTCCGCTGACTTTCTGGAACAGATATGCCGGGAATCGAAAAAAGACGCCGCCCCTACTGTTTCTCCGAAGGAAAAGCCCATGCCCGCTGCCGGCGCTACCAGCGAGCTCCAACCCGAGGACCCCATCGATGCGTTGTGAACACAAGATGTTTTTTCAGTACGTGTTTTTCCTGTGCATGACCCTTGGCGCACTTGGCCTGGCCTCCCCTGCCCTGGCGGAAGAATCCTGGTCTGAAGACAATGTCATGGTAGTTACGGCCGAGGGCCTGTCCGATGGTGAATTCTACAAGGACAGGCGTGTTGCCTATGACGAAGCCCTGAAAGATGCCAAGCGCCAGGTACTGGAAAAGGCTGTAGGCGCTTTCGTGGATTCCAGCACCCTGGTGGAAAACTATCAGACCATTTCGGACACCATCCAAACCCGCTACCAGGGTTTCATCAAGCGCATCATCAAGATCGTGGACGGCAAGGTGCAACCCGATGGCTTCTATCATGTCTGGATCAAGGCCGAGGTCTATACCAGGCCTCTGGCCGAAAGCATGGCGGATTTCAGCCGCAGTCAACGCCAGGGCATGATCAAGGCTCATGGCAACCCGACCTTCGCGGTGAAGATTGACGTCATTTCCGACGAAAACAAGCGCGTCATCCAGCGTTGCGATGTGTGTGAAACCGAGATTGCCAATCGCCTGCACGAATACGGCTACCGCCTGGTGGATTGGCAGGGCATGGAAGAAGACATAGCCGCCCAGTCCCGCCTCCTCAAGCTGGAACAGGGAGAAATCGAAGCAGCCCGCTATGGCGTGGGACGCAAGCCGGTGGATGTGATGATCACCGGCCAGGTGAAATTGCGGCGCAATCCCCCGGTTTACGTGGCCGGCATGACGGTTCGCACCGTGTCTCTCACCAGCTGGTCCGTGCGGGCCGTCGCCACCCAGACCAATGAGATTATCTTCAGCAAGAACTTCCGCTCCAGCCGCAAGACCTACAACGATGAAGACGAAGCCATACTGGCGGTGGGAAAAATGGCGGGCGAACTGTTTTCCGACCAGGTATTCAAGGATTATGTGGCCACACCCACCCGCAGCCTGGTTTTCGGCATCTACGGCCTGTCCAGCAGGCGCATCGCCCAAGACATGAAACGCGACCTGCTCAGCGCCCGCTCCATTACCGGGGTGCGTTTCAAGGAATATCACCGTGGGGCCGAGGCCCTGTTCGATATCGACTATGTGGGCACCCGGGAAGAGTTTACCAACTATGTGGACTCGGTATTGCTGAAAGCACTGAACCGCAAGTACGGCGAAGGCACCTTTGCCGTGGTTCGGGAAAGTGGCGACCTGGTGCATGTACGGGTTCTCAAGCCCGAGAATGTCACTCGCAAAACCATTGTTTCCAAACCCAGCCTGACCATGACAGTGGCCAGCCGGGAGCGTGTGAAGCAGATCGTCAAATCACAGGAAACCCTGGTCAAGGTAGCTGCGGTCAACCCCGATATCCCTTCTCAACTGGATGATCTGTAACATCACAGGGGCAAATCACCATGAATAATGCCAAAAACTCGATCTGTCCGATTCTTCTCATTTTTTTTCTGATCTTCAGCCAGAACATCCTTGCTGGCGGCAAGCTTCGGGTGGCCGTGATGCCAGTCGAAGGCGGGCGTGGCATATCCAGCAGTCTAAAAGAAACCGTGCGCCTGGATCTGGAAAGCCAGTTGGTAAAGAGCGGCAAGGTAGATGTACTGGACAGGGACAAGCTCAAGCAGCTGTCCGAGGAAATGAAACTCTCCCTGGAAGGCATCATTGATCCGGCCACCATGCAGGAACTGGGCAAGGTAACCGGCGTGAGCGTATTCCTGTTCCCCCGCATCACCAGTGCCTGGTCCCAGGTGAAGCGTGAACGCATTCCTCTGGTCAACGAGGATGAGGTGGTCGTGCAGGCGGGATTCCAACTGGCTCTGAAGCTGGTGGAAACGGAAACCAGCCGCATACTCGCCTCGGAAAAGGCCAAAGGCGGCTACTACCTCAAGCGCATGGAAAGCGAAGGTGGCATTCCCGGCCGGGAGGGCGCGCTGGCTTCCGCCCGTTCCCGGGCCATCAAGCAGGCTGGCAACATTATCCTCACCGCCCTCTATCCCGTGAAGGTGGCTCACTACAATGCCAGCAGCGGCGTGGTCACCCTCAATCGGGGCAAGGACGCACTGAAAGTGGGACAGAAACTGAAAGTTTTTTCCATGGGCGAAGCCATCATCGACCCCGACACCGGCGAACAACTGGGCAGTGACGAGGAACAGATCGGCGTCATCAAGGTTACGGAAACACGTTCCAAGCTGTCCCGGGCAAGCATTCTGAAAGGCCGGGTGGAAGTCGGCGCCGTCTGCCGTTAGTTGCATGCATCCAGGAGGCCACATGAACAGGGTCATTGAATCCTTCCGTATGAATACCACTCCGCATGGATTGCTCATTATCTTGCTGCTGATATGGCTGGGCGGCTGCACAACAGCCACAAAACACGCAGAAAACATGTCCTCGGCCCATCTCATGGGCCAGCAACAGGGACTGGTGGCCGAGATTCGCAAGCTGGAAAAAGGCGTACTCACCAAGCCCGACAATAATGGTGTACAGCACATCAAGCTGGACACACCGGTAATCAAGCTGCTGGAACTTGGCGCTCTGTACCACTACGCCGGCATGTATGAACGCAGCAACGAAGCCCTGGAAATCGTCTATGCCCATTATGCGGACGAGGAAATGAAGACCAGCATCAATTTCAGCGGCTTGATGAAAGCGGGCGCCAAGAGCATTTTTACCGAAGCCCTGGGGGCACCCTATGAGCTGGCCGGCTACGAAAAAGTCTTTCTCCACACCCTGAAGACCCAGAACTACCTGATGATGGGCGACCTGGAAGGTGCAATGGTGGAAGTACGTCGCGCCGAACACCAGCAATCCCTCATCGAGGACGAAAAACGCAAGGACAGGGAAAAGCTGAAGAAGGAAAAGCAGCAAAACCAGAATACACTCCGGGACCTGCAGAAGGAACAGGTCAACAAGACCCGGAACAGCTTCATGGAACAGGCTGGCCTGAGCGACGAAGAAAAAGCACTCATTGCCGACATGGTGGACGGCTACAGGAACGCCGTCACCTACAATCTCTCTTCCATAGGCTACGAGTTGCAGCGGGCCACCGAAGGCAACCGGGTGCTGGATGATGCCACCATAGACCTCGGCAAATCCCTGGCACTGCAGTACAACCCCGGTGTGGCAGACCGTTTTGTGCGCTGGGCAACCTATCGCGGCCTGCGCAGCGCCCCCCAGAACCAGAAGCTGATCAAGGTGGTCAGGAAACGGGATCGGAAGCTGTATCAAAATGCCGTTGCCGTACCGAACCAGATGAAGAATGTTCATGTCTTCGTGCATACCGGATACAGCCCGAGAATAGAGAAACTGAACATCCGTATTCCCAATCCCCGCTCCTACACCATGTCCAAGATCGCCATTCCTCGCTACAAGCGCCAACCCGATCAAGAATACCGCCTGGTGATCACCGATGGAAAGCGCCATGGACAGGCAGGAAAGGATCTGGATTTTGATGCCCTGGCGCTGAAGACATTCAACGACAAGCTGCCCGGCATTTATTTCCGGGCCCTGCTGCGCCTCGTCATCAATACCGAAGTGGACCGGGAAATGAATGAACGCATGGGTTGGATGGGCAGCGTGCTGGCCGCGGTGAAGAACGAACTCATGGAAGATGTTGACACCCGAAGCTGGACATCATTGCCCAAGGTCATCCACTACGGAACCTTGTTTACCCGGCAACCCGAAATCAGGATCAAGGTGCTGGACGAATCCGGCCATGCCGTATTCAACCAGATCTACCCCATGAAGAGCGGCAAGGTGCTGATGGTGGATGTGAGGCTGCTGGGACGAAAATACGTTGCCCAGGCCGCCTATATCGATGCCAGGACGGGTGTGAAGGTTGGCCGGGCCAGCAGTCTGCGGAATGGCATTCGCAAGTTGCAGGCCCGTCTCAACGCCCTGGGCTTTGATGCCGGCCCTGCTGACGGAGTACCCGGCCCCAAGACCAGGTCTGCGCTGCAGGCATTCCAGAGCACGCGAGGCCTCTCTCCCACCGGAAAGCTGGACGGAGAAGCCATGGCTGCTGTCGGGAAAGCCTTCAAGGAAATGGTGTTGCAGGTTCAGACCCTGTTGCAGCAAAAGGGTTTCAACCCCGGCAAGCCGGATGGCATCGCCGGAAGCAATACCTACAAGGCGGTCAAGGCCTACCAGGCGTCTGCCGGACTTCCCGTGAATGGTGTCATCGATATAAAGTTGTTGAAACGACTTCAAGACAATTGAATACTTATCGACGTAAACAAGATACGAGAGAGGAGCAACAAAACATGAAAAAAAAACTGCTGGCTGCATCCATATTGACAGCTGTGGCGAGCCTGGCGGGTTGCCAGAGTAATCCAACCGTTTACCGGAACCCAAATGCAGAATCCGCAGTCAAGACCAATCGCTGGCAAGCCCAGGATGTCCAATCCACGGCCCTGCGCATGGTGGATTCCCTACTGGCGGATCCCGTGATTGGTGACAAGAAACCCATCGTGCGTTTCAGTGGCATCAAGAACAAGACCACCCAGCATATCGACACCAAGCGCCTGTCGGATCGAATTCGCACCTACCTGATCCGGTCTCGCAAGGTTAGAGTGCTCACCGACCTGGATTCCGAGCAGGACCAGCGGGACTACGGCGGCATGGAGGCACGCATGTCCCGTTCCGGCATTGCAGACAAGTCTTCCAAGCGCAAGCGCAAGTACAAGACTTCCGAATACCATCTCTTTGGCGAAATTTCAGAAATCTACAGCACCGACGGTTCGGCTGCTTCCCGGGCCTACCAGATCACGCTGAACCTCTACGACTATCAGACGGACGAATTGCTCTGGTCCGACATTCAGGACATTGAAAAGGTTACTTCCAAGAGTTTTTTCTGACGCAAATCAGGCCCTGCTGATTCACCCCGGCAGGGCCTGATTTCCTCCACCTTCCCTCCCCCGTCGGTAATTGACGGAAACCAGCGCCATCCGCAGCCGTTTTCACCTATAATTGACCGCTTTCCTGCTGCTCCTTGACCCAAGCACCGAAGATGGACAAGACATTCGACCCCAAACAGATCGAAACCCGCTGGTACCAGACCTGGGAAGAGAACGGCTGGTTCGCCCCTCAAGGCGGCGAGAACAGCTACTGCATCATGATTCCTCCGCCCAACGTCACGGGCAGCCTGCACATGGGCCATGCCTTCCAGGACACCATCATGGACGGCCTCACCCGTTACCATCGCATGAAGGGGGACAATACCCTGTGGCAGCCCGGCACCGACCACGCGGGCATCGCCACCCAGATGGTGGTGGAGCGCCTGCTGGAAGCCGAAGGCAAGACCCGTCACGACCTGGGCCGGGACAAGTTCATCGAGCGCGTGTGGCAGTGGAAGAAGGAGTCCGGCGGCACCATCACCCGCCAGCTTCGCCGCATGGGCGCCTCCCTGGACTGGGAACATGAACGCTTCACCATGGACGAAGGCCTGTCCGAGGCCGTGCGCGAGGTCTTCGTGCGCCTCTATGAAGAAGGCCTCATCTACCGCGGCAAGCGCCTGGTGAACTGGGATCCCGTGCTGCACACGGCGGTTTCCGACCTGGAAGTGCTGTCCACCGAGGAAAGCGGTCACCTGTGGCACATGCGTTATCCCCTGTCCAACGGCACCGGCCACCTGGTGGTGGCCACCACCCGCCCCGAAACCATGATCGGTGACTGCGCCGTGGCCGTGCATCCCGGCGACGAGCGCTACAAGCACCTGCTGGGCGAGTTCGTGGAGCTGCCACTCACCGGGCGCAGGATTCCCATCATCGCCGACGAGCACGTGGATCCCGAGTTCGGCACCGGCTGCGTGAAAATCACCCCGGCCCATGACTTCAATGACTACGAGGTCTGGCGCCGCCACCGGGACGAGAATGCCATCGCCGAGCAACCCCATGGCGGGCTCATCAACATCTTTACCGTGGATGCCGCCATTCGCGCCAACGAGCCCGAGGATCAGGGCCTGATTCCGGAGAAATACGTCGGCATGGACCGCTACGCAGCGCGCAAGGCCATGATCGCCGACCTGGAGGCGCAAGGGCTGCTGGAGAAAATCGACGATCACAAGCTGATGGTGCCCCGCGGCGACCGCTCCGGCGCGGTCATCGAGCCCTTCCTCACCGATCAGTGGTACGTAAAGATCGAGCCGCTGGCCAAACCCGCCATCGAGGCGGTGGAGTCGGGCCGCATCCGCTTCGTGCCCGACAACTGGAAGAACACCTATTTCGAATGGATGCGCAACATCCAGGACTGGTGCATCAGCCGCCAGATCTGGTGGGGCCACCGCATTCCCGCCTGGTACGACGAGGCGGGCAACGTCTATGTGGGCCGCTCGGAACAGGAAGTGCGCGAGCAGCACAGGCTGGCCGACGACTATCCCCTGCGCCAGGACGAGGACGTCCTCGACACCTGGTTCAGCTCCGCCCTGTGGCCCTTCTCCACCCTGGGCTGGCCGGAACGGACCGAGCGTCTGAAAACCTTCTACCCCACTTCCGTGCTGGTCACCGGCTTCGACATCATCTTCTTCTGGGTGGCGCGCATGATCATGATGGGCCTGAAGTTCATGGACGACGTGCCCTTCCACGAGGTCTATGTCCACGGCCTGGTGCGCGACGCCGAGGGGCAGAAGATGTCCAAGTCCAAGGGCAACGTGCTGGACCCCATCGACGTCATCG